>DASRQX010000431.1:0-6639 GCA_035696165.1 Acetobacteraceae bacterium | reverse complement strand
GTTCAGCGCCACCGCGGACGACGAGGGCTGCACGAAATCCACCGTCTGGCGCGACCCGACATTGAAGCTCTGCCAGTTGATCGCCGCCCGCTGGCTGCTTTGCGTGATCGTCGTCGTGCTCGCGCTGCTGCCGATCGAGGCACTGCCCGCTGTTACCACGCCGCCGCCCGGCCGCGCGTTCGCCGCGGGCTGCGCCCGGCCGGGAGTGGCCAGCAGGAGCGTTGCGACCGTTCCGAGAGCGGTTCGCGACAGCAGCATCGCACGCCCACGCATCACCTCGGGCAGCCACGCCACCTGCGGTCGGGCCCTGCTCGCCATCACGTCCCCATCACGTTCCGTCGTCGCAGGCCCGCAGCGATCGACGGCGGCACCAGACCTCGACGCGTTCTTGTTCCCCAGCCAGCCGGACCCAAGCGGCCGCCCTGGCTTTCTGGGACGCGTTGGTTCCGGCTCGGTAGCGTGCCCGACAGTCGATCATCGAACAATGCGATGCGCCCGAGAGTCGATAGCGAACGCGCGGCACTATACCATGTTACCCGCCAAAGATGAACAGAATATAAATTAACAAAAAACACTACGGCGTAACGAAATCATTCGGTAAATACTCGTCACGGTGCCGGTTCGGCGATCGCGGCCCAATGACGGTCAGCGTCCCGCGTTGTTGCGCGTATCCCACGGCCGGGATCCAGGCTAATGTCGCCACTCGGCGGGGATCGCAGGGGCAGGCATGAGCACGAAACACGAGTCCGAAGAAGCGGCTCACGTCGCGCACAGTAACAAGCATGCCGCCCTGGTCATCGCAGTGTTGGCCGCCGTGCTCGCCGTCTGCGAACAGCAGGCCAAACATGCGGAGGTCGAATTGACCGAGAAGGCGGTTCTCGCCGCGGACACCTGGAACGAGTACCAGGCCAAATCGATCCGCGCCGCCACCGCGCACGATCTCGCCAGCATCGGCGCCAGCCTGGACGACCCGGTGTCGCCGGAGCGTCTCGCGCTACGCCAAAATGTGCTGAAGCGCCTCACCGACGACCAGCAGCATTACGAGAAGGATCCGAAGAGCGGCAAGGACGCGCTCGCCGCCCGCGCCACACGCTACGAGGAGGAGCGCGCGACTGCGTTGGAGCGTTCGCATTCACTCGACAACGCCGCCGCGGCACTCGACCTTGGCATCGTGCTTGCCACCGCCTCGGTGATCACGGCGGCGGGTCCACTGCTGGTGTTCTCCTATGTGATGGGCATCGTCGGCATCGTGCTCGGGGTCGGCAGTGTCGTCGCGCCCGGTATGTTCGTATTCTGACGGGCTTCGTCTCCTGCCGGGCTTCGTGGTCCTGACAGGACACCGCCGGGTTCACCCAGCGGTTCGCGCCAGCGCCAGCAGGTGGCTGCGATAGCTGACTGTGCTGCGCTCGTGCAGGCGGGTCTGCCATGGCCATGCCGATATCTCGTCCAGCAGCCGCAGGCCCGCCACCGACTGCGGATGTTCACTCGTGGCCAGCAGCGCGCGCAGGAACGGCTCGGCCGCCCCGCCATGGGCCGCCCGCTGGGAGTGCCCGCCGATCCAGGTCTCCACCGGGGTCGCGCGCGTCGACCAATCATACGGCGTCGCCAGCAGCAGCCGTCCGTCGCGGCGCAGACTGTCGGCGAGGCCGGCCAGCAGCCGACGCGGTTCCGCCACGCAGTCGAGCACGTTCAGCGCCACGACGAGATCCGCGGTTGCGTCGGCGAACGGCAGGGCCATCGCATCGCAGGCCCAGAAGTCCAGCCGTTCCAGGCCCGTGCGGGACACCGCGAAGCGCCTGCGATCGTAGACCAGCCCGATCCGCCGGCGCGGATAACTGACCGTGCCGTGCACCGCACCGTGCGCCAGCCGCAACAGTCCGAGATTCGTATCGATCCCGAGCACCAGCGCCCCTGAATGCCGCTCCGCCAGGGTGAACGCGCTACGTCCGGCGCCGCAGCCGACGTCCAGCGCAAGCTCGACGCGGTCGACCGGCCCAGCCATATCGAGCAGCCGGTCGAGGCAGCGACGCACCGCGCCGGGAACCGGCCCACCCTCGGACGGGGCTTCGTCCGGGTCCAGATCGGCCCAGCCGTCCCATGCGTAGCTCGACATGGTCTGGCGCATCACATCGAACCAGCCGTCGGGACCCATCGCGTCGCCGATCAGGCTCTCCAGCACCGGGTCGAGATCATCGCGCATCAGCAGTTCGATCCCGCGCTCCGCCAGCAGCGTGCGCACCTCGGGCACGAGCAGCGGGATGCCATCGAGGATCGGGTATTCCTGCTGACACATCGGGTTTGAACAGTGCAGGACCCCGGTGATCACCTCACCCGCCCGCTCGGCGCGAACGTCCGCAAGGGCCAGCACGTGCCGCCCGACGCCAGCGCGGGCACAGCGAGGACAGTGCGGCGCAAAGGCGGCGAAGTGGCCGCGGCGCACCGCGGATCAGCCGCCGATGATCACAGTGGGACAGCCTGGACCGGTGATGGTGCCCGACGGGCCAGGGATCGGTCCGACGCACGCCACGTGCGTTGTCGGATCACCGACGCGCGCGGCCGGCAGCTTGCCGATCATGACGGTGGCCGAGCCCTTGGCGATCATCCCCGGCCCGCCCGGAATGCAGACCGGGATCATGCAAGGCTGGCTCTGATCAGTCGCCCGCGCCGCAGGCTGGCCGCCGATCAGAACCGTAGGGCAGCAGGGCGGGATGATCTCCAGCGGCATCGGCGGGTGTGGCGCCGGCGTGGGGACCAGCGCCGCCGGATGCATCGGGGCATGGCAATGCGGCGCCGACTGCAGCACCAGGTCTGTCGCACGCGCCGCCGGAGGAGCCATTCGGAGATACCCCAATCATACCATCGAGATGTTAGCGCATTTTTTCCGCGACGGGAATCACTTGATCGAGTGTCGCCCCGCAACGCCACCGTCCAGCCGGGCAAGGCCCCGGCCACGGATGTAATACCAGGCGCCTGAATGATCGACCCTTCGGTGCTACACCCCGTCATGGCGGCGAAGGCCGGGATCCCCGACTTGCCTTCGTTGCAGCAAAGAAAGTCGTGGATACCGGCCTTCGCCGGCATGACGAGGCAGTAGCGGCCCGTGCGTCAATGTTCAATGCCGTTGGTATAACTCGTGCAAACTCCTATCGATGCCGCATCGTATTTCGCCGTCGGCGTCGTCGATCGTAACGACATAACGCACCGGGCGGCGCTATCAAACATCGCCGCCTTGCCTCTCCGGCAGCGTATCGACCCGACGCGAGCCATCTCTCCCGCAAACCGACCAACCCGGACATGCCACTACCGCCGCTCCGGTTCCCGGCTCAGGCCGCCCGCCTTCAGCGCATCCAAATACACCAGCCAACGCCGCTCACGCTCGCGCCCGAGTTCGTGCAGATAGTCCCAGGAGTAAATGCCGGTGTCGTGCAGATCGTCGAACAGCAGACGCACCGCGTAATTGCCGACCGGCTCGATGCCGATGATCCCGACATGGCGGCGGCCGGGGACGATCTTCTTGCCCCCCGGCCCATGTCCCTGCACCTCGGCGCTCGGGCTCTCCACCCGCAGATATTCCGCTGGCAAACTGAACCGCGCGCCGTCGTCGAACGCCACCTCTAGCACCTGGGTCGCTTTCTCCAGACGGATCTCGACCGCGATCGGCATCAGTCCTCGAGCTTGCGGGCTTCGTCGACCAGCATGATCGGGATACCGTCGCGCACCTTGTAGGCGAGGCCCGCCTGGCGGCTGATCAGCTCTCCGGCGGCCCGATCATACTCCAGCGGGCCCTTGGTCAGCGGGCAGACCAGGATCTCCAACAGTCGCGGATCGATAGGCGACAACGCGGGCGGCGACAGTGCTGCCGGCGACGGTTCGGATGCCGGCGGCCCGGCTGACGACCGTCCGGGCGACGACGGGGCCTGGGCCTCGGCCGGCCGGGTTGGCTCGTCGGTCAACGCACCACCCACTCGCTCAACTCAGCGCCCGCCCGCCCGACGCATCCGGGCCCACCGCGCCCATGCGCAGCAAGGTCAACAGCATCTCCGCCTGGTCGGCGACGGTGCCAGCCTCCAGCAGGGCCTGTTTCTCCGCCGGCTCGAACGGGCAGACCATGGCCAGCGTGATCACCAGGTTGTCGTCGGTCAGCCGCTTGATCGCATCCCAGTTCGCCTCCACTCCGCGATGCGTAAAGTAGCCGCGCAACGCGGTCATCATCGTGTCGCGCGCCACCTCGATCGGCTTGGGCGACAGATCGAGGTCAGTGACAAACGCCGCCATGTCGCCGCGCAACCGGCGATAGCCGCGCCGCCCCTCCAACTCCTCCGCCACCACGAAGCGGAGCAGCCCGGTCAGGGTAACCTGATACCGCCCGTCATCGGTTTCGCTGAACGCCGACAACCGGCCCAGGCAGCCGACGCGAAACAGGCTGGGGCCACCCGGTCCCTCGGGCTTCGTCGGATCAGGCTGGATCATGCCGAACATACGCCCAGCGCCGAGCGCGTCCTCGGTCAAAGCCTTGTAGCGCGGCTCGAATATATTCAACGGCAACTTGCCACGCGGCAGCAGCAGAGCGCCCGCGAGCGGGAAGACCGGAAATTCGCTCGGCAGGTCTTCCGCGCGCGGGTGGAATGCCGCCATCAGGCGAACAGCAGGGCGGACAGTTTTCGACGCGCGGCCATTGTCGCGGGATCGTCGAACCCCCACGCCTCGAAGAACTTCAGCAGTTGCAGCCGCGCCGCGTCGTCATTCCACGTGCGATTGCGGCGGAAGACCTCCAGCAGCGCGTCGGCCGCCTGCTCGCGCTGGTCCATCGCGTTCAGCGCCGTGGCCAGGTCGTAGCGCGCCTGGTGGTCGGCCGGATCGGCCGCCAGCCGAGCCTCCAGCGTCGCAAGCTGGCCCTTGGCCGCGCGCCCCTCCTCGGCCAGCGTCAGCGCGGCGCGGGCACCGGCGATCTCGGCATGCTCGGCCAGCTTCTCCGGCACCTGCGCGAGCGCCTCCTTCGCCTGGTCCTCCTGCCCCAGCGCCATCAGCGCGCGGATCAGCCCACCCCAGGCGTCGCCGTTCTCCGGCTCCTGGGCCAGCAACTCGCTGAAGATCTCGCTGGCGCCCAGTGCGTCGCCCTGCTCCATCGCCGCCTTGGCCTCCGCCAGCAGGTCGGCCGTCGGCATCTGCCCACCGGCCGCCTTCAGCAGGTTCTCAACGAAGCGCTTCACCTCCGACTCGGGTACCGCGCCCTGGAACAGGTCGGCGATCTGACCCTGCCAGAACGCCGCCACCGTTGGCACCGACTGCATCGGCAAACCGAGTTGCGCAAGCTGCTGGACCAGCCCGCGGTTGGCGTCGATGTCGATCTTCACCAACTTCACCCGCCCGCCGGCGGCGCGCACCACCTTCTCGAGCGTCGGCGTGAGTTGCTTGCACGGGCCGCACCAGGTCGCCCAGAAGTCGACCAGCACCGGCACTGTGCGCGAGGCCTCGATGACATCGCGCATAAAGGTCTTCTGGTCGCCGTCAACGATGGTGCCGGCGGGGATTGTACCGGGGGGGGAGTCGGTCGCGATGCCGGCGGGTCCCGCGGTGACGCCGGGCGCGGCAGTGTTCTGGCCGATGATCACGTTCATTGGGTCAAGCTTCCTGGCATTCGCGTTGGTGCCATAGATGTTACACCGACGGCGCTTGGCAAGCACCGGGCGGCGTTGTGCCGAAACCATGCCGCCCCGCGCGAGCGCCGTCCAGCCCACGCCGGACAGGCCGAAAGTACACCTGCCGCAAGACACCTGCCGCAAGCGGACGAGGCCAACCGTCTACCTCTCCCGCAAGCGGGAGAGGTCGAGACGCGAAGCGTCGAGGGTGAGGGTCGAGCCGCCCGCACCAGCCCTCCAAGTCCCGAGCCGCTACCACGCCCCCACCCACATGGTCTCGCACGATTTCACCGCTGCCATGCCCGCCCCACCGCGCCGCGCCCAACCTCCCGCGTCCAACCATCCCCCGGCCCACCCCTGGCCTCGCGAACACCACGCCGCGGCGCCGACCGTGCCCGCGCCATAAGCCAGCCCCGCGCGTCCGGCCCCCCGCTCCATAAAGGGTCTTTGTCGCGACTTCGACTTTCGCGGTCTGCGAGTGGGACACCGGCGCCCACAGGACCGTGGCCACCATGGCCGGCCCCGGCGCTGTTATACACCTCGCCCGGCTATGGCCTTGGGTCGCGAAGAGAGGACAATCACCGCGCACGCCGTCCCGCACCAACTTCCGCGAAGGGTCGTTGCACACAATCCCCACCAGCCTCCGCGAAGGGTCGTTGCGCACAACCCCCACCGAACACCGCAGTCGCACCCACCGGCGTCACCGCCCCCGCCATCCGCCCCACCGGCGCCGCCGCCCCGAACAACGCCTCGAGTTCCGCGCGCACGCTCGGTTTCCCCCTCCCGGCCGGTGTCGTGATCCGCAGCGCCTCAGCCAAGCTCGGCGCCAGCCGCCGCGCGGCACCTGGCCCACCATCGTGTCCTAGGCCCTGTGGACAAACCTCGCCCAGATGCGGATGCATCCGAGCAAGACGAATCCCACGAAGCTGGTGGCGAGCTTGTCATATCGGGTGGCGATGCGGCGCTGCTCCTTGAGATGCCCAATGAAGCACTCAATCCG
>DASRQX010000430.1:0-7519 GCA_035696165.1 Acetobacteraceae bacterium | reverse complement strand
GAAATATTTCGCAAAAGACGCGTCCACCGCCACCGCCGCTCTCATCGGCAGGGCCTGGTCTCCACCGGCCGATGCCAGCGGCGAGTTTTGGCGCAGCAAACTGTTTCCAGGGTTGTTGCGCAAATCTGTTGCCAGGGTTGTTGCACAAAACTGTTGCCAGGGTTGTTGTGCAATTTCGCGAGAAGCACGCCCGCCGCCACCGCTGCTCCCATCGGCAGGGCCGGGTCTCGACCGGCCGATGCCAGCGGCAACCTTTAGCGCAGCAAACTGTTGCCAGGGGCCCGCCCCGACGGAGGCCGGGGTTGGCGCACAATTTCGCGAAAAAGTGCGTCCTCTGCCACCTCCGTCCTCATCAGCATGGCCGGGCCTCGGCGGGCCGACGCCAGCGGCATGCTCTGGCGCGGCAGACTGTTGCCAGGTGCCTGCCCCGGAGGAGGTCGGGGTTGTTGCACAATTTCGCAGAAAAAAAGCGCGTCAGCCGCCACCTCCGTCCTCATCGGCATGGCCGGGGCCTCGACCGGCCAATTCCGGTGGCAGGGGTTGGTGCAGCCGACCGTCGCATGGAGTCGACCCGCATTATTGCAAAAAAAAATGCGCCCGCCGCCCGCACCGCATGGCTGGCGCGCAGAGCGAACCATCGGAACGGCGCAAGAACAGCGGAGCAGAGGCGGGATCATCCCGCCGGGTGTCACTCCAAGGTCCGACAGGTGCATCGTTAGTCACTCCGACAAACTAACTAAGATGGGCGCGCCGCCAACCCGCCGCAAGCTTGCCCACGCACGTTCAGGCGCCGGCCCAACCGCGCGCGCCCAACCGCGCGCGCCCAACCGCGCGCCGAGGATCCGTTCAGCCGAACTCTCGCTCCACCTGCGCGACCCGCTCCGGCAGTTCCATCGCGGCCCACGCCGCGGGCGCGCGAAGCGCCATTTCCACCTTCTTCGTGGCCCTCCTGGTCCTCGGCCTTCTCCGCGGTGAATCCTTGCTTGCTGTCTCGCGGACGATGGGCAGGCCCCCGGGCCCTTCACCCGATGCCCCTCGCTGCACCCCCCACCCTGGCCAGCCCGTCCTTTCCTGCGTGGCGTCCACTGAGACCTGCCGGCGAATGGCTGCCCATGGGGCCAAGCCCGGCCTTGGCAAGGCGGGGCGGAAGTTCGAGTCCAGTAGGGCGCGCCAAACATTTCGATCGAGGCGTCGGCATTCCAATTGAGGCGCCGGCTTTGACAGTCCTCGGCGCCGATGCAAGCGTCTCCAAAATCGCGCAAGGCCCGTAAGCGGCCAACGGCGCGCGATGCGGGGAGGCGCCGTGAAGATCGACAGCATCCGCCATGCGCCGGAGCAGATCGCCGCCTATCGGCGCGCCGGATATTGGACGGACGGAACGACGGTGGACTTGCTGGAACGCCAGGCGCGTGAGCAACCCAACCGGTTGGCGCTCGTCGATGCCCGCGTGCGGCTTGGCTATGCCTCCTACGCGCAACGCAGCCGCCGCCTCGCCAGCCTGCTCATCGGCCTCGGCCTGACAAGTGACGACGTCATCGCGCTGCAACTGCCGAACTGGACCGAGTTCGCCATCGTGGTCAACGCGGCGATGCTTGCGGGCATTCCGTTCTGCCAGGTGCACAGCGACTTCCGCTCGCGCGAGATCGAGTTCGTGCTGCGCTACACCGGCGCCGCCGTCTTCATCTGCCCGGTGGTGTTCCGCCGCTTCGACTACCTGGCGATGGTGCGCGAGGTGCGCCCCGCCCTGCCCGGGCTGCGCCACGTGATGGCGGTCGGATCGGATGTGCCTGACGATATCTTCGACCTGCGCATGTATCTCGACCAGACCGGGCTCGACCAGACCGGGCTCGATCGAGACGGGCCGGTTGAAGTCTCGGACTCGGCGCTGCGTGCGCGCCGTCCGCACGGCGATGACCTGGCACGCGTTGCTTTCACCTCCGGCACCACGGGCGACCCGAAGGCCGTCATGCACCTTCACAACACGACGAACAGCGCGATCCGCTTTGCCAATCGCGGCCACGCCATCACGCGCGACAGCGTCGTGCTGGTGTTCCTGCCGGCCGGAATGAACTGGGGGCTGCTCAATGTCCTGCAGGCGCTGGAGGCCGGCTGCGCGCTGATCATGCTGGACGTGTTCGACGCGGTCGGCGCAATGCGGCTGATCGAGCGCGAACGGGTCAGTTATTTTTGCTGCGCCCCGGCGCACCTGGTAGCAATGCTGAACAGTCCTGATATCGAACGGTTCGATCTCAGGTCGTTGCAAACGGTTGTCACCGGCGGCGCCTCCTGCCCGATCGAGGTGATCCGCGCGTTCCGCACCCATCTGCGCGGCGACCTGCTGGAACTCTACGGCATGCTGGAAACCGGTTTTCAGAGTTGGACCCGGCCGACCGACGATCCCGAGGCCGTGTGCGGCACGTGCGGCCCGGTGATTCCGGAGGTACAGTCGAAGATTCTCGATGAGCACGATCGGGAATGCCCGCCGGACGCGGTGGGCGAGATCCTGTCGCATGGCCCCTCCGTCACCATCGGCTACTACAACAATCCCGATGCCAACGCCCGGTCCTTCACCGCGGATGGCTGGTTCCGGACCGGCGATCTCGGCACCTTCGACGCGCACGGCCTGCTGCGCATCGTCGGACGCAAGAAGGAAATGATCATCCGCGGGGGCGCCAACATCTATCCGCGCGAGATCGAGGAAGTGCTGTACCAGCATCCGGATATCATCGACGCGGCGGTGATCGGCATCCCCGATGCTCGGCTCGGCGAGCGCACCTGCGCCTGCGTTGTGCCGCGCGCTGGACGTACATTGGGTTTTGACGACGTGGTGGGTTTCCTGCGTCCGAAGATTGCCACCTACAAGCTGCCCGAGGTGGTGGAGGTTCTGGCTGACCTGCCGCGCACGCCGACCGGCAAGATCCAGAAGGAACCGTTGCGCGCCTTGATCTTGGGCAGGCTGCAATCCAGCCAGGGGACGACGGCCCAGGGGACAACGGCGCAGGGCACAACTGCCCAAGGGACGACCACCCAGGGAACGACCGCCCCGGGGACAACAGCATGAGTAGCGCGGCCGAAACGATACGCATTATCGATCTGCACTCGCACTGGGCTACGCGGCGCGGCTATGTGCTGCAAACCGAGGCCGAACTGGCGCGGCAACACGGTACCTGGCGATCGATCCCGTCGTACCGCACCGAGGAAGAGATGGCGGGCGACTTCGCGCAGGCGAATGTCCGCGCCATCCTCGATTTCGGCTTCACCAAATTCGTTCCAATCGAGCAAGCGGCACCGCTGCACGATTACGCCTTCGCGACGCAGCGCCGTTTCCCCGAATTGATCATTGGCAACTGGCTCCACTTCCAGCCGGAACTTGGTGCGCCGGCGCTCGCCGAGTTCCGTCGCTGTCTGGACGCAGCCTCGGGCTTCGTCGGACTGTGCGCGTCGGGTGGCGGCGGCCTGCCGGCAAGCGATGCGGCGTGGTTCCCGTTCTACGATCTGTGCATCCAGGCCAGGGTGCCGGTGCTGATCTTTGTGGGCACGACCGGCCTCGGCGCCGGCTTCCGCGGCGGCATGGGCATCGTGCTCGACCACTCCCACCCGCGGCATCTCGATCTGGTAGCGGCTCGGTTTCCCGAACTGACCATCATCGCCGGCCGTCCCGCCTGGCCATGGCAGTCCGAAATGATCGCCATTCTGTTGCATAAGGCTAATGTCTGGTACGAACTGCACGGCTGGTCCCCGCGCTATCTGACCGACGAGTTGAAACGCGAGATCGCGCGCCGGTTGCAGGACCGCGTCATGTTCGGCGCGGACTATCCGTTGCTGACCTATGATCGGCTGCGCGCCGACTGGGCGCAGCTCGGCCTGTCCGATCACATGGTGGAAAAATTGTTCCACCGTAACGCGGAACGACTGTTGGCCGAGCTCGGCCACGACCTGACGGCGGGCGCCGCGCGGCAATGAATCTCGGGCTCGCCGGACGCGTCGCGCTGGTCAACGGCGCCAGCCAGGGCATCGGTTACGGCATTGCGCACACGCTGGCGGAAGAAGGCGCGCGCCTGGCTATCACCGCGCGCCGCGCGCCGGCGCTGCAAGCCGCCGCCGAACGGATCACGCGCGAAACCGGTGCCGAGGTCCTGCCGATCCAGTGCGACATCCGCCGCGCCGCGGACTGCGAGCGCGCGATTGCAACGACGGTCGATCATTTCGGTGCGCTGCATGCCCTGGTCAACAACGACGGGGCGCCGCCGCTTGGCGGGGTGCTCGAGTTCGACGACGAGGCCTGGCGCAAGGCGGTCGAGCAGAACCTGATGAGCGTCGTCCGCCTGACGCGCGCCGTGGTGCCACACCTGAAAGCCGCGGGGGGCGGCAGCATCCTGAACGTCACCGCGATCTCGATGCTGGAACCGAAACCCGGGTTCGGGTTGTCAGTGGCCACCTGGGCGGCGGTGATGGGCTTCGCCAAGACCGCCTCGATTGAGCTTGGCCATGACGGCATCACGATCAACACCATCGCCCCCGGCCTGGTCGAGACGCCGCGGCTGCACAAGGTCACCGAGCAGTCGGGCAAGGTGATGAGCGACTTCGCCGCCGGGATCCCGCTTGGCCGGATCGGCACGCCGGCGGACATTGCCGCGCTGGTGGCGCTGCTGGTCTCGCCGCGCGGCGCCTACATCACCGGAACGACAATTCCCGTGGATGGCGGCCTGCTCGCAGGCGTGCGGTAGTTGCCCGCAACGGCGTACCAAACCGGCCCGCGAGGCACCGCTAGCCGCGAATGTCGGCGCGCGGGTGTGCGACCGGCTGGATGGTCGTCTCGGTCGGGGTTCGATCCGGATGACAGACCCCGCCGCCCGACCTGAGATGCAGGATGCGGACGCCGGAGAGACACCGTTCCGCGAGTGGAGACATCGTTCTGCGAATCATGTACGATTCGCGACTCGATAGTCACGTGAAGCCAATCTGCGCGGACAGGACCGGGCGGCCTTCCCCACGGGCCAATCTTGTGGACGCCGCCGGGCGCGTCTGGCTACAAGGCAAAAGGCTCGCGAGAAGCCGAGCGTGAAGCGCAATAGCGATCGGGCGGGGACGATCAGGTGGGGGACTCGATGACAACGATGGGGCAGCCATACCGACGATCGGCTGATCGTCAAGCTGCCGTACGGCGCTCGCCCAGGACCTTCACCGAGCCGGATGGCGTATGCGCGCATACGTGATTGGCTTCATTTTGCTGATGTATGGTGTTCTGACGCGCCGCGCTGAGCGACCGCGTGACCACGGAGCAAGATTGTGCGGATCGTCAACGTCCTAAAGCAGAACGGTCGGAACGGTGGCAGGGTCCGCCGGGCTTGGTTGGGCCGGCTTTGGTTGAGCCGGGCTGGGCTGAGCCAGACTGGTCCAACACTGGGCATGATCGGCCTGGCCGCGTTGCTCGTTGCGTCTGCCTTGCCAGTCCCTGCCACCGCGCAGACATCACCCACGGCGGTGCCGCAGGGCTCGCCGATCCCGCGCATCCTGCCCCCGGCACTGCCGTCCGTTTCGGCCCCAAGCCTGACGGCTCCAGCGCCAGCCCCGAGCACGGAAGTGCCGGCCCAGCCGGTCCGGGTGACCTCGGTCGCGGTCGAAGGTGTTACCGCCTATCCGCTGCCGGAGATCACGGCGTTGACCGCCGGACTGCTCGGGCCGGCCGTCCCGCTGACACAGATCGATGCCGCACGCATCGCGATCCTGCAACGCTACCGTGCCGACGGCTACGTGCTGTCGGCCGTTTCGGTCAACTTCGATGTTCCCAGCGGCCGGCTGCGCTACATCGTCACCGAGGGACACATCGCCAGCGTCAAGCTTGACGGCGATATCGGCCCGGCCGGCACGCAGGTGTTGCGCTTCCTCAATCACCTGACCGAGGTGCAGCCGATCAATTCGGCGACGCTCGAGCGCTACCTGCTGCTGGCCCAGGACGTGCCGGGGGTCACGCTGCACGCGGTCCTGCAACCTTCCGCCGACGATCCGGGTGCGCTGAACCTGATCGCCCAGGTCAGCCGTCAGGCCGTATCGGGCCTCGCCACCGTCGATAACCGCGCCTTTGTCCACACCGGACCGATCGAGGCGCTCGGCGTCGTCGACTTCAACAGCTTCAGCGAGTTCGGCGAGCGGAGCGAGGTCGAACTCTATCACACCTTCCCCAACAGCGAGACGTTCGGCCAGGCCGCCATCGAGGTGTTCCTCGGCGGGTCAGGCCTCAAGCTGCGCGTCTATGGCGGTGCCGGGGCAACCGTACCGACCGGCCCGCTCGCCTTGCAGAATTACCTGGGCACGACAGATGTGTTCGGCGCACAATTGAGCTACCCGGTCATCCGCTCGCGCCAGCAGACGCTTAATTTGCACCTGACCTTCGACGGCATCCAATCGATCGTCGATCTCGGCACCCCATCGGTGCTGAGCAGCTACGACTCGTTGCGCGTCCTGCGATTGAGCGCCGACTACGCAATGACGGACCTGCTGCTGGGCGCCGATCGGTCGGCACTCAATTCCGCCTCGGCACGCGTCTCTCAGGGCCTGCAAATCCTCGGCGCCTCGCCCAGCAACGCGCCGAACGCAGCGCGGCTGGGCGAGCAGACCAATTTCACCAAGTTCGACTTCCAGCTCAGCCGTACCCAGACACTGTTCAGCCCGTGGCAGGGCTCGTCGCTGGCGCTGATGGGACTGGTTGCCGGACAGGTCACCGGCGACATTCTGCCACTGTCGGAGGAGTTCTACCTGGGTGGCATGCAGTATACCCGCGGCTACTATTCGGGCCAGGTCACCGGCGATAAGGCGCTCGCTGCTACCGCGGAGCTGCAGCTCAATACCGCGCTTGACTTGAGCGCGGTCCGCCTGCCGCCGGATGCCTCAACACAGTTCTACCTGTTCTACGACTGGGGTGAGACCTGGAACAACCAGTCAACTGATCCGAATGTCCACCTCAGTTCCGCTGGCGGTGGTATGCGCATGCAGGTCACGTCGCGTGTGGAGTTGGATTTCGAAGGCCTGGCCCGGTTCAATCGTTTTCCCACTGGATCCGGGGCGGGCGTTTCGCCTCTTTACGGGGGCGCATTCTACTGGCGGGTACTGGTACGGTACTAAATCGAGGCCTGCGGGGGGAAAACGCCGCAGCGCCAGCCGGTCCGAAACGGAGGAAACTTGGATGGCGCATGGACGGCGGCGGACACGGGACAGGCAGGAGCCGGCCAGTCTGCTCGGAATGGCACGATGCAGCCGGTCCGCGCTGCTGCTCAGCACTGCGTTGCAGGCAAGTGCATTGCTGGTTTTTGCCACGCCCGGCCGGGCGCAGCCCGCGCCGAACGCACGCCCGGGCGGCGGTGTCGTAACAGCGGGCAGCGCCTCGATCGGCAGCAGCGCGAGCACGACGACGATCACGCAAAGCAGCCAGCGGGCGGCGATCAACTGGCAGAGCTTCAATGTCGGGTCGCGCCAGACGGTGGATTTCGTGCAGCCCTCGTCGTCCGCGGTGGCGCTGAAC
>DASRQX010000429.1:0-18013 GCA_035696165.1 Acetobacteraceae bacterium | reverse complement strand
GACGGCGACGGTGGTGCCGAAGAAGGCGATGTCGACCGTCTCCAGCGCCGGCCACAGCTCGGATTGCAGCTTGGAGAAGTCCGGCGGCATGGCGCGACGCAGGATATCGGCCATACCGTGCGCGCCGGTGATCAGGTCCTGTGGTCGTGCCTGCACCACGAACGTGGCTTGCCCGAGCATGACAAGGAACACGAACAGTCCGATGAAGCCCAGCGCGCTGCCACCCCAGCGACCGGTCGTGGTCAGGCCGCCACGCGCGGCGCGGTCGCGCGCGACGCGGTCCTCCACCGTGGCGCTCATGCGGCCACGGCTTGGTACAGCGCCTGCATCCGGTCATCCGCGATGGCGTTCGGCACGGCATCGAACAACACGCGTCCCTGGCGCATGCCCACAATGCGGTCGGCGTAACGACGCGCCAGCACCGGCTGATGCAGCACGCAGATCACCCCCAACCCACCGTCGGCGGAAATACGGCGCAGCAGCCGCATCACCTCCTCGGAGGCTTCGGGATCCAGGCTGGCCACCGGCTCGTCGGCCAGCAGCGCGGCAGGCCGCTGCGCCAACGCACGCGCGATCGAGGCGCGCTGCGCCTGGCCACCGGACAGCGTCCCGGCGCGCTGTTCGGCGAAGCCGGCGAGGCCGACTTGCTCCAGGCATGCCATGGCGAGCGGCGCTTCCGCGCGCGGCAGTATCCCGATCGCGGACGCGAATGTCTGGTGCCGCCCCAGGGTGCCGCACACCACATTGGCCAGCACGCTGCGTCGCGCGACCAGCCGCGCCTGCTGAAACACCATGGCCATGGCCATGCGCCCCTCGGACAAGGCGCGGCCGGACAACGAAGTGATGTCGCGGCCGGCCACCAGCACGCGACCGGCGGTCGGGCGCAGCAGGCCGGCGATGCATTTCAGCAACGTCGACTTGCCGCAGCCGTTGTGACCAAGCACCACCAACAGTTCGCCCGCGGCCACGGACAGATTGGCGCCATCCAGCGCCAGCCGCCCGGTCGCGTAGCGCATGCCCAGACCATCGGCCTCGATCAATGCCCCGCCCATTCAGCTCAGCTTCTTGAGGTCGATGTGCAGAACCTTCACCAGGTCGCGGATAAGGTCGAACGCGGCATCGTTCTGCGGCACCAGGCGAGTGCCATTGAAGCCGATGATCTTCTTGTCGTCGGCTGGCAAATCGGTCAGGTCAAGGTTCTGCAGCACCGTGGTCAACCGCGCCTTGAAGCCATCCGGCAGCCCGCCGTATACGCATATCGGGTCGATCGGGATTGGGTCGGAGCGCCACAGTTCGACGAAATCGCTCGGCTTGTAATTGCCGGACACCGTGGCCGAGGCGATCTGCTCGCTGTTCAGTTCGCCGGCCATCACCTTGTGGTTGAGCAACGCCTCGTAGCTCGCCGCATGCGAGCCGGCATAGTAGCCCTTGATCCCCTTATCGGGATCGATCCCGTTCTTCGCCAGCCAGTAGGCCGGAAACAGGTGACCTGAGGTGGACGCCGGATCGGCATAGGCGAAGCTTTTGCCGGCCACGTCCGCCAGCTTGGTGATGCCCGAACCGGGCCAGGTGGCGATGCCGGCGGTGTAGCTGTCGGGCTTGCCTGCCTTGTCGGCGAACGACGCAACAGCTTGGGCCTTTGCCACCTCATGCGCGAGAACGTAGCCCAGCGGGCCGAACTCGGCGAATTCCAGCTTGTCGTTGCGCATCGCCTCGATCTCGGCATTGTAGCTGGTGGCGATGAACACCTCGACCTTGCAGTCGAGCTTCTTGCTGATCAGGTCGGCGATGTGGCCGTAGATCGGCACCAGCTTCGCAGTGGCGTCGTATGGTTCGACCCCCATGCGGACGGTGCCCCCGTTGGGACAGTCGGGGGCGGCTGCCTGGGCTGCGTTGACAGCCAGCGCCATCCCCGCCGCGGCGGCAAGCGTGATCAACCTATGCATTGGCAACTCCGTTGTGAAGGGGACCGGCGACGGCGATCATGCGATCGCGCGGCGGTGGGTTACTCGGAGGGTACGTCAGTCCGATTGCCATCGGATGAAGCTTGCGTGACAAGCCGTGGGGAAACTCGACGAGCCGCAGACCGATCCGGATCGCCCGGGTTCCAGGTTCCACTATCCGGCCACGCAGGCTGCTGCACGGACGACGATACCGAGATGCGGCGTCGGTTCCCCCAGGGCCGGCGCGATCTGTGCCACCTGCGATCTGCTGGTGGTCTTCGCCTGGTTGATGGTGACGGAAAATTGCTCGGTCAGGTCAGGCGCCGGCTTTGGCGCGGGCGCTGGACCCGGCGACGAACCGACCGAGGGTCAGGGCGGTCTGAGGTCTGGTATCCTGGGCATGCACTATTTTAACGCTCGTGGGGCCTTCGCCCGCGATAGCGCGGAAGGCGTCTCGACAAGTCGGACCGCGGGGCCGGTGATCAGGCCGGAGGTTTCGTTCCGGAAGCGGCACGCGCTTTCAGGCGCGCGAGGTGGACACGCCGTGCGATCCGGCGGCACGCTGGCGTAGCCAACGACCAGGATTGAACGATGACCGACGGGACCGGCAACGACCGCATCCACCTGAGTGTCGATGAAGCGCGCGCATTGGGGGAAGCCGCGATGCGCGGCGCCGGGTTCGACGACGAGGACGCGCGCATCCTGACGGATCATGTGCTGGATGCGGCCCTGTGCGGCTACGAATATTCCGGCCTGCCGAAACTGCTGAACGTCGTCGACTACCCGAATTTCCGGCAGCCCCGACACCCCGTCAGCGTGGTACGCGAGACCGGAGCCGCCGCCCTGCTCGATGGCGGCAACACGACGGGCATGATCGCCGCCTATCGTGCGTCTGAAGCGACCATCCACCGCGCGCAGGCGCATGGGCTTGCTGTCATTTGCCTCGGCAATACCTGGATGACCGGACGCAGCGCTTACTATTGCGAAATGATCGCCCGTGCCGGCCTGGTCGTGATCCACACGGTTGCGGCTCCGCCGGCAGTGGCGCCGTTCGGCGGTACGCGGCCGGCACTCGGCACCAACCCGATTGCCTTCGGTTTTCCGGCAGACAGCGATCCGCTTGTCATCGACATGGGGACCTCGGCGTTCATGGGAACCGACCTGCAGTTCCGCGCCCGCCTCGGCATAGCGATCCCCGCTGGTGTCGCGCTCGGGCCGGACGGAGAGCCGACCACGGACGCCGTAACCGCCCACGAGGGCGCGCTGCTTCCGTTCGGTGGCCCGGAGGGTGGTTACAAAGGCTTCGGACTTGCGCTGGCCATGGACGCGCTCGGCGCCCTGACCGCCGGGGTACCATCGGCGGCCGCGGTGAGCGGATATATGTTCTTCGCGTTCAAGCCTGACCTGTTTCTATCGCCGGATGCGTATCGCCACGAGGTCAGCCGGCGCATCGGCGCGATCAAGGCCACGCCTCGACAGACCGGAATCACGGAAATCCGCATTCCGGGGGAACGCAGCTACGCGACACGCGCACGTCTCGTGCACCAGGGGATCGAGATCGATCGGAAGATCCACGATGCGCTCGAACGCCTTGCCGACGGAAACCTCGATCACGGCGGTTGAAGGCAACGCTCCGCCTGATCCGTAGCCATTCAGCCAACGGTGCACGCTGGAGGTATTGTTTTCAACTCCCAACGAAAGCCAGCCGCCATGATGATCATTGACGCCCAGATCCACCTCTGGGCCAAAGGCACGCCATCCGCCCATCACCGCCAAACACCCTATCTGAAGGAGGAAGCGCTGGCGGCCATGGACGCCGCCGGCGTCGATCGCGCGGTGATCCACCCGGTGATGTGGGATCCTGATTCGAACGAGCTGGCCGTCGAAGCGGCACGCGCCCATCCCGATCGCTTCGCCATCATGGGTTGGTTCTATCTGGATCAGGCAGATCAGCGCGCCGCGATCGATACCTGGAAAAGCCGGCCCGGGATGAAGGGACTGCGATTCTACTTCTCCGATCCGCGGTCACAGTCCTGGCCGGATGACGGTGCGCTGGACTGGTTGTTGCCGGTGGCCGAACGCCTGGGCATTCCGGTTTCTCTTCAGGCATCCGCATTCCTGCCGAGGGTTGGCGAAATCGCGGAGCGTCATCCCGGACTGAAGATCAGTATCGATCACATGGGGGTGCCACGCGCGACCGAGGGAGCGGACGCCGCGTATCGCAATCTGTCGCAGTTGCTGGCATTGGCGAGGCATCCGAACGTGGCGGTGAAGGCGACCGGTCAGGCTGGCTATGCGCTGGACCAATATCCGTTTCGTAGCATACACGATGCGTTGCATCGTGTATTCGACGCGTTCGGTCCGCGACGTATGTTCTGGGGCACCGACATCACCCGCATGCATTGTACGTGGCGCCAGTGCGTGACCCTGTTCACGCGGGAATTGCCCTGGTTGCATGGCGCCGACCTGGACCTGGTGATGGGCCAGGCGTTCTGCGACTGGATCGGCTGGCAGATTTCTTCCCCGTAATGGTCCGCGGTCCGGGGCGGCCGCACGGCGATACATGAGCGGAAGGATTCGCATTCATCGCGTGCCTTGCGCCGAGTTTGCTATCGACGCCGTCGAGCTAGCGCTCATGGTCACCGTCATCCGCGAAGCCTGGGCCCTCTGGACACAAACCTGCTGTGCTCGCCAAGCTCAGACAGCACAGAGGAGCTCCACTGATGACGATCATCGATTCACAGGTCCATGCCTATGAGGCGAACACGGCGAAGCGCCCATGGCACAGTGTGCCGAACTGGCCGGATCATGCCACGGGTGACGAGATGGTGGCGGCGATGGACAAAGTCGGCGTCGACGGCGCGATCTTCATCTCGGCCTTCGGCCTGTACCGCTTCGACGCCAGCTATGCCATGGAAGTGCAACGGGCCCATCCCGGCCGGTTCGCCATCGTCAAGCCGGTCGACCCGGACGATCCGGCGGTGGCTGATGTCGTCGCTGACTGGAAGCAGACACCGGGCGCGGTCGGGGTCCGCATCATGCTGCCGAAAGAAGCGGGGCGCGCGCCGAACGACCCAGGCCTCGACCGGATCCTGCGCGCGGCCGTTCGTTACGATTTGCCGGTCAACGTCCTGTTCTGGGACAACCTGGACGTGGGCACCGCGCTGATTGATCGCCATCCCGACACGCGATTCATCATCGACCATCTGGGCATCCTGCAGCCGCGCGTGCCGCCGGCGCCACCGCAGCCCTGGGCCGACCTCCCGAAGGTGCTGGAACTCGCCAAGCGCCCGAACGCGGTGATCAAGGTCAGCGGCGCGTGCACGCTGTCGCAGCAGCCATATCCCTTTCCGGACATTTGGGACCCGCTCGCCCGCGTGTTCGATGCGTGGGGTTTCGATCGCTGCTTGTGGGGCACCGACTGGACGCGCGCGTTTGCCGTCGTCAACTACGAGCAAGCCGTCGAGCCGTTTCTTGGCACCGACCGCCTGAGCGACACTGAGCGGGCAATGCTCATGGGCGGCGCCTGCGCCAAGGCTTATGGCTGGTCGCCGCGGACTCCCTTGTAAGTCCATCGGGGCACGTGGCAGCATCGGCGAATATAGCTATCGGCCGCGGCCTCCCGACGATCGGTCGCATGATGGCCGAATTCAGAACGGCCGCTTTTTGGGTGCGGAACAAAGCAATTCGCGCTTGGCTCATGTTAACGTGGTCAACGCGCCACGGTCAGATTTAGCAACCAACTGGAGGATCAAGCGCGGCGCCGAGCCACACGCTGGTGGTTTCGTGACCGAAATACGCTTGCTCGAGCCTGCGCGGCAGGTCATGTTCCGTGGTCGGCGCCTCGAGCACTATTTTCCCCCGCGCAAGCGCATAGACACGGTCAGCCAAGGCCAAAGCCTTCTCGATCAACTGCTCGACCAGAAGGATCGCAGTACCTCGCTCGCGAAGCTGCCTCGCCACGCCGAGTACCCGATCCACCAGCACCGGCGATAGCCCGGCCGAAGGCTCATCCAGCATCAGCAGGCGCGGCCGGCGCACCAGCCCTTGCGCGACCGCCAGCATCTGCTGTTGGCCGCCGGAAAGCGCGCCGCCGCGATCGTTCCGCTTACCGGCGATCTCAGGGAAGCAGGCGAGCGCCTCCTCGGTGCGTGCCATCCGCTCGGCGCGGGGCAGCTCGTAGCCAGCGAGCAGCAGGTTGTCGATAACCGAGAGCTGGGTAAACACTCGGTGCCCCTCAATCACGTGCACCAGGCCAAGGCGCGCCGTCTCGCGCGGTCCGACGCCGCGCAGGTCGCGGCCGGCGAACCGAACCTCGCCGACCGTCCAGGACAACAGCCCAGAGGCCGCACGCAACAGCGTGGTCTTTCCGGCGCCGTTCGGACCGACCAGCGCCACAACCTCGCCGGCGCCAACCGTCAGGTCTACGTCGCGCAGCACACTGATTTTGCCGTAGCCGGCGCGCAGGCCCTGGATCGACAGCAGCGGCTCAAGCGCCGAGGTAGGCACTGACCACCTCCTTGTGCGCACGGATCTCGGACGGTGTGCCCGACGCGAGCTCCCGGCCGAGATTGAGCACAGTCACATGGTCGCAGATGTCGAAGATCAGGTCCGCATGGTGCTCGACCAGCAGGACGCCAGTACCGCGGCGGCTGATCTTCTTGATCAGCTCGCCGAGCCGCAGGATCTCGTCGGCAGATAACCCCGCCGCGGGCTCATCAAGCAACAAAAAGCAGGGATGCAGCATCAACGCGCGGGCGACCTCCATGAAGCGCAGCTCGCTGTGCTGCAGCCGGTCGGCCCGCACGGCAGCAAGCGATTCCAGCCCGACGGCGCGGATCGCCAGCATCGCCTCCCGACGCAGCACGGCCTCGTCGCGCCGATGCCGAGGGAGAGAGAGCAGGGATTCAAGGAAGGTCGCCGTGCCGTCGATCGTGCCACCGATCATCACGTTCTGCAGCACCGAGGCCTCGCCGATCAGACGCGGCGTCTGGAAAGTGCGGGCGATGCCGAGCCCGGCGCGCGTCCGCGGCGCGCGGTGGCCAAGGTCGTGCGCACCAAAGCAGATGCGGCCGGAATCCGGCCGGTTGTAGCCGCTGATCACGTTCAGCGTGGTTGTCTTGCCCGAGCCGTTCGGACCGATCAGCCCGTGCACCTGCGCGGGCCGGATCATCAGGTCCAGCCCATCGATCGCGTGCACGCCGCCGAAGGCGAGGGTGACGCCGGAGAGGGCGATCGGTTCGTGCACGCCGCCGTGGCCCAGCAGTCCGGCCAGCAGGTCCGGCCGGGGGATGATGGCGCGCGCGCTCTCGAGCGGCTTGCGATTGGCGAAATCGAGCAGCTCCGCGATGCCGCCAGGGATCGCGAGCACGATCACCAGCAGCAACACCGCGTAGAGGAAGGTCGACCATGCCACCAGCGGCGCCGCGAATTCTGGCAGCACGGTCAGGATGATAGTGCCGAGCAGCGGGCCGATGATCGAGCCGCGCCCGCCGATCAGAATGGCAATGAAAAACAGGATCGTCAGGTCGAAGGTGAAGGCATCGGGCGTGATGTAGGATTGCAGGGTGGCGAACAGCGCGCCGGCGACCCCGGCCGCCGCGCCGCCGAACAGGAACACGGGGACCAGCAGGCGCGTCTTGGAGATGCCGGTGGCCTCGGCGGCGACCTCGGCATCGCGGATCGCCACCAGGGCTCGGCCGAACCGGCTGTGTGCGATGTTCGCCGTCATCCAGGTGCACAGGGCAGCGATGCCGAGGCAAAAGAAATACAGGCCCGCCGTGCCGTCGAACGGGGCAGGCAGCGCCGGGCCGGGAACGCCGATGCCGCCTCCCGTCACGCTCTGCCACGCCAGCACTATCTGCGTAACGATAGTGGCGAAGCCAAGCGTGGTCATGGCGAAGTAGAACGTGCGCAGACGCAGCGCCGGCAGGCCGATGACGACGCCGCTGGCCGCGCCCATCGCGCCCGCGGCGACAATCGCCGCGTAGGCGGGCCACGGTTGAGTCACCTTGCCGAGCACCAGGATGCTGGCCGTGTAGGCCCCCACCGTCAGCAGTGCGACGTAGCCGATTGCGAGTTGCCCGCCGAAGCCGACGACCAGGTTCAACCCGGAGACGAGCACCCAGTAGACCGCCGCGCGCGTCCCGATCAGCGTCCAGTAATCGTTGGCAGCGAAGGGCAGCGCGACAGCGCAGGCGAGCACCAGCATGAACGGCATGGCGGCATGCAGCACGCCGGCGAGCGCGCGATTGCTCGCGGCCGGCGCCATGTCGACGATATGATCGACGTTCGGCTGATCGACGTTCGGGGCCATCAAACCCGCCGCACCGTGGCCATTCCAAACATCCCTTGCGGAACGGCGAGCAGTGCGACAATGAACACCAGGAACACCGCGACCGAGGCGAAAATGCCGCCGAAGATAAAATTGCAGGCTTGCTGCACAACGCCCAGCGCGAGCCCGCCAACGACGGCGCCGCGGTTGTTGCCAAGCCCGCCGATCGCGATCGGCACAAAACCGTAAAAACTCAACATCGCGCCGTTGGCGAAGAATGCCAGCAGCAGTTGCCCTGCCGCAAAGCCGGCGACGCCACCGATCGCGCCCGACAAGGCGAAGCTCGCAACCCGCAGGTTGCGCTCCGGCAGCCCGAGCGCACGGGCGGCATAATTGTCTTCGGCGATCGCCAGGAACGCGTGGCCGATCAGCGTCCGCCGATAGAGGAACTCGAGCCCGACGAATACCGCCGCGCACGCCGCCAGGGGCAGCCAGAATCGCTGATCGAACGGGCCGCGTTCGCCGATCGCAAAGAGCCGTGGAAACGGTTGCGGCTCGGTGCTCCATTCGATCGCCGTCACCTGCTGGATCATCATCGTCAGCGCGAGCGTGGTGAGCACGTAAAGATGCTGATCCAGCTTGGAAAGCACCGGCCGTACCGCAACGATCTCGGTGACCACCCCGATCGCCGAACAAACCGCCAGTGTCAGGAGAAAACCGATGATGGGGGTCAGGCCCATCCGCAGGATGAACAGCGACCCGAGCACGCCGCCGAGCATGCCGATCTGCCCCGCCGTGAAGCTCATCACCCGCGAAGCCGAGTACATCGTGTTGTAGACGATGCCGATCAGCGCGTAGACGGCGCCGATCGCGAGCCCCGAGGCGATGATCGATGCGAGCATCTGATCAGGTGTACCCCGGGGCCAGCGCGTAGGCGCCATCGTGCTCCGAGCTTGCCACCGACATCACCAACTCGTCCGACGGGAAGCCGTTATGCTGGGTCGGCGAAAAGGTGTAGTCGGCGAACAGGCCGGGATATTTGGTTAGCGTGTTCCAGTAGCCGATGATGGCTTCGGGCGACGACGAGTCGGTTTTGCTCACGGCGTCGGCGACAAGCTGGATCGCGTCCACCGCCGAGACGATCCACCACAAGGACGTGTTCACGAGCGACATCTTGCCCCTCGCGTGATCGACGAAGTCCTGGGTGCGGGCCGGCAGTTTGCCGGCCGCATCGAGGCTACAGTTCTTGAACCCCTCGTTGAAAACGTTGTTCCAGTATTCGGGCTTCTGCAAAAGGTGCCCGACCTCGCCGGAGCCCATTGCCTGGTGGCCGACGAAGGGCACGTCCCAGCCCATGGCGCCGCGGGCGTTGAGCAGCCGCGCGATCATGCCCGTGGAGACCGTCCAGGGAACGATCGCCTGTGCGCCCGCCTCGCGCATGCGCAGCATGTCCGGCATCATGTCGGGCTGGGTGGCGTCGATCTGCGCCTGATAGACGACATCACCAGCGTTTTTCTTGAAGTTGTTGACCGAGTCGGTCACCGCCGAGGTGCCGTACCCGGTGCTGTCGCCGATGACGGCGACCTTGTTCAGCTTCAGGATCTTCTGACAGTAGATGCGCGGCGGATCGGACGACTGGTCGTTGTTCGGCGTCTGGCGGAAGGCGTTCGGGAACTTCTTCTCGTCGATCAGCGACGTTATGCCGCAACAATGAATGTTGGGTATGCCGCGGCGCGCGACGATCGGCGTCGTGGCCAGCGCCTCGCCGGAATTGTTCGGGCCGAAGATGGCGTGCACTTTATCGCTTGCCATCATCTCCTGCACCGCGTTGACCGCTTTGGTCGGGTCGCCCTGGGTGTCGCGCGTCACCATCTGAATCTTGCGGCCTTTCACGCCGCCGGCCGCGTTGATCCGATCGACGATGTAGGTCACGCCGCGGTTCTGCCCGACGCCTGGCGCGGAACTCGGGCCGGTCAGCGCGGCGGGGTAGCCGATAAGGATGGGCGAAGCGTCGGCCGCCCGGGCACGGCGCATGGCGGCGCGGCCAGCGACGGCCAGCGGCGCACCCAGTGTCAGGCCGCGGCGAGTGATTTGCATTGCGTTTCTCCCCCTGTTTGCGGTGTGGTTATGTTTTGGTGGCTAACATCCCCGAAATCAACGTTGCGGTCCCGAGCAGGTCAGGAAGGTAGCGCTCCATGATCGTGGTCACGGCGAAGTTCACGTGTGCACTGACGCTGAGCGAATAGTGGGTCTCACCTTCGACCCGGATCGGCACCGAGAGCGAAGCGATCCCCAGCGCGGTCTCTTGATTGATGTAGCACCAGCCGTCCTGCCGGGCCTTGCCGATCTGCTGGAGCAGCACCTGAAGGTCGGTGATGGTGAAGGGCGTCACCGCTGGCAACGGGGCGTGACCTTCGTAGAGCGCGTAAATCGCCTCTCTCGAGAAAGCGCCGAGCAGCACCTTGCCCGCCGAGGTCGCGTGCGCCGGCCAGCGCGCGCCGACGCTCATGTAGTCGCGCTCGAGCCGCCGCGCTGTTGCCCGCGCGATGCAGACGGCGTCGGTCCCGTCGAGGATCGACAGCGCACAGGACTCATTCAGGGCCTCGGAGAGCGCCGACAGCCGAGGCTGTATCAGGTTCACAATCGGCTGCGAGGACAGGTAGGCATAGCCGAGCCGAAGCGCACGGGCCGACAGCCGATAGCGCTGATCCTGCATCCAGACGTAGCCAAGTTTCGTAAGTGTATTGAGCACGCGGCGCGTCGAGCCCGGGGTCAGGCCATTGCGCCTGGCGACGGTGGAAAGGTTCATTTCCGGATAGTCGGGGCCGAAGCTTTCGATGACGGCCAACCCCTTGGCGAGGGACTTGATGAACTCCTCGTCCTCAAACCGTCGGTCGCCCGCCGTCGCGCCACCATCGAGGCGCTTGCGGTCGCGCGCGTTGGCCGAACCGGAGGCCGGTCCGCGGGCCGGACGGAGGACCGAACTCGCCATATCCTCGTTGGGCTGGGCCAAAAGCGCGCGCCTGCTACATGCGCCAGACGGGATCCGACGCGCCGGCAGGCTCGGGGGGAATTTCCCAGAACGATGGCGTCTCGGAATATTGCGGTATCGGCAGCGGGTGTTCGATCACGCCATATGGGGTAACCGTCGTGGTGAGCTCGTCCGGCGCCGGATCGGGCAGTTGTGCGACCCCGTCCGTCCCGTCCTGCCAGTATTGCCGCGGCATTTGCCCGAGCATCTGGAGCCAGACCGAAGCCCCGGTGAGCGAAACCTTCACGTGATAGCTGCCGCCCTCGCGCGCGCGCCGGAGCAAGGCGCTGTTGGTGCCGGCGGCCGCGAGGTAGGCGGCAAGATAGTCGTTGAGCGTAAAGGTGGAGGCCATCCGTGGCGCCTCGACCGAGCCTTCGCCGGCGGCGAGCCCGCTTGCCACCTGGCCAAGCGGATCGTAGCCGGCGCGTCTTGCCCAGGGCCCGTCATAGCCATAGCAACTCACCGAGACATAGATCAGCCCGGGGCGCCGCCGGACGAGTTCCGCCGGCGAAAGGCCGCGGCGGTCGAGCGAGCCCGGGCGCCAGGAATGCGAGAAGATGTCGGCGCCCTCGATCAGCCGATAGAGGCTCGCAACGTCCTCCGGGCGTTCGAGGTCCACAAACGCGCTGCGTTTGCCGAAGCCCGTGTCGATGACGACGTGAGCGGGATCCGGCTGATACGGTGCCGAAACGTGCATCACTTCGGCGCCCTGCTCGGCCAATACGCGCGAGGTGACGGGACCAGCAAGCACATGCGCCATGTCGATGACCCTGATGCCGGACAGCGGGCGCGCCGCCGGCGTGAACGGCACCGGGTCGCCGTCGCCGATCCGCTCGATCTCGACCGGCAGCCGGCTTTCGAGATGGCGGCCTTGCGGGCTGCCGCGCCATTCGTCGTAGGTGCGCACGATGGTGCCCATCAGTCCGCGCTCGGCCAGCGCATCCTCGAGCGCCGCGGCATTCCAGCGCGATACCGCGCGCGCGATCGAGGCGCTGTCGGGGGAACAGTCGAGGAAGGCGAGCAACTTGGAGAGGTGCTGGTAATACACGGCGTGGCGCATGAGGTACATCAGGCGGTCATCGCTGGTCGCGAAGAAAACCTGGCGCTCCGAGGCCGGCCAGGGAACCTGAAGCCTGCGGCCGCCCCGGCGCATGTGGGAGATGGTGCGCAAACCGGGCACCGACGCGCGCCGCAGGTCGATGGTCACGGTCTGGTCGCGCCCGCCGCGTTGCTTCCAGATCTCGATGATGCCGGCTGCTTGTGCCGCGAGAGCACAGGCACTGGCGAGCCCGACGCGATAGCGGCTGGGCACGACCGGATCGCGCCCGACGAGGCGGATGTTGCGGTCGATCGCTGCGAGCGGCAGGTCAAGGGTGGTCAGCAGCGACTGCAGGACAGACCGAGCATCGGCTTCCATGGCACCTCCCTATATCCGCTTATTCGGATTTTTTCCGCATACCGGATGCATGACACTGCGATCTCCGATTGTCAATTTGGAGCGAATTGCAGCCGGTTGACGGCATTGCGAGCGCAACCTAGTCTTCCGCTGCAATGAACAGCCGGAATCCGGAAAAGAACCGGATTTCACAGCGCGCTGGCGGGCGTGCAGGAGGAGCCCATGAAACGCAGCACTGACCGGATTCTGACCACGCATGTCGGCAGCCTGGTCCGTCCGCCCGATGTGCTCGAGGACATCCTGCTCATGGCCGCCGGCAAGTCGGTCGACAAGGCGGCGTTCGAGGCGAAGGTGCAGCAGGGCGTGGCCAAGGTTGTCCGCCGCCAGGCCGTGACCGGCATCGACATCCCGAGCGACGGCGAATTCTCCAAGCCGTCCTTTACCAGCTACGTCTCCGAGCGGCTCGCCGGCCTCGGCCCCACACCGCCCGACACCACGAAGCCCTATACCTACGCCAAGCTGAGGGACGAATTCCCGGGCTTCATGGCGCAGTACAACGCCATGTTCTCCGTCATGTGGATGCCGCCTTCGATCCCACAGGAAACGATCCGCGCCGCGCTGGCCGCCCCGCCCGATGTGCACTCCGTGGTCGCCCCGATCAAATACCAGGGCCAGGCGCAAGTGCAGCGCGACATCGCCAACTTCAAGGCCGCTCTGGACGGACAACAATTCGCCGAGGCCTTCATGCCGGCGGCCACGCCGTCGCGTTCGGACATTGACACCGATCAGGTCTATCCTACCGAGCAGGCCTATCTCTACGCGCTGGCCGACGCCATGCACGAGGAATATAAGGCGATCGTCGATGCCGGCTTCGTCGTGCAGCTCGATCTCGGCCTGCCCGCGCGCAATCAGATCATACCCGGCAAGGACTACGCGACCTGGGAAGAAACACGGCGCGCCTCGGAGATGCAGATCGAGGCCTACAACCACGCGCTGCGCGGCATCCCGGAGGACCGCGTCCGCTACCATCTGTGCTGGGGCAGCATGAACACGCCGCACACCACGGATGTTCCGCTGAAGGACATCGTCGACCTTATCCTCAAGATCAACGCGCAGGCCTATTCGATCGAGGCAGCAAACCCGCGGCACGAACATGAATGGACGGTGTGGAAAGACGTTAAGCTGCCTGACGGCAAGATCCTGATCCCCGGCGTCATCAGCCACCAGACCAACGTCGTCGAGCATCCCGAGGTAGTCGCTATGCGGATCAAGAACTACGCCTCGGTGATCGGGCGCGAGAACGTCATTGCAGGCACCGACTGCGGTTTCGCCCAGGGCTGGAGCATGATCCGCGTGCACGATGAGGTGCAGTGGGCGAAGCTCGCAACGCTGGTCGAAGGCGCGAAGCTCGCCTCGCAGGAGCTCTGGAGATGACCGGCGCCTGAACAGCGGACAGACAAAACAACGGACAGGCAAACGGGGGGACGCGCCGTGGCGGTGGAACTTCTCGACGAGGCCATGCTCAGGATCGCGCCGCCCGACCGCACGGCCGAACAGCTCGGCAGCGGCTACGGCGGACCTGGCGGACCGGTGGAGGGCCCGATCTGGATCCATGAAGGCGGCTACCTGCTGTTCAGCGACATCCACGGCAGCCGGCGCTACAAGTGGCATCCAAGTGAAGGTATCACCCTGCACAAGGACGGTACCGCGAACGCCAACGGCATGACGCGCGACCGGCAGGGGCGGCTCGTGGTCTGCCACCACATCAGCCGCTGCGTCGATCGCGAGGAGGCGGACGGCTCCATCACCGTCATCGCCGAGCGCTACCGCGGCCTGCGTTTCAACCGGCCCAACGACGTGGTCGTGCGAACCGACGGCGGCATCTACTTCACCGATCCGCCGCCGCGCCCGCCGCTGACGCCGCCCGACCATCATGCGGAGCTCGATATTGCTGGCGTCTACCGCGTGTCGCCCGACCTTGCGCGCGTCAACCTGATCATCCGCAGCTTCGCCAATCCGAACGGGCTGTGCTTCGCGCCCGACGAGAAAATCCTGTACGTCAACGACTCTAACCTCGGCCGCAAGCTGATCATGGCCTACGACGTCGAGCCCAACGGGTTTCCCGATCTCGGCACCGAGCGGCTGTTCTGCGACATGAAGGGCGACTCCCGCCCCGGCGCACCCGACGGCATGAAGGTCGATATCGAGGGCAACCTGTACTGCACTGGGCCAGGCGGCATCTGGGTGCTGAACCCCGCCGGCAAGCATATCGGCACGATCCTCAGCGGGGGTGCGAACCGGCCGATCAACATGAACTGGGGCGACGACGACTGGTCGACGCTCTACTTCACCGGGCTCACGACGCTCAATCGCATTCGCCTGGGGATTCCCGGCATGCCGGTGCCGCGGCTCCAAGCTGGGTGAGCCGGCCGCGGACCGGCCGCGGCAATTCCCACTCCAGAGGACACAGCCCATGCCCCAGCAACGCCTCGCGCCGCGCGATTTCCGCCACAGGATCAAACAGCGGCAGCATGTGCTCGGCACCTTCATTAAGATCCCGACCTCGCATACCATCGAGATCGTCGGTCTTGCCGGCTTCGACTTCGTCATCATCGACCAGGAGCACGCAGCGTTCGATCGTTCGGCGCTCGACATTGCCTGCCTCGCCGCGCGCGCCGCCGGTATCGCCGCCATCGTGCGGGTGCCGGAGGCGAACGCCGCGGCGATCATGGCCGCGCTCGATTGCGGTGCGAACGGCATCATGGTCCCGCACTGTGATTCCGCGGAGAAGGCACGCGCGATCGCCGCCGCCTGCCGCCACCGCGGCGGCGTGCGCGGCTTCGCCACCACGACGCGCGCAGGGGCGTACGGCGGCGTACCCGGCCCCGATCATATCGCCGAGCAGGACGCCACCACCGCATGCATCGCCATGATCGAGGACGCGGCCACGCTGTCCAATCTGTCCGCGATCGCAGCAGTCGAAGGGATCGACGCGTTCTTCATAGGCCGCGGCGACCTGTCCGCGGCCCTTGGCGCCGAGGCGATGAAGGCCGCTGTCCTGCGCATCACCGACGCCGCGCGCGCGGCGAACATGCCCACCATCGCACTCGTCTCCGGCCGCGAGGATGCCCGTGCCATGCGCGACCTTGGCGTTGCCGCGTTTCTCCATTCGAACGATCAGAATCTGCTCAAGACAGCGGCCGAGCGGGCCGCAAAGGACTACGGCGACCCCACCAGCTGGTGATAGGCCGGCTATCATTGCTTTAAGGCGGGCTTAGCGAGGGAAACATGAGATCGAAGCATCCATTCCTGCGACTGGCATCTCTCGCCGCTGCCGTTGCGATCGCTTGCGTTGCGACGCCGGCAGGCGTTGCTGCGCAAACGAAAGAGCCGATCAAGATCGGCCTGCTCATGACCCTGTCGGGTCCAGGCGCCGCCTCGGCGCTGGCGACACGCATGGGCATCGCCATGGCGATCCAGGAGTTCAACGCAAACGGCGGCATCGGCGGGCGGCAGATCGTGCTGGTCGAGGGCGACGACCAGGCAAACCCGACGTCCGGCACGAACGAGGTCAAGCGCCTCGTCTACCAGGAAAAGATCCAGGCGATGGTCGGGCCGGTCGCCAGTGCCGTCACCGTCGCCATACTGCCGACGCTGAACGAGGCCAAGATCGCCAACTTTACCCAGAGCGGCTCGGCGCTGCTGACGCCGGAGAACGGCCCCTACCAATTCGCCGTGATCGGATCGGCCGCCTACTCCGGCACGCAGCTTGCCGACTACGTGGCCGCGGTCGGCGCCAAGCGGGTCGCGCTGCTGCAGGACGATTCGGCCGCGAGCCTGAGCGGCGGGCAGGCGATCCGCGCCAGGCTGAAGGAAAAGGGCGTCGAACTCACCGGCGTGCAGCAGTACAAGTTCCATCCGACCGACGTCGTTCCGCAGCTTTTGTCACTGCGCGGAACCAACCCAGAATATCTGATTCTGTATTCCGCAAGTCAGGACGATACCGGCATCGTGCAGAAGAACGTCAGTGAGATCGGCTGGAACGTGAAAGAGGTCGGCAGCCTCGCCACCGGACTGGCGCCCGATCTTGTGATCGAGAAAGCCGGCCCCGACGCCTACCGGAACATGGTGACCCAGGTCGTCCGCGCTATCAGTTACTGCCCGAAAGAGAACGACATGGGGCGGCCGGAGATGGTCGCATTCGTCCAGCGCGCGATCGGCTACGAAAAGGCGCACCGCAGCGGTCCCGCCATCACCGACTTCTACAGCGCCGCCAACGGCTTCGACCTTGTTTCGATCATCAAGCAGGGGGTGGAGGCAAACGCAGGCAAAACCGACGGACCGACGATCGCCAAATGGATCGTCGAGCATCCGGCGGATCTTAAATTGCTGACCGTGAAGCAGAGCAGGGCGACCGACCAGAGTCATTTCATGTTCGCGCCGGACGATTTCGTGCTGGTGGAAACGCCGCAGAACCGTAACGAGAACTACATGTTCAAACGCGCGGGCTGCTGACCCGGCGCGGCCGAGGCCATGGCGATCGACGCACTGCTGTTCATCGCGATCCGCGGTATCGGCGCCGGCGCGCTGTTTGGCCTGATCGGGATGAGCTTCAACATCGTGCACAATTCCAGCAGCATCCTGAACTTCGCGCAGGGCAGCATGCTGGTGCTGGGCGGCATGGGCGCGCTGCTGCTCGCTCAGCACGGCATGAGCCTGCCGCTGTGGCTGTGGATCGCCTACCTGCTCGCCACCGCGCTGGCGCTCGGCGCGCTGATCGCTGTGCAAGGGTACATGACGCTCATCCCGCTCGGCTACTCCGACGACAGCCATTCCTGGCTGATCACCACGATGGCGGTTTCGGTGATCATCGGGGCGGTCATGCTGCTCACGCTCGGCCCTTATTCCGCCACCGTCGATAGCCCGCTGCGCGGCGCGCTGCTATTCAACATGTACATTCCCGCGCCGTACTTCTTCGCAATCGTGCTGCTGATACTTTGGTATCTCGCATTGCGCTGGTTCCTCGGTAGCACTTTGCCCGGGCTTGCCATCAGCGCGCTGTCGCAGGACTTCGATGCGGCGCGCGCGGCTGGGCTGAAGGTGCGCCGGCTGCAGGTGCTGGCCTTTGGCATCAGCGGCCTGATCGTCGGCTCGGCCGGCTTCGCCGCCGCTCCTGTGATCACCATCGCGCCCGAGGCGGGACTGAAATATGTCGTCTACGGCTTCATCGCCTGCGTGATCGGCGGCATCGGCAACAATACCGGCGCGCTGGTCGGCGGCCCGATTGTCGGCCTGATCTCCGCGTTCGCGACGTTCAAGCTCGGCGGCGAATTCGAGTCGCTGGTGCTCATTCTCGTGCTGGTGGCGAT
>DASRQX010000428.1:0-66582 GCA_035696165.1 Acetobacteraceae bacterium | reverse complement strand
GCGCCACGGAGTCGCATTTTGGTGCTCCCACGTGGGCAGGGGAATGACTCGACCTCCCAGGCGCAAGATTGTTAGAGTTTGAGATCGGCCCTGGCAAGGGCCGTCGCACCATGCACGGCAACCCATCATGCGCACGGCCCCTGACACCGGCGCGCCATCGTCGGCCGCAATCGAGACCATAACGATTGACGTCAACGGGCAGGCCTTCGAGGTGGAAAGCTGCGGCACCGGCGACCGCCTCGCGCTATGCCTGCACGGATTTCCCGAGCACGCCGCCATGTGGCGGGACTGCCTGCCGCTGCTCGCGGCTCTCGGCTATCGCGCCTGGGCACCAAACCAGCGTGGCTACGGGGCGTCGCCAAAGCCGCCGCGCATCGCCGACTACGACCTGACACGATTGATGGAGGATGCGGCCGGCCTGATCGACCGGTCCGGCGCACGCTCTGTAGTACTGATCGCACATGATTGGGGGGCGATGGTCGCATGGTGCTTCGCGATCCGCCGCTTGCGGCCGCTCACCGCGCTCATCGTGCTGAACGTCCCTCACCCGGCCCGCTACCTGCGCTGCCTGCTGCGCTGGCAGCATCTGGTGCGCTCGCTTTACGTCCTTGGATTCGTGTTTCCGCTGTTGCCGGACTGGCTGTTCCGCCGACGCGGCGGGCGCTTCGTCCGGTCGCTGCTGCGCCTCACCGCGTACCGCCCGCAGACGCTCTCGCCCGTACTGCTGGACATCTATTGCCGGAACATGGCGAGCCCCGGCGTGGCCACTGCCGCTCTCAACTGGTACCGCGCGGGCGTGTTCGGCGGCCTGCTGCGCCAGGCGTGGCAGGGGTTTCCGATGATCGAAATCCCGACATTGATTGTATGGGGCGACCGCGATCCCGTGCTTTCCCCCATCCTGATTGAAGGAATGGCACGCTATGTCGCGCATCTGACGATCGACCGAAGGCCCGACGCCGCGCACTGGGTCGCGCAGGAGGACCCGGCGGGCGTCGCGGCAGCGATCGGCAGATTTTTGCGGGATCTCCCGCCGCCCTGACATCGCGGCGGTCGCCGCCGCGGTGCACCAAGCTGCCTCAAAGCGTTGCCGCCGCCGGCGGATGCGGTTATCGTTCCATCGTCAAAATAGGGTGGACGGATGCACACCGCTCCGGCACCAGGTCCCGACTGCTTCTCGCTCGACGAGGCGCTGCACCGGGAACGCGTGGCGATCTGCGGCGCCGCAATCACCGGCGCACCGAAGCAGGAGCCATCCGCGCGGTGCCCCTCCGGCGGCGGTGTCCGCAGCGCGGCGTTCTGCCTCGGCGTGTTGCAAGCTTTGGCGCGCGCTAGCTTGCTGCCGCATTTCCACGACCTCTCGACCGTCTCCGGCGGCCGCTATATCGCCAGTTGGCTGCAGGCATAGCTGCTGGAACACGCGCACGAGCAGGGGCGAGAGAGCGTCAAACTGGCCGACATCAAGGATTTATCCGCCGAGCTTGGCAGCGGCGCCGCCGGGCCGCTCGTCCGGCTGCGTGATTTCGCCAGCTATTTGACCCCGGAAGCAGGCGTTGTGTCCCGCGACACCTGGGCCGCGATTGTTCTGTATATTCGAAATTTCCTGATCAACTGGGCCATCTTCCTCCCCGCGCTGTTTACGCTGGCGCTGGCGTTGGTGCCGTGCCTACCGCGACGTCCTGACCACGGTGCCGTATGAGGCCCGCCGGCCGGTGTTCCTGATCGCCCTGCTCAGCCTCGGTTATGCCGCTTACTTCACCTTCGCCCGGCTGCCGAGCCACGACGCGGGTACGCCGCCGCGCTATCCGCGCGTCGCAGCGCCTTGGTGCATGAATAAATAGCTGGTTGCGTCTCTCGTCTTGCAGCGCATATCAGCGGATCCGGACGGTGGCCGGCATGCCAAGCGTCGTCATCCGGTTGAGCACGTAGCACTAAATTTTTCCTCGGTTCGCTGATTGGACAGAGTTCGGGTGCGAAGTCGCCGGCCGACAACGGTCTTGTAGCGATATATTGCGGTTTCGACCAGGCTCCGGCGATTGTAGCCGGAACGACGCTGCCAACCCATGCGTCCATGTTCGTCAATCTCTGCAATATGTCGATCGCGCTGCGTCGCAGTTGATTCGTTCGGAACTGCCGTCGCCCGAGGTGCAATGATCACCGCAGCTTCGGGATGACGTTGGGCGACAGCGTCGTAGACGGCCTCCCCATCATACGCGCCGTCCGCCGTCATCGATGCAACCTCAGCATCAATCTGATCAAGTAGCGCCGGCATTTCGGAGACGTCACCGACATCGTCGGGCGTCAGTTCCGAGGCAACGATTTCATGCGTCATCGCGTCGATCCCGAGGTGCAGCTTGCGCCATCGCCGGCGCGACCGAATGCCGTGCTTCTGATCGAGCCATTCTCCCTCGCCGCAAATCCTTAGACCCGTGTTGTCGACAAAAAGATGCAATGGCTCCGCACGATCAAGCCGCATAAGCAGGATTGTCAGGCCACCACTGCGACGGCTGAGGGTCATATGATCGGGGATGGCGATATCGACCCCGAGCACGTCGGCGATCGAACGCAGAAGACCTGCGGTCTGACGCAGCGGCTGGTGGAACACCAGACGAAACGCAAGGCCCGTCTCGATGGCGATCGCCGAATAGAGTGGCCGCCCGCCCCGCTCTCTGCTCGCTGGCGCGTGCCATGCGGCCACCGCCTCCTCGGTGAACCACACCGTCAGGTTGCCCCGTCGAACCAGCGCGGCATCGTATTCTGGCCAATTCGTCACCCGGTATCTGGCCTTGGAAAACTCACGGCGTCGGCCTTCGGTGAACTTGTACGGCATGAGTCTTCACAACCGGCAGCCTGGAACGGCCGGCCTATCCCGTGGTCTCGGCGCCTGCTCGCCACCCTTCAGGCATTGACCGAGGCGTCCAACGGCCTCCGTTGAGGCAACGTGAGGGGCCTCCTACAACCTCCGGTCTGTTCATGCACCAAGGCGGATGTGCGCACTTGAGTCGGCAAACGCCGCAGCGGAGCAGCGCCGATCGATATGGACTCGCTATGAAATAGCGGGCTCCAGCCGTCAGTCAGGCGTTCGCCGGGACAACCCTATTCCGCCGGGAATGTTCAGTTGCAATACGAATCGATACTCAGGCTGCTGGTTGGCCAGTCTGCCTGATGACGTCTTCTGCCAGCGCCGACGCTGCGTCAAAGATTGTGCCGACTACATTGTCCCGTCCGGCTGCTTTGGCCAAGTAGAGTTGACGGTCGGCGCCCTTGATCCAGAGTTCCGGTGCCATGCCCGGCATACAGCACGCGGTCGCGACGCCCACGCTGACGGTTACGTACGCGGCGGCACTGGATCGGACGTGGGGAATCCCCAGCAAGTGTACCTGATCGCGGATCCCGCGCGCGACGACCATCGCTGCTTCGTGCTCCATGCTCGGCAGGACGCAGGCAAATTCCTCGCCGCCATACCGGGCGGTCAGATCGGCGGCCCGGCGCACGGCGCGGTTCAGCGCGGCGGCGACCATCGCGATGCAGCGATCGCCGGCGGGATGACCGTAGGTGTCATTGAACTGCTTGAAGAAATCGATATCCAACATGATGACGGACAGCCAGTCCGCCGTGCGCGCCAGCCTTGCCGTCTCCAGTTGTAGCGATTGCTCCAGTCGCCGGCGATTGCTCAGGCCGGTCAACGCATCGGTAACCGCAAGCTCCGCCAACTGGTCGCGCATGCGCTTGAGCTCGATGTGATTGCGCACCCTGGCACGAACAATGGCAGGCGAGATCGGCTTGGTCACGTAGTCGATGGCACCGAGCGAAAGCCCGCGCACTTCCGCCTTCTGGTCATCAAGGCCGGTCGCGAAAATGATCGGCACGTCGGCGATCAGCGGGTCGTCCTTGAGCCTGCGGCAAACCTCGTACCCATCGATCCCCGGCATGAGCACGTCCAGCAGAACGAGGTCCGGCAGGAGTGCGAGCGCCATGCTGATCGCCTCCTCGCCGGATGTCGCGAAGCAGATCTCGTAATCGTCCTCGAGCGCCGCGTTCAGAAGCTCGATGTTCGAGACTTCGTCGTCGACGATCAGAATGAGAGCACGCCGTGTCACGACACGACTCCCTCGACGCGCATCGGGCCGACCGCAATATCGTCGGCCCCGGTGATCTTGTCGAGCATGAGCAGGGCCTCGCCATAGTCCAGTCTCTCGAGCGCCGCCTTCACCGGATGCAGTCCGACCGCTTCCGGCGTTGCGCCCAGCGCCTGTTCGAGCACGTCGAACGTCTTGCGGGCGCGCAAGCTTCGGCGCCGCAGCAGTTCGCGTATTTCGGCAATAATCGGCGCCGAAGCGGTGTAGTCGGCTGCCGCGGCAACGTCCGTCACCGCGGCCGGCGTCGATGCACACTTCAGCTTAGCTGAAACCGCAAGCGCCGGCAGCATCGCCTGCTGCAGCCGGTCGAGCTGCACTTCGATCTGCGTCAGATCGCCGCCGGCCAATGCATCCTCGATCTGCCCGGCGGCGTCGGCGACCGCGCGGGTTTCGAGGGCCCCTGCCACGCCCTTCAGCGTGTGAGCCAGGCGCCGGGCCTCGCCCAGCGATGCGGCAGCAATCTGGCCGCGCAGCGTCGGCATTGCGGCAGCGAAAGTGTCGCCGAAATGCACGATCATCCTTCGCAGCAGCGCTCGCTTGCCGTTCACCCGAATCAGGCCGGCATCGATATCGAATGGCGGCAGGTTGTCCGGCAACGCGTCAGGGGATGGTGGTGCTGCGGCCGGCGCTGGCGGGGCGGCTGCGATCGTGGCCGGCGGCCTCAGCCAGCGATTTAGCGTGCGTAGCAGCAAGGCAGGGTCGACCGGCTTGGCGATATGGTCGTTCATGCCGACATCCAGGCAGTGCTGTCGTTCTGCCTCGTAGGCATGGGCAGTCATGGCGATGATCGGCAGGCGGTCGCTCGGCCAGTGCCGCCGGATGCGAGTGGTCGCTTCGATGCCGTCCATGTCCGGCATCTGCACGTCCATCAGTACGGCGTCGTAGTGCGTGCCGGAGTCCAACACTCGAGCGCAGGCGATGCGCCCATTCTCTGCGATGTCGACCACCAGCCCAGCATCGGTCAGCAGCTCGACCGCGATTTCGCGGTTGATCTCGTTGTCCTCCACGACGAGGACACGCAGACCACGGAACTGCGGGGCAACCGTGAGGATCGGCTCGTTCGGGGAAGACCCCGCCGACGTGCGTGATCTGTCCGTGCCGAACAGGGCGGTGATGGTCTCGAGCAGCGTCACGGGATCGACCGGTTTGATCAGAAAGGCAGCGATGCCGGCAGCCTCGGCCTCGGCCTTCTCCTCATCCCGACCGTAGGCACTGACCATCAGCACCGCAGGTCGCTTCGTCAGGTGGGGGTCTGCGCGCATCGCCCTGACGGTCTCGATGCCGTTCATCTCGGGCATCTGCCAGTCCATCAACACGAGGTCGTACGAGGCCGCACCGGACGCCGCCGCATCGACTGCCGCCAGCGCCTCTTTACCTGACGCCACGAGGTCCACATGCATGCCCCAGGACACGAAGATGTCCTGCAGGATCTCGCGCGCGGCGCAATTGTCGTCGGCGATCAGAACGCGAAGGCGCACGAGTTCTTCCGCTGGCATGCAGCTCGGCAACTGCGCGCTGTCGCCAACCTCCATCACGACGGTGAAGGTGAAGGTGCTGCCGACGCCAGGCAGACTTTCGACCCTGATAGTCCCGCCCATCAGCTCGACGAGTTGCTTGCTGATGGCGAGGCCGAGGCCGGTGCCGCCGAATCGGCGGGTGGTGGAGCTGTCTGCCTGGGAGAAGGAGCGGAACAGGAGCTCCTGCTGGTCCGGTGTCATGCCGATGCCGCTGTCACGCACCGCGACCTCGAGTACGATCGCCGGGCCGCGCTTTTCCAGGGTTTTGATCGAGACAGTGACGGTGCCGCGGTCGGTAAATTTGACGGCGTTGCTGACGAGGTTCAGCAGCACCTGGTTCAGCCGGGCCGCGTCGCCCAGCAGGATCGCCGGCACCGCGGCATCGACATCGAGTCGAACGGCAATGCCCTTCTCCGCCGCCTTGACGGCGGCGATGCTGAACGGATTCTCGAGCGAGGTCCGCAGATTGAAATTTATCCGCTCGAGCGACAGCTTCCCCGCTTCGATTTTGGAAAAATCGAGGATGCCGTTGATGAGTCCGAGAAGAGAGAGGCTGGCTCCCTTGATCTTGGACACGTAATCCTGCTGCTTCTGCGTCAGCGCGGTACGCAGCGCGAGATGGCAGAAGCCAAGGATGGCGTTCATTGGCGTGCGGATCTCGTGGCTCATATTGGCCAGGAACAGGCTCTTGGCCTGGTTCGCCGCCTCGACTTCCTGGGTGCGGTCGCGGACCTTCTGCTCCAGCGTCTCGTTGTGGCGCATGATCTCGGCACTCATCGCGCCGATCCGCCCGAAGCTCTCCACCAGCGTTTTGCTCAGCCAGATCAGGACGGCCGTCTGAAAGGCGACGATCCCGGCATGCAGGCCAACGCGCGCCAGATCGGCGCCACCGGGGAAGACGGCCAAAGGCAACGCGAGGTCCAGCAGCAAATGATGGACTGCGATCACGACCGCCGCCATCAGGATGGCGCGCCAGTCGCACCAGGCGATGGTCAGCGCCAGGGCCGCGAAGAAATACATATGCATATCGATCTGCCACGCGTTGCCGTCCAGCAGATAGACAAGCAGCACGGGCTCCCCCATCAGTGCGACGACGGACAGGTAGCGGGTCACCGGCGCGATGCCGTGGCGCCACCAGGTCAGATGATACGCGGTCGCGAGCAGGGCTGCCGCCAGGGCAGCCGACAGGGGCGAACGGTGCACGGCCACGGCCACGAGGGCCATGACGGGAACATGCAGCCAAAGCAGTACGACGAGAAACTGGCCGAACCGAGTCCGCAGCCTGTCGAGTTCCGACATCACGTCGCTCCCGACACCGGCGTCGGCTTTCGATCCAACCCCAGACACCCCCGCAGCAACCCGGGATCAATCACCAGCCAGGCGCCGGCGCGGTAAAGCGCTCGCACAAATCCCGGCTTCGCGGAGTGCACCACGACGACGTTGGCCAGGCCGCCAAGGTCAACGAGATCGCCGTCGGCCCCGGCAACCAGCCCGACGGTCTGCGCCAAATTGTACCAGGGAGGCGCCATGACGGCGTACTGGCCGCGCGCGGATGACGGGCAGAGCGTTGCTGCGCTGATGCCTACCGCTCCGACGGCCAAAAGCGCGGTCGCTGGCACGAAATCCTGCCAACTGCGTTTGTCGATCGTTGCTCTCTGGTGTCTCAATCTGGTGGACCCGGTCGGTGCATTACAAAAACGGGCGCGGCCGGCTGTCGAGTCCCGAAAGACGCCTTGGCTGCGTCCGTCGCGCGCGAATCCGGATACCAATTGGCAATTACAAACCCTCTCGCCCTGACAAGGGGAAGAAGAGATGTCAAGATGTTATTTTCAGTATAGAGAGTGTTTCTGCACTTTTTTATAGCACTACTCGCCAGCGCCGAGCCAGTGAGCTCAGCGCGATTTGGAACCATGTAGTCGGAAGTGGTGGTTCGCTCGGCGATTTACCAGTCGCTAAAGGGCGTAGCGTGTCGGTAAGCCTTGGAAATACCAGCGGTGCGAACGAATTGTCTCGTAATGGCCCGGCTCCGCCTCGCGACCCCTCTTGCATTGGCGAGACCTGTGGACCGACGTGGGGTCACGACGCCGATTGGGACCCCACGTGACTTCTATTGCTAATACAGGAGGGGTCACGAGATGGCGCCGGTTCATAGCAATGGGCAGCGCGCGGTGTACGCTGTACTAAGTAGAAACCCCCTCTCCAACCGGAGCGATTTGACAGGTGAAACCGACTTGGCAATGTTTCATCGACGGTGGGCCGGCGTCCCCGGTGGGCAACTCATACGAAAGACCAGTCAGGCGGGGCAGTATCGTCGGGCGGTTGGGGCTGGAGTGAACGTCCGCCTCTCGCGATTTTCACCCGAGGAGGGACGGTCGGGCGCCGGCCAGCAGACTCGGTCGACCGGCCCGGATGTCCGAGAAGTCGAACATGCCATTCAGGCCGAGGGATCCGACAACCGCTGTTTTGGACCGGCGGTCGCCATTCAGACTGATCACGCTGCTCGCGACATGCGCGCTGGCAGGGAGCCGGGTCGCGCGCGGTAGGATCGCTCGGCGTCCGGAGGTCCGGCTTAATCACTTGGCAACCATGCCACGCCCTTCTCACCCTTCGGGATGCGGCAGCTTAGTCTCAGACAGCTCGACGCGGTCCGCCGCTGTCTATCAACACGGGCAGCGCTGATGCCTCACGTCTTGCGGTGACCAATTCGTCACCCGCTGCCGCTGTCGCGGGATGCGGTGGTGACCGCCAGCATTGGCTTTGAACGGCACGGTGGACATTCAATGGCAAGACAACGCGAGACCTCTATCCTACCCTTCGGTCGGCACCAGCCAGTCGATCCGTGCAACAATGTCCGCCATGTACCAGCGTACGCACGTGAGCATCACCTCCAGCAGGTAATGCAGCCGCTTGATCACCGCGCGCAGGGCCTCGATCATGGTTTTCCTCGTGTACTCTGTCTTAACCTAAGCTTACCGATCTCGGCTTATCGCGACAGAACCGTTCCATATCCTTGAACGAACGTTGGAGGCCCTCCTCGATGAGGGATGGCGTATCCGTATCCTTTGCGGCGGGGACGTCCTCGATGTCACTGACGGTGTCAGGCATAGTTGGCGCAACATCTCTGGTGTCCCGGCATCAGATTCGATCGACAATTAAGGAGCCTTCCATGCCCGCACTCGGCCGCGCTTTGCTTGATGCTCTTCGCGATCACGGCGCCCAGGAAATCTTTGGCATTCCCGGTGACTTCATCCTGCCGTTTTTCAAGGTGATCGAGGAGAGCGGCACACTGCCCTTCTACACGCTCAGTCACGAGCCGGCGGTCGGTTTCGCAGCCGATGCGGCGGCACGATTCCACTCCTCCATTTCCGTTGCCGTTGTTACCTGGGGCGCAGGGGCGTTCAATCTCGTGAATTCGATCGCCGGCGCCTATGCCGAACGCTCGCCAGTGGTGGTCGTCTCAGGCGCACCGGGGGTCGTGGAGCGCGCCGCGGGGTGGCAGCTCCACCACATGTCTCGTGCCGTCGACACGCAATCACGCGTCTTTCACGAGATCACCTGCGATCAGGCGATCCTCGACGATCCCGCACGCGCACCCGGCGAGATCGCGCGGGTGCTGCGTAGCGCCCGAGAATTCTCACGCCCCGTCTATATCGAGCTGCCACGCGATCTCGTTGGCACAGACGTTGGGGCGGTGGGGACCCTGCCGCCCCGGCTGGCCGATCCGAGCGCGCTCGACGAATGCGCCGACGAAGTCATCGCCCGCCTACGCGCCGCCTCCCACCCCGTGGTGATGGTGGATGTCGAGACCCGCCGCTACGGCGTGGAGGACAAGGTCGCACGGCTCGCGCGGCAGCTCGACCTGCCAGTGGTGACGAGTTTCATGGGGCGCGGCCTGCTGTCCGCGCATCCCGATCTGGTCCGCGGCACCTATCTCGGCGCTGCCGGTGCCCCTGAGATCACCGCCCTGGTTGAGGACAGCGATGGCCTGCTTCTTCTAGGCGTCATCCTGTCCGACACGAATTTCGCCGTATCGCAACGCAAGATCGACATGCGCCATGCGATCCTGGCCCTCGACCGCAAGGTGCGCGTCGGTCATCACACCTATGCCGAAATTCCACTCGACGCACTTGTCGACGCGCTGCTCGCCCGGGCGGGAGGTGGCACCAAAGCGTCGCCTTCGCCCGCCGCCGCTCCGCCCCCACCGAGCCGCCTGCGCGCGGAGGACGGGCCCATCGAGCCGTCGGACGTCGCAGCCGCGATCAACGACCTCTTCGCCGCGCACGGCACCATGCCGATCGCGGCGGATATGGGTGATTGCCTATTCACCGCGATGGAAATCGCCAACACGAACCTGGTCGCGCCCGGCTACTACGCTGGCATGGGCTATGGGGTGCCCGCCGGCCTCGGCGCCTGCGTAGCGACCGGAGTGAGGCCGTTGATCATGGTTGGCGACGGCGCGTTCCAGATGACCGGGTTCGAGCTCGGCAATTGCCGCCGCTACGGCTGGGACCCGATCGTGGTGGTATTCAACAACACCAGCTGGGAGATGCTGCGCGTGTTCCAGCCGGAGAGTCGGTTCAACGATCTGGAGGATTGGCGCTTCGCCGAGCTTGCCGGGCCGCTCGGCGGCGACGGCGTGCGGGTCGGCACCCGTCGCCAACTGGCCGCCGCCCTTGAAGCGGCGCACGCCACACGCGGACGATTTCAGCTCCTCGAAGTGATGCTGCCGCGCGGCCGGACCTCTGACACGCTCGCCCGTTTCGTCGCCGGGTTCAAGGCGGCGCGCGCGCGGCGGAACTGAGTTATCGGCTGCGTTCGAGAGCGTCCAAAACCTGGGGGCCTGCCGGCAAATGATCCGGGCGCCAGATCCGGCGGAGCGGAGGGAGAGCCGGGATGACTGGGGTCGCGATGACTTACCGGCCTTGTTCTCTCCCCAGGTTCTGGGCGGTCTCTTCCGTAGCGGCCGAACGGTCATCCGGTACCTGTCCCGGAGCACCGGTCCGACTCGTTTCCGATACCATCTTTCAGGACCATCGGCCAGACCTAGCCAAGCCGACCACGACCTCCCTAGGTCGGGCGCGGTGGTGGCCTGACAATCTTGCTCAAGCGGCTTGATCGCGCGGAGCCACTGCGTCTTCTTGTCGACAGTACGGGCCTAAAGATTTTCGGCGAGGGAAATTGGCTCGATCAGAAACACGCATGCGGTCGCGCCTGCGGTGGCGCAAGCTGCGCCTGGGGATTGACGCCGTCGCGCATGAAATCGTTGCCTCGGAGCTGACGGCGGACGATGTCGGTGACGTCTTCGAAATGCCGGTGCTACTCGATCAGATTGATGCTGAGGTTGCATCGATGACCGCGGACGGCGCGTATGATGGGGAGGCCGTCTACGACGCTGTCGCCGAACGTCATCCCGAAGCCGCGGGATCGACATATCGCAAAGATTGAAGTACATGGATGCACGGGTTGGCAACGTCATTCAAGCTGCAATCGCCGGAGTCTGGTCGGTCTTGCATCGTATCGTTACGAGTCCTTTGCGGACTGGCGGCTTCACGCCCAGGGCTTTGCCCAATCAGCGGACCGAGGAAAAATTTAGTGCTACGTGCTCAACCGGATGACGACGCTCGGCATGCCAGTCACCGTCCCGATCCGCTGATACGCGCGGCGAGACGAAGTCAGCCACCTATTCATGGACCAAGGCGAAGGATGGACCGAAAGCTCTGACTGGAAAGCGGCATTTTAACAACTGGTTAAGCGGGACCACAGATGACTGAGCTTAAAGATTTGCAACTGACCGCACAGGCGGAAATTAGGCAGCTTCGCCAAGCCAAACAAACTCTCCACGCCAAGGTCGATACGCTCGACAACCTGCCTAACTTTTTGTAGGCAGAGCCTCCGCGTTACTCCGATGGCACGTCGGTCGACGTGTGCTGGTCGATCCACAAGATGCCGGGCAAAATCAAGGAACAAGCCGCCGCGAAGCCGGTATCGTAACCCCTCCCCCAGCAGAGAGGCTCCATGGTTTCTATCGTTCGATGGACTCCAACGACACGAAACAGATCGACGCCGTGCCGCCCCACGATCTCGACTAGCGATATGTTCATGCTGAGCCAGCACAGCGCAGCAGACCATCTGGCTGGCGACGAGGCGCCATCTGTGTCAGAAGTGCTCCCCTGCTACAACTGATGGGGAGGGGTCAATGGAGAGCAGGGAAACGGCTACCGCAGAGCAGCGCTGGTTTGCCAACCCGACTGCGATAGCCCTGCTCTCCCTTGTTATATCCGTATTGACCGGTATTGTTTCGCTCGGTGGATATTTCATGAACAAGCAGGATGAAAGGGAAAAGCGAAGCATCATGGAGGTGGATTGCTTGCATGACCCACCCTTCTCCGTAAGCCTATCGAAAGTCTTAAACCACGGATATGACTTCTCTTAAATTACGGATATGACTTCATTGAGAAGGGAAAAGGGAACGTTCGTCGTGACCCAAAGGTGAGGTTTGAGGATTTCTGGGCAACTGCCACTGATACCGACGCCGATATGCTCCTTATCATGTCAAGGATGAAGTCTATCGGACAGTGCCTGGATACGCGCGATTGCGATCGTGATGAGGTGTTCTCGAGATTTCCTGAGACGATCTACCAGGCGATTTTCTTTCTACGAGATTATGTTTTCGTCAATCCCAAGCTTGAAGCGGAATCACAGGGTCCGGGGTTGGAGGGATGGTGGTTTGGCAACGGAGTTTATGATTTCCTTGCTGACTACTGTGTGTGGGCAACACGAGAGTTTGGAGGGATGAATCTCTGGAGTGTGAAGCACGAACGCTTGGCCCGACCGGGACAGCCTCTTCCTAACCCTTGCCTTCCTCCGAGAGACGAGGCACCACGCCCCTGACAGTTCTACGTCACGAACCCGGCCGTTCATTTAACCTTAGAGCACGGAGCTTCGGTGTTACCTTCGTCGAGGTATGAGAGGCCAGCACGATTTCCAATGTCACCACCCGCACCCGTATAGAAGAGGCGATATCGGGTCGTCCGGCACTCGCCGAACGCGTCGGCATACGAAATCTCGCCAAAAACATATATTGCCTGAGTGCCCTTCTGGATCGCCTTGATCTGATCCCCGGTGAGGGGCTGCCCCATCGTGACAGAAAGCATATGGCTGCCGGCAGGTGGCACGACGGTATGGTTATCTGGGATCAACGGGACGCGCAAATCGCCTTGAAGTGGATAATCACTCACACTGATTACAACCGCCGTCGTCAGTCTGTATGCGGGCGTCTGTCCACTGTTTTTTATCACGATCTCGGCTACGGTGGGCTTTGCGGTTCCTCCCCATACCAAGTTTGCCTGATCGGGGAAGACATACGCTCGCAACTGGCGGTGCCCGTTATCCACTGAGCTTTCCCATTCCCTGCGCGTGTACCAGGCTGCTGTCGCGGTCGCTACGGCTGTGATGAGGACGAAGGCGAATACCCCGTACTCAATCCAATGCCGCGGCTCTCCCGTTACTCTGGGGCGTAGCTTACCATCATCTTCCTTGCTCGGCATCTGCGAACGTCCCATTCTACCTTGCGAGAGCGCATCGAACCTCCGAAGCCGATGAACGGGAGGATTGCGCGCTGATTATGATGCGTCAGAATGGCATACTGGGCGATCAGGTGGAACCCGAGATGCAACGGCAAATGCTGAGCGACGGCGTCCGGCCGGGAGATTGCCCCGTTTACTCTTGATAACAGATTTATTATCAGGAGTAAAATGAGCAGATGATCGCCCCTATGCCGCCCGCGGAAGAGTCAACGATTTCGCCGGGTGGTATGAGACGGAATGAATAGATTGCGACCGGAATGGCGGAGACGGGACATCATCATGTATGGCCCAGTGACTGCGAAGCTGAGCGTTTTGGCCATCTGAGATGGCGCCGTTGGTCTTTGGGTCGTAGCCTGCCTTCTTCCGGGTGGTTGTAAGGGATGAGGCAATGCGGCAGTTGAGGGCGGCAATGATTGCGATCAGAAAGTGATACGCCGCGGCACCTTCTTGCATGGATCAGTCGGTGAACGCAGTGATTGCTGGCGCGATCGGTCTCATGCGGTGCGGACGTAATTCGGGCGTACCATCTCCAGCATGTGGTTCAGGATATTGACCGCAACCGCCACCGTGGTTGCCACAAACGGCCCCTCGAACCGAATGATGCGCCCTTTGGCGCCTCGCGAACGTCGCTTGTGAATTGCATGCCGAAGTGCATGAGCACGTTTCAGATCGATCCGCGGGTCAAGCGATGAGCTCCCCGCCAATGGTTCCCACAATGGTCCGACCCAAGCAAACGGCGTCCCGGTCCTGATCCTGCGGGCAGCCTTGGTCACACAATGGTTCGGGCACCCGCGCGTGACAGCCCCATCCTCGGGCGCATCGGCGAAGGATCAAGCCCGGCGCCGAGGCCCGACGCTCGGGATCCGCTGCCGACAGCACCGGCGTGTTGCGGGTCTTTACCACGTGCTGCAATACACCGGCGACCATCCGGTCCGCATGACGGTGGACTAACGCCCACCATGCAAACGCAGTCTGCCAGAAGCAGTTTCCATGGTTGGCAGGATTTATCGGACCCCGGGTCAGGCCGGGTCTTCCGCATGGCCACGGCCAGATTACCCATGTCGCGATCATCGGTGGCGCCGGCCCTCGGGGTCCGGCGCAGTGGAAGCCCACTCCACAGCTCACCAAAAATCGGTGATACAGGCGGATAGCGTCAGTAGGCCAGCGCCGTGTCTTGCACCGGCACCCAGCGCCCGTTGTGCACAACCGAAAGGAACGCCTTGGTCGTGCCTTGGTGTTGCGTCGCGCTGAACGTGTAGGTGCCGCCAAAGAGGTCGTGGAAATCCTCGATGCTTTCCATGGCATTGATCAGGCTGTCCACCGTCAGGTCGCGGCCGGCCCGGTGTAACGCCTCCAGCACGATCTGCGCCGACGTGTACCCCGCCTCTCCAAGGTAATTCACGTCGAGCCCATACGTCGCCTTGTACTTCTGGGTGAACGCCTTCACCGCCGGGCGCGGATCGTCCGGATAGGCGTACAACGACGGCGACATCGCATAATAGCCCTCGGCGATGTTGCCTGGGGCCTCGGCGATGGCGGTGTCATAGGCTGCAACCTGGCCGACCAGATCGACGTCCCAGCCAAGCTTGCGCACTGTCGAGATGATCAGGGTGGTGTCCCGCACGATCGTTCCGAGCGCGATCATGTCGCAGTTCGCTTCGCGCAGCTTGGCTACCGCGGCGGTGAAATCGGTATCGGTTGGCTTGTGTGCAGTGGTTGCCGCGATCTTTATGCCCATCGCTTCGGTCTGCAACACCGCGCCCGCCAGCACATCCTTGCCGAAATCGGTGTCCTGATACATCACGCAGACGGCTTTCTTGCGGCGCTGCTCGACGAAATACTTCACACCGGCCCGCATCTGGTCGACATACGAGGAGAACTGACTGAACTTCAACCGATTGAACGGCTCGAACATCGAGCGCGCCGCACTCAGCGGCAGCAACTTCGGCACCCCTTTTTCCAACGCCATCGGATAGGTGGCATTGTTCATCGGCGTGCCGCCATCCTCGATGGTGAAGAACACTCGATCGTTGTTCAACAGCTTGTTCATCGCCTGCACCGCGCGCGGCACCTGATACTGGCTGTCTTCCACAATGTAACGGATCTTACGGCCGTTGATGCCCCCATTTGCGTTGGCGGCATCAAATGCCAGGCGTATTGCGTCCGCGCTGTTGACACCCTGCACTGCGGTCACACCCGACAGGTCGGTGATGGTGCCGACGAGGATTTCGGTGTCGGTGACACCCTGCACCGGTCCGGCCGCGATCGCGGCCGAGGTGGTTGCGACGAACGCAGCGATCGCCATGAGTTGCCGCCATACATGCACTGTTGTCATGCTGGATATCCCCCACAAGCGGCTCCCGACCATCCGGAGCCGCGCTTGTTTTTGAACCGACATCCCCCGATAGGTGGTGAAATCGGTGCTGTTTACGGCAAGGTAATCCCAGATCCGAGCACGTTGCAACGGCAGACAAATCCATCCCCGACGGCGTTGAGCCCGATGGTGATGATGGGAATAGTCGCGCCCGTGACGAACCCAAACGGTCGCACTTGCCACCACCACAACGCGATGATCACGCAACTCGTTGAGCTTGGGTCAGACCGAACGTCCGTCACCGCTGTGCGCAGCTTGACCCCGCGACATGCGCTGATGATACTCGCGGAAATCGCCGACCCTGCGGCGAGGGAGGAGAAGAGTTCGTGACAAGCATTGGCATTACACGCCGTTCGGCCATCCTTGGCCCGATATTAGCCCCTGCCGTCATCCGCGCAGGCAACGCGGCGTCAATGACAATTCGCTTTTCCTCCTCACAGCCCAATAATCCAAAATACGCCAATGGTCGAGTCTATTACGATTTTCTCATGACACATCTGAAAGCAAACAACCTGTTAGAGGAGATTTCGATTCAGTTCTTCCCCGACAATCAACTCGGCCAGGAGATCGACGTCATCAACTCGGTCAAGCTCGGCGTCGTCGACATGATGGTGTCGGGCTCGTCGATCTCGGCCAACCTAGTTCCTCTCGTCGGGGTCTATGACCTTGGCTACATGTTCAACAGCTTCGCGCAGCAGACCAAGGCATTCGACTCCGGCGCGGCCAAGCCTATCGAGGACGCATTGCTCAAGGGTGCAAATATCAGGATCATCGCCTGGGCGTATAATTTTGGCTCGCGCAGCGTGCTGACGAAGAAGCCGGTGAAGTCGCCGGCTGACCTTGCCGGATTGAAAATCCGCACGCTGCCAAATCCCGTCATCACCGAATGTCTCCGCCTGATGGGTGCCGCTGCAACACCGTTGGCCGCCGGCGAGGTCTATACCGCGCTGCAGACCGGCGTGCTGGATGGGTTGGAGCACGATCCGCCGACCATCCTCGCCAGCAAGTGGTTCGAAACTGTAAAGTACTACGCGCTGACGAAGCATAACTTCTCGCCGCTCGCGATCTACTTCAGCAATGTGACTTTCGGGCGCATGAACCCACAGTTGCGCGATCGCTTCCTTGCCGCTGCGCAGCAGGCGGCACTGGACACCCGCACCCACGGGCTGGCGGTCGAGCAGGAGGCATTGCAGGAATTGCAGCAGAAGGGCGTCAGCGTGCTTGACTGCGACCGCGATGCGTTTCGGCAACGGGTGCTACCGCAGACGACGGCCTTCGTGAAGGCGCATCCCGACGCCAAGCCGGTGGTGGAGCTGATACAGGGCACGTCCGCCTGAAGCGGTCGCCCGCCGGCATCAAACGCCCGTTTGAATCAAATGATCAGCCGGTTTGTCGTCCTGCCGCTACGCTCTCTCGTGGAGACGATCGCCGGGCTGCTACTGGCCGCCGACCTGGCGGTCGTATCACTATCAGTGTTGTGCCGCTACGTATTCAACGCACCGATCGAGTGGGCGGATGACGTCGCCCGCGGACTCATGGTGGCGCTGAGCTTCTTCGGCGCCTCCGCGGCGCTGGCCCGCGGCGAGAATATTGGGATCGCCTATTTCATCGAACGAACGCCACCCGCCGCGCGCCGGTTGGCGGGCGCGCTCGGGGCCTTGCTGGTACTGATCACTGCCGGTGCGGTGGCGATCGACGCGTTGGAACTTGGGGCACTCACCACCGGCCAGACCACCGGATCCGGCCTGCCGCTGGAATGGACGTTCTATCCGATGGGCGCCGGCTGTGTCTGCATGAGCCTCTTCGCGTTCGATCATCTGCGTCAACACCGGGTCGTCGACGTCGCCGCCGCCAGTCTGGCCCTCGGTGGTATCGTTGCAATTTGTTATGTATGGAGCCTGCTCGCGCCTGACTCATTACGGGGTGGCAGCGTGCCGATGCTGGTCGGCTTCGTCATCTGCCTGGTGGGCGGCATGCCGATCGGCTTCGCCCTGGTGCTCGCGGCGCTGATCTTCATGTGGGTCGGTGGCCTGCTGCCCGGGGTTATCCTCGCCCAGCAGATGGCGCGGGGCATCGACAATTTCGTTCTGCTTGCTATCCCGTTCTTCATCCTGGTCGGCTACCTGATGGAGGAGAACGGCATGTCCATCCGGCTGATCGCACTGCTTGAGCGGCTGGTCGGGCGAACGCGCGGTGGGCTGAACGTGGTCATGGTGTTGTCGATGGTCATCTTCTCCGGCATCTCGGGCTCGAAGATGGCGGATGTGGCAGCGGTCGGGTCGGTGCTGATTCCTGCCGCTCGCCGTTCGCGCCAGAATCCGGGTAACGCAGTGGCGCTGCTTGCCGCCTCGGCGGTGATGGCGGAAACCATTCCGCCCTGCATCAACCTCATCATTTTGGGATTCGTCGCCAATCTTTCGATCGGCGGGCTGTTTATGGCCGGATTGCTACCGGCCGGGTTGATGGCGCTGGCGCTGATCGGCGTCTCGATCCTGTTCGGCCAACGCGCCACCATCGTTCTGGACGACCGACCGAAAATCTCAATCGGCAAACTCTGGGCCGGCGCCGCGGTAACGTTAGGCCTGGTCGCGATCATCTTCGGCGGCTTCAAATCCGGCTTTGCCACCGCAACGGAAATTTCCGCGTTCGCCGCGCTCTATGCACTGGCGGTAGGCGGCGTCGCTTTCCGTGAACTGGGCCCACGCGCCGCTGCACGAAGCTTTATCCATTCGGCGAATCGCGCCGGCCTGGTACTGTTCATCGTCGCCGCCGCCCAGGCGCTGGCCTTCGTACTGACGCTGCAACAGGTGCCGCACATGCTGGCCGAGATCCTCATCGCGCTGTCGCAGCATGGCGGGGTCACACTGTTCCTGCTTCTCTCCATTGCCATCCTGATTGTCATGGGATCGGTGCTCGAGGGCGCCGCCGCACTGATCATCTTCGGCCCACTCCTTCTGCCGGTGGCAACCCAGGTCGGCGTCGGCCCACTGCATTATGGCGTCATACTGGTCATCGCGATGGGGATAGGCCTGTTCGCGCCGCCGCTCGGGCTGGGCCTCTATGGTTCCTGCCTGATCGGCAACGTGCCGATCGAGGTGACGGTGAAACCGATGCTCGCCTATCTCGGCCTGCTGCTCGTCTGCTTATTGGTGATCGCCTTCGTTCCAGCCATTACGCTATGGCTGCCGCATGCGTTGGGATACTAAAGGATCGCTGCCAGCCCGCACCAGGTCGCACCGGACACGCATCATTCGTGTCGCCGCCGGCCCCCTGAGTAGACGGACGACGGTGGTTCGAAGCTAAAATCCTTAAGCCGCCTGCTCGAGCGGCGGAACGGCTTCCTCAATCGTCGTGCGGCGCATGTCGCGCACGGCTGTCTCGGGGTAGTGGCGACGAGCGCGATGCATGGTGAAACGATTATCCCACATCACCATGTCGCCCAGTTGCCAGTGATGGGTATACACCGCTTCAGGCTGTGTCGCCCATTCCGTCAGTTCCAGCAGCAGGTCGATGCCTTCCGGCACCGGCCAGCCGACAACATGCGACGCATGCGACGACAGATACAGCGACTTGCGACCGGACGCGGGATGCACGCGCACCAGCGGATGCTGGGCCGACGGTAGGCTCGCCTGCTCTTCTGCCGAGAACCCCGTGAAGCCCACCACCGCGCGCGAGTGGAAAATGCTGTGCTCCACCACCAGTCCTTCGACGAGTTGTTTCATTTTCGCCGGCAGTGTGTCGTAGCCTGCCCGCATGTCCGCCAACTGCGTCTGTCCGCCGTCGGCGACCACCGAGTGGCAGGACAGCAACGAATACTTCCCTGACAGGCGCTTGTAGGATCCATCGGTGTGCCAGCGCCGGCTACCCAGATTGTTGATCCGGCGCCGATCCCCCACACCCAGAACCTGGCTGTCCTCGCCGAGATTCGACGCATCCGTCATCTCGCCGCCCAACCGGCGCTTCATTGGATCCTTTTGATATTCGGTCGCGTGCGCTAGCGTGCCGAAATTGCGGCTGAAAGCGATCTGCTGTTCGTTGGTGAGCACCGGACCGTGGAACACCAGCACTGGATGATTGTCGGCAGCATCCTGGATGACCACGACGTCGGACGCCGACACCGGTTCGCACAAATCAATGTTCGCGATCTCGGCGACGAACCCTGGACGTATCACGTGAACCAAAGCGGTCATGTTCCGGCTCCCTCATAGTCTTCTACGTATTTCAAGGCAAAGTTTGGAACCCACCAGCGACAGCCGTCAACCCAAGCACGTAGCCTACCTGATCCAGACACCGACGGGCCGCGCCCACTCATTAGAACTCGCCTGCAAAATGACACGCGACCTCATGCCGTAGCCGCAACATACGTGGCGACGGGGCTGATTCCGCACAAATCTTGCGTGCAATCGGACAGCGCGTGTGGAACCGGCAACCGGATGGCGGATCGATCGCATTCGCAGGCTCACCCGACAGCTTCTGCCGGTTCGTACCACTCCCGATCCCGTGCAGCGATGGCTGCGCGGAGATCAGATAGCGCGTGTAAGGATGCAGCGGAGTGGTGAACAGATCGTCCGCCGGTGCGATCTCCGCCACCTGGCCCAGATGCAAGACCATGATGCGATCGCAGATATGGCGCACCACGGCAAGATCGTGCGCGATGAACAGGTAGGTCAGCCCGAGGCGTTCGCGCAGGTCGATCATGAGATTGACGATCTGCGCCTGGATATTGACGTCCAGCGCAGAAATCGGCTCATCGGCAACAATGAAGTCGGGTTGCACGGCCAGGGCGCGCGCGATCGAGATGCGCTGGCGCTGACCACCGGAGAATTCGTGCGGATAGCGCCCGCGTGCGCTTGACCCCAGCCCCACCAAACCGAGCAGTTCATCGACTCGCCGGCGTGTGTCGTCAGCGCTGTTCGTCAAACCATGATAGCGCAGCGGCTCAGCCAGGATCGCATCGACCGTCATGCGGGGATTAAGGCTGGCATAGGGGTTCTGGAACACCATCTGCAGCCGGCGACGCAGTGGCCGGATCGCGGCGGCAGAGGCGGCGGCAATCTCCTGCCCGTCGAACCGGATACTACCAGCATCCGGTTTATAGAGCCGCAGCAGGGTACGTGCGAAGGTGGATTTGCCGCAGCCAGATTCGCCCACCACCCCCATGACTTCGCCACGTTCGATGGTCAGGTCAACGCCGTCCACGGCACGGACCACGTGTGGCCTGGCCAGTAAGCCGCGGCGCAAACGAAAGTACTTGACCAGGCCTGTCACTTCCATGATTGCCGTCGCAGCCGGAACGGCCTCTGGCGCAGTCTGGCGCGACGCCCGTGGCGGATGCAGGAGCGGCCGGTCGCTCTCTCGCGCAAGCCAGCACCGCGCAAGCCGGTCCGGCCCGGTATCGAGCAGAGGGGGATGTTCGTCGCACACGGGTTGTCGGAAGGGGCATCGCGGTGCAAAGCGGCAACCGGACGGTTGGCTCAGCGGATCTGGCGGCATGCCCTCGACCGTGATCAGCCGACGGTCGCCTCGATCCGTGTCAAGACCCGGTCGCGCGTTGAGCAACGCCCAGGTGTAGGGGTGCCGCGGATTGGCGAGAACCTCGACAGTGGGCCCCTGTTCGACCACTTCGCCAGCGTACATCACGATGACGCGCGCGCAGATCGTCGCGATCACCCCGAGATCGTGGCTGATCAGCACGATCGCGGTTCCGAAGTCACGGTTCAGGTCACGCAGCAGGTCGAGGATCTGCGCCTGGATCGTAACATCCAGCGCCGTCGTCGGTTCGTCCGCCAGCAGCAGCGCCGGCTCGTTGCTCATGCCCATTGCGAGAACGACACGCTGCCGCATGCCACCGGAGAACTGGTGCGGATAACTGGTCATTGCACGTTCCGGCGCGGCGATACCCATGCTACCTAGCAGGGCGACGCCGCGCCGGGCCGCCTCCAATCCGGACACGCCGTGGATCGTCATCGCTTCGCTTAGTTGCCGCGCGATCCGCAGCACCGGGTTAAGCGAGGTCATCGGATCCTGAAACACCATGGCGACATCGCCGCCGCGCATGGCGCGCAGGTCCGCTCTCCGCATCGCGCACACGTCGCGGCCACGGAACCGGATCGTGCCGCTGACGATGCGCGCGGGCGCTTCCAGCAGGCGCATGACCGACAGCGCGGTGACGCTCTTGCCGCAGCCGGATTCCCCGACGATGCCGACCGTTTCGCCCGCATGGACCGAAAAGCTAACGCCGTCGACGGCGCGCGCGATGCCCTGGTCGGTGAAGAACCAGGTACGAAGGTCCTCGACCTCCAACACGACCTGCCGCTCGTCCGGCGTGACCGATCCGATATCGGCATTCATCTCAATAGCGCCGCGACCGCGGGTCGAGCCAGTCGCGTACGCCGTCACCCAAAAAATTGAATCCCAGCACGATGGACAGGATGGCAACGCCGGGGAAACTTGCGACCCACCATTGGGCGACCAGTTCCCGGCCCTCCGAGATCATCGAGCCCCATTCGGCGGTCGGCGGCACCACGCCAAGGCCAAGGAAGGACAAGCCAGCGAAGATGATAATGGCGTTGCCGACATCAAGCGTCACCAGCACGACCAGCGGGCCAATCGAATTCGGAATGATATGGCGCACTAGAATACGCGCCGGCCCATAGCCGGCGACAAGCGCTGCGTCCACGTATTCCAGTGAACGCTGCTGCAGCACCAGGCTGCGTGCCAGACGCGCGAATTTCGGCCACCACACCACCAGCATGGCGATGATCGTGTTGGTGGTGCCGATGCCGAGTGCGGCGCCGATCGCCAAGGCAAGGATGATCGGGGGGAAGCACAGCACCAGATCGGTGAGGCGCATGATCGCCTCTTCGATCAACCCGCCGGCATAGGCAGCAATGCCGCCCAATATCGTGCCGATCGCCGCGCCGACGGTCACCACCACAACTCCGGTCACCAGCGAGATCCGCGCACCGAAAATCATGCGCGAAAGAACGTCGCGGCCAAGCTCGTCGGTTCCCAGCAGATGCAGGCCGCCCGGCGGCAACAGGCGCGTGGTCAGGTCGACGGCGCTCGGCGCATAGGGCGCCAAGACCTGCGCGGCAATAGCAACAATCATCCAGCCGAGCACGATCGCCCCACCCAGCGCTGCCAGCGCGTATTGGTGCCGCCAGCGCCGCCAACGCGATGCCGGAAGCGGCAACGTCGCCATGCCGGCGGCGCTCATTGCCGCACCCGAGGATCGAGTATCGCATAGCTGATGTCGGTCAGCAGGTTGATCACCAGATAGGTGACCGCCACCAGCAGGGTGATCGCCATGATCGCGGGAAAATCGAGCGCCGCCGCACTCAGGAACGTGTAACGACCGAGCCCCGGCCAGGAGAACACGGTTTCGGTCAACACCGCGCCGCTGAGCAGATTCGCGTAGGCCAGCCCGCCCAGCGTGACCACCGGTACCAGCGCATTGGGCAGGACGTGCCGCAGGATCACGAGGCTCTCCCGTAATCCCTTGGCGCGACCCATGCGGACGTAGTCCTGCCCGATGCTTTCCAGCACGCTGGCCCGCGTCGTGCGCGTGATCAGCCCGATCGTTGCGGCCGCGAGCACGATCGATGGCAGCACCATGTGCGCGGCGGCGTCGTGGAAACTCTCCCAGTCACCGGCCAAAACCGAATCGATGAGATATGCGCCGGTGACCGTTGGCGGCGGCAGGGCGATCGGATCGAGCCGCCCCGGCCCTGGCGCGATCTGAAGATAGCCGTAGAACACCGCGAGCAGGATGAACGCCAGCCAGAACGTCGGCGAGGAGACGCCCAGCAGCGAGATGCCGCGCGCCAGGTGGTCCACCCAGGAATCCCGTTTTACCGCGGCAAGGATGCCGAGCGGAATGCCGACGACCAGCGTGAGGACGAAGCTGATGGTGGCAAGTTCCAGCGTGGCTGGTGCGTATTCCTCCACATCGTCCAGCACCGGTCGGTGCGAGCGAATCGACCGGCCAAGATCGCCTTGCCGCAGATCGTTCAGGAATATGACATAACGGTTCCACAACGGACGATCGAGCCCATATTGGTGGCGCCACTCGGCGACGAAAACCGGATCGGAGGCGGCCTGATCGCCGAGCTGCGCCAGGACCGGATCGCCCGGAACCGTATTCGTGATCAGGAACACGACGAGTGTCGCAAGCAGGGCCAACACCAGCATGACGCTGACGCGCGCAATCAGAAAGCGCAGCATCGACGCTCCCTCCTCCCCGGATTTATTGCGGCACACCGCCTTGGGCGGCCAATGCAACCGCCACCGCAACCTCGACCATCGGGTTTAGGCTGTCAAACAGCCCGGACAAGCGGGGTTTTACCGCGCCTCCGCCACCATCTACAGTCGCCACAACAACACAAGGGGGGAGTCGAAGAATGTCCAAGCCAGTCGGCTGTATGGTCGATCGTCGCGAGATTCTTCGCATGCTCGGCGTGGGCAGCGCAGGATTCCTTGCCTCGCAACTTGCCGGACCGCAGGCCTTCGCACAAAGCCACAAGGGCACGCTGGTCCTGGCGATCGATTTCGCCGACACGGTCACGCTCGATCCGGCCCATGAATCGAACTACATGGCGCCGCTGATCGTGGCGGCCTGCTACGAATGCCTGATCACCATGACGCCGGACGACTATGTCAACGTCAAACCACAACTGGCGACAGCGTTTCAGCGCACGACGGACGGCACGGGGTGGCGTTTCACGCTGCGCGAGGGCGTGAAATTCCCCAGCGGCAACGTCATGACCGCCGATGACGCGACGTACTCGCTCAATCGCGAGCTGTATATGGGCGATCAGCCCACGCAATACCTGTCTAACGTGGCGCGCATCGACAAGGTGGACGACCGCACGATCGACGTAATCCTAAAGCACCCCGAAGAGCCGATTCTTACCATCCTGGCGGCACCGAGCTTCGTGGTTTGCGAGAAGAAAGTTCTGGAGGAGCATGGGTCCGACGCGAGCTCGGATGCCAAGACCAAGGACAAGGCGATCACCTGGCTCAATCAGAATTCCGTCGGCACGGGCCCGTACCGCCTGGTGCGCTGGGAGCAGAGCACGCAGATCCAACTGGTGGCGAATCCGCACTATTGGCGCGGCAAGCCGCCGTTCGATCGAGTGGTGCTGCGCCATATCCCCGACAGCGCCGTGCAGCTTCTGTCATTGCAGCGCGGCGACATAGACGCGGCGTTCAACCTGATTCCCGAACAGGTCGCCATCCTGAAGGACAGCAAGGACGTCTGGGTCGACACGCTGACCAGCACGGATTTCGTCTACCTGGCCCTGACGTCGGAGCCGGCTTACAACAAGGCCCTCAGCATCAACGCGGCACGCCAGGCGGTCGGCTACGCCATTGACTATGACGGCATCAAGAACTCCCTTCTCGCGGGTAAGGCGGTGCGTCCGGTGACCTTCCTTCCCATTGGCACGAACGGTTCGACCGAGGAACTGACGCGCGAGATCGGCTATCGCGAAGACCTTGACAAATCAAAGAAGCTATTGGCGGAAGCGGGGCTGCCGAACGGCTTCGAATTCGAGTTCCAATACGGCAACGGCGCGGTTACCGGCACATCATTCCAGGTGCTGGCGCAGAAGCTCCAGGCGGACCTGGCGCGAGTCGGGATCATGGCCAAGCTTGCTCCAATGGACATGGTGACGTTCCGCACCCAATACGCGACGTTCAAGGCGACATCGGCGCTGACATTCTGGAATCCCCCGGCAATCGAAAGCGAGCTATGGGCGGCCGCCACCGTGGAGCGTGTGGCGCGGCGGGTGCACTGGGTGCCACCGGACGACGTGGTGAAACTGGTGCATCGCGCCGCGGCCGAGCCGGACAAGCACAAGCAGATCGAGCTGTGGGTGCAATATCAGAAGATCATCGTCGATCAGGCGAATTTGTTCGTCTTGTTCCAGCCGATCTACCAGATCGGCGTGCGGAGATCGATCAAGACGTTTCCGCTGACCGCCGCCGGTTGGCAGCTTGATATGTATGGCGTGCAGCAGGCGTAGATGCCATACAGAGGCGCCGGTCGGGACGCGCTACGTCGTTGCGCGATAATGACGAAGAGCATTGTTGTGCTCGTGGGAACGTCGTGGCTTTAGCTGCGCGATGATGGGTGGGTAAGCGGCGCCCGGGTCAAACATCCGCTCAATCGAATGCCCGGGCGCTGCTGAACAGAAAATCCACTGCGACTTCGTCACCTACCGCGTAGGCCGCGGTTGGGTCGCCATAAACCTGGACCAGCGTGCCACCGACATCGATCTGGAAACGCGTGATGTTGCCCATGAACCCCGCCAACACGACCTTGCCATGAAGCCGGTTCGTTTTCGGCGGCGGCTGGCAGTGCGGCGCCGCCAGACTGACCGCTTCCGGCCGCACCGAAATCCTGATGTCCTGCCGTGCTGTCTCCGTCTGCTGCGTCAGACAGACGATCTCGCCGCCGTCGCGCAACCCGACCTTTGCCAATCCACCCGGCATGACCTCCAGCAGGGTGCCATACAGCCAATTGGTCGAGCCCACGAACTGCGCGACGAAGGCGTTGCACGGACTGAAGTAAATATCGCGTGGCGAACCGATCTGGACGATCCGGCCGTCCCGCATCACGGCGATGCGGTCAGAGAGTTCCAGCGCCTCGGTCTGATCGTGCGTGACATAGACGGTCGTCACGCCGATCTGTTGTTGCAACCGCCGCAATTCGTTGCGCATCTCCTCGCGCAGCTTGGCATCCAGATTGCTCAGCGGCTCGTCGAGCAGCAGCAGCCGCGGCTGTCGAACAATCGCGCGGGCGAGCGCGACACGCTGCTGCTGGCCGCCGGACAGCCGCGTCGCTGACCGCTTGCCGAAGCCCGCCAGGCTGACCGTGTCGAGCGCCCGCTCCACCATGCTGGTGATCTCGGCCGCGACGAACCTGCGGTCCTTCGCCACGCGCAGGGGGAACGCCACGTTTTCGAACACCGTCATGTGCGGCCAAATGGCGTAGGACTGGAACACCATGCCGAACTGCCGCAGGTTCACCTGCACCTCGGTGTGCGATTCGCCGTCGAACATTACGTCGTCGCCGACCCGGATGGTTCCGTGGTCGGGCCGTTCTAGGCCGGCGATGCAGCGCAAGGTAGTCGTCTTGCCGCAGCCACTTGGCCCGAGCAGTGTGAAGAAAGCGCCCTTCTCCAGGGCAAAATCGGCCTGCTGTAAGCCACCCGACAGACCCGCACTGGTGTTGGGATAGATCTTCCGCAGATTCCGCACCTCCAGCATGATGTCCGCACCGGGCATGGGCTAGTTCCCGAAGGCGGCCGACGAATGTCGGCGGCTGAGGATGTAGAAGATCGTGGCGAAGCCGGTCATCAGCGCCGTCCACAGCAGGCCAAGAACAGCCACGTCGCTGCCCTGCCCGTTGGCCCACAAGTTGAACATCGCCACCGCGATCGTCTGCGACGAGGCGCCGGCGAGGAGCAGGGGCAGCGACATTTCCTTCGACGCCAGCAGGAAGATGAAGAGCCAGGCCGAGGACAGCGCCGGCATCAGCAGGGGCAGCACGATCCTGATGATGTTCTGCCGTATGCTGGCCCCTGCCACATGCGCCGCCTGTTCCAGTTCCGGATGGATCTGTAGCACGCCGGCATAGGTGTAGCGCATGCCGAACGGCATGTAGTGGATCAGGAACGCCAGGCCGATCAGCCACAACGTGCCGTAGACGGGAATTGGCGAGCGCAAGGCAAGCTCCAGCAACGCCACGCCCAGCACGATGCCCGGAAAAATCAGCGGCACGACGATGAGCTGATCGATGATCCGGCCGCAGGACCGCCGCCGTGCCGCCAGCCAACCCGCCACCAGCGTCAGCATCATCGCCGCCGTCGCGACGCCGGCCGCCACGATCAGCGTGTTGCCGACCAGTGACAGGTAGTACGCCGAGGACGTGACGTCGAGAAAGTGCTTGAACGTGGCGGTATGCAGGGCGTCCCAGCGCATCGGCCGGATGAACGGCATGATGGCGATCCACACCACCGCCAGCAGCGGCGCTAGCAGCACGATGACGAAATTGACAACGATAATGGCGCCGGCCAGCCAGCGCCCACGGCCCAGCCGCAACGGGCGGGGGCGATAGCCCTTGCCTGTGATGCTGGCGTAACGTTCCGCCTGGCGGGAGATGCGTCCGTAGAAATACAGTAGCACGGAGATTACCAGCAGCATCACGACGGAGAAGGCGCTGGCGTAGCCGATGCGCGGCGGGAATTCCTTCACACTGCGGAAGATTTCCGTGGTCAGCACGTCCACGCGACCGGGGATGCCGATCAGTGCCGGAACCTCGAACGCTTCCAGGTTCAGGATGAAGACGAACATCGCCAGCGCCAGGATCGCCGGCCGCGCCAGCTTGAGCGAGACGAAGCGGATGGATTCGAAGACGGTCGCACCGGAGATGCGCGCCGCCTCCTCCATCTCCGCATTGGCGGTGCGGAACGTCGCCGACATTAGCAGGAACACCAGTGGTGACCAGAGGAAGGCCTCGACCAGGATCATACCGGGCAGGCTGTTGATGTTGAATGGCGAGCCCATCGTGCCGGTAAACTGGCGGTAGATGTCGTTCAACGGACCGGCGCGCCCGAGCAGGAAGATCCACGCGGTCACATACAGGATGAACGGCGTGGCGAGCGAGATGATCGCCGTGACGTAGGCCAGGCTGCGAAACGGCGCGTCGGTGCGCTCAACCAGCCAGGCGAGCACGCCGCCCACCGCCAGCGACACCGCCATTGCAACGAACGAGAAAACCAGGGAGTTCAGCAGCAGACCCATCGGATCGCGGCTGCGCAGAAGCAGCACATAATTCCCCAGCGTGACGCCACCGGCGGATGATCCCGTTTCCTCGGGCGCGAAGCTCGTGTGCAGCAAGGTCCAGACCGGTGGTAGCACCAGCGCGGCCACAATGACGGTCACCACGATGCCAAGCGTCGCGGTTCCCGACCGCCGCCAGTATCGCGAGGCGGCAATGCGTGGAGCCGGTGTCCCGGGCTGTGGCGGCTCGGCCCCGGGCATTACGACGCGGGGCATCCCGACAGGTTCGATCGCCGCACGTGGCTCGGCGGTTCCGACCATCGATCTAGCACGTCCCCGTCATGTCGTGCCGGCGCGGACCACCCGCGCGTCCGATGCGCACGGTGTCACTGGAACAGGGTCCGGTAGATGCCGATCCACTCCTTGCTGTGCTCGCGAAACAGATCGGGCGAAATCACGCTGACTGCGAAATGTCCCGCGTCCGGCTTCAGTGTGGCGGTCTTGGCCGGCACACGGGGATCAGCCGGGATATAACCGGCATCGCGGGTGACCTGCTGGCCCTCCTCCGACAGGCAGTATTCCAGGAACAGCTTGCCGGCATTCGGGTGTGGCGAATTCTTCAGCAACGCGATCGTGCCAACGGTGAGCGTCGAACGTTCCAGCGGCAGCCATGCGACCGGCGCGCCCTTCGCCTGGCTGATTGCCACATGGTAGTTGAACACGGACAGCACCATCGGGTACTGCCCGGCGATGCACTGGTCCAGCACGACGCGGAAATTGCTCGGCACGTTGGCGATCGTCTGGCCGGCCAGATTCTTCAGGAAATCCATCCCCTTGTCCTGCCCCATCGTCATCAGGACGTTACCGATGAAGCCTGGCGGCCCGGCGATCTCCTCGAAATTGGACCACGCCATCACGCCCTTCCATTTCGGGTTCAGCAGGTCGGCGAACTTCTTCGGTGCATCGGCAGGGCTGACCATGGTGGTGTTGATGGCCGGACCGGTGATCTGCACCATCTGCGCCGTCCACAATCCCGACGGTTCCTTGAAGTCGTTGGGATAGCCGGCCGCCTCCTGCGGCTTGTAGGGTTGGATCAGGCCGGCCGCGTTCACCGGCTCGAACGGCGCCGATCCGTCGAACACGTCGGCTTTGACCGTGCCGACGCGCCCTTCGGTAAGCAGTCGCGTCGCCGTCTCCTGCGAGCCGGCGGACACGAAATTCACCTTGATGCCATATTTCTTTTGGAACCCCGATTGCAGCGGCAGCACGACCTGCGTGACGATCAGGCCGGTGTACCAGGTTACCTCGCCTTCGCGCTTGGCGGCTTCGATCAGCTGCGCATCATCCGCCGCATCCGCCGCGGCCGGTCGGAGCCCGTCGCCGGCCTCGAACAGTATGGCACAGGCGGGCGCGACCAGAACCTGGCGTCGTGGAATCATTTTTCGTTCCTCCGGTTGCCCGCTGCGGTCGCCGCCGCAAGTGGGTTGTTTGCTTTGTCGAACCCCGGCCGCAAGAGAGCGGTATCAGACCTCCTCGATCGACCGTTCCCAGGTCATTCCGATCCGGTAGGGCACCAGGCTGATGGCGAGATCCATGCTGCCGGCAATCCGCGTGCCAAGGCTGCCGACGGTCATCGTGTTGTCGACCGGCGCGCAGCCGCCGATCAGCACAAGGTAGTTGGTTGCGCGGTCCGCCGGCTCGGCGAAGACACGGCACTGGATGACCTGCGGCTGACCGGCGAACGCGGTTTCAATTGCACCGATCACGGCGCTTTCATCGGTCTCGGACAATCCGCTGAAGCGCGTCAGGAACAGGTGTGAACACGGCTGCGAAATGGCATCACCGGGAAACACCTGCTCGGCGAGCACGCGGTAGCGACGGATGCGTCGCATCAGGCGCTTGGTCCACGGCGTGAAGCTGCTGCCGGACAGCTTGCGGTATTCCGGCGTCTCCAGGACACGCACATCGGCAAGGTCGTAGACGGCGATGTAGGTGCGCGGCCCGCCGCCGACGGAGACATACCGCCGGCCTGCCTCGAACCCTGGCGCGGAGAGCCGGTCGGGCAGGTGCTCGGTGTCGTACCAGTCGTTGTACTCCTCCTCCAGACGCGCGGGGGGCTGCATCAGGACCAGCAGCATGCCTTTATGTGCCATCGCGCCGATCTCCCTGGCAGTGCCGGACGCCGAACCCGTCGTGTGGCATCATCGCGCGTCACTCGATCGGATCGGGCAGGAATCCGATGATCTCCCGGAACCGCTCGCTGTAGCGGGGCCAGGCTTCCGGATTCACCAGCCGGGGCGGCACGCGGCCGCGCAACAAGCCGATCCACTGCTCGGCGGCGGCGACCGACATGCTGCGGTTCGATTCCACCGTGGCGCCTGCAATGTGCGGCGTTGCCACCACATTGTCCAACAGCAACAGCGGATGGTCGGCGGGCGGCGGCTCCGTGTCGAACACGTCAAGGCCCGCCCCGGCAATTTGCTGCCGGCGCAGCGCGTCCAGCAGCGCGTCCTCCTTGTGGATCATGCCGCGCGCCGTGTTGATGAAGAACGCCGAGGGTTTCATGCGGGTGAACTCGGCCGCGCCGAACATGCCGAGCGTCTCCGCGGTGCGCGGGCAATGCACCAGCACGAAATCTGCGCGATCCAGCAACGCCGGCAGCGTGACTTTGGCGGCGCCACGCGCGGCGACTTCCTGCTCGGTCAGGTAAGGATCGTACGCCAGCACGGTCATGTCGAAGGCGCCACAGAGTTTTGCTGTCCGCGAGCCGATCTTGCCGATGCCGACGATGCCGGCCGTCTTGTGCTGCAGATCGTTGCCGATCAGCGCATAGCGGCTGTTCGCCTCACCGCGCAACAGCATGCGATTGGTCAGGCTGATCTTCTTCGACAGCGCCAACATCAGGCCGATCGCGTGTTCGGCCACCGCCTCGTTGTTCGTGCCGGACTGGTTGCACACGATGACGCCCGCTGCGTTGCACGCGTCCACGTCGATCACATCGTGCCCAGCGCCGATCGAGCAGAGCGCCAGCATGTTGGGGCAGCGCGCCAACAGACCGGCACTGCCGAACCACGGCTCGACCAGCTCGGTCCGCGCGCCCACCTGATAGCCGCAGGCGCGCGACATCTCGGCCCAGTTGTCCGGCTCGGACGCCGCGTATTCGAGCCGGATCAGTTCGATATCGTCCTGCTCGCTCAGGATCCTGGCGGCGATGGGATCGAACCAGCGTTCGAAATACACCAGCGGCTTGCGGTTCATCGGCATGGCGCGGGCCTCGGCGGGCTGTCACGGACGATCATGGCACGCTACCGAAGCTTAACGAATTTCTGCAGGCTGCGGATGCGGTCGGGCTTCGGCACCTTGGGGAAGACGGCGGTCCAGGATGCGTATGACACCTCCCCGACATAAAGGTCGCCACGCGAATCGAGGGCGAGCGTGTGCGGTGCGATGAACGTGCCGTCCTCCACGCCCGCATGCGGCGCACCAAGCCGAGCCAGCAGCTTCCCCTTGTGGTCGAGGATGCTCACCCGCGGCCCGATATTGGCGTATCGGCGATTGGTGTCGAGGAACGGGCCCAGCTCGCCCACAAAGAACGTCGGGTTGCGCGTGCCGTGCATGAACAGCCCGCAGGGACGGTGCAGGTTGTTCCATTGGGTCTCGTATCGCCCGGCGCCGTCAAACACCTGGATGCGATGATTCTCGCGATCGGCAATGTAGACCCAGCCGTCAGCGTCGCAGCAGATGTTGTGGACCACGTTGAACTGACCGGGATCCGTGCCGCTTTCGCCCCAGGACAGCAGCAGCTTGCCGTCGGGCGAGAACTTGTGCACGCGTGCATTACCGTAGCCGTCGGAGACGTAGAGGTCGCCGGCCGGCGACAGCGCGGTGTGGGTGCAGCGATTGAACGGCTGGCCGCTGAATTCCGGCACCGGCCGTCCTGGCGTGCCGATGGTGAACAACACCTTTCCGTCGAGCGTGCATTTGCGGACGGTGTGATCGAGGTCGTCGGTGCAGTAGATCGTGTCGTCCGGCCCCATATGCACCGCGTGCGGGCGTTTGAAGAACGCCTCGCCCCATGAGGTCAGGAACTTGCCGTCGCGGTCGAGCACGATCATCGGATGGCCGCCGCGATTGAACACGTAGATCCGGTCCTTTGCGTCGACGCCGACGCCGCCGACATCGCCGTAATCCCAACCGTCCGGCAACTGCCCCCACCCCGGCTCCACGCGGTAGGTGAAGTCACCGCTTCCAACAGTCGTGGTCATCGCATTTTCCCCGTAGCGTTTTGCTGTTCGCCGGCGCATTGCAGGCTTCCGCCGGCTCGCGCGGCAGCTTCGATGGTGCGTTCCGTCGGGCACCTTGAGGAACGTGTGGTCGATCCCCGCGGCATGATGATCACGACGGTTGCGATATGATGATGAAGGTGCGGATCGCTCTCGCACTCCATGTCATAATACCACTTGCGTGCGCAGGGGCGCCAACGCACCCCTCGCACGATCAGACGTCGCGTGGCGCAGCCGATCCGTACCGGATCGGGGGCTCGATCCCAAGCGTGTCTCCGATCGACCACTGTCCCGATCATGGTTCCTCGATGATCAGCAGCCCGTCGATCGCCCGCGCCTCTTCGGCGGTCCACTTGACCGGGTTCACCTCCAGCACGAAGCGCTGCCACGGTGCCGCCGCGGCAAGCGCGGAAAACCGGGATGCAAAATCGAGCAAGTGGTCGAGCCTGTCGCTCGCCTTGCGCATCACCCGCAGCCGGCGCAGTGCGTGCGCCACGGTCGCCGGGCTCGCTGGGGCCGGGACCAGAACGATGTCGTCCAGCAGTTCGGTCAGCGTGCCGCCGGCGCCCAGCGACAGCATCACGCCGAAGTCCGGGTCTCGGAACGCCGAGACCAGCAGTTCGGCACCCGCCTGCACCATGTGCTGGACGAGAATGCCGTCCAATGCGGCCGGCAACGTAGCGGCGCGCGCCTGCAGGCTGCGCCAGGCACTCCGCACCTCCGCCTCGGACCGCTGCCCCAGGGCCAGCAGCCCGGCCGCGGCGCGATGCGTCACCTGAGCGGAGATCGCCTTCATCACCACCGGGAATCCCACGCCGTGCGCCGCGTTCACGGCTTCGTCCTCGGAAACCACCAGCCGTCCGTCGGCGACCGGCAGCCCGGCGCGTGTCAGGATGGCGTGGCATTCGTGCTCGGATATGACGGTGCCGGCGCGCGGGTTCGCCACGTGAGCGGACCAGTTGAGCGTCGAAGCTGGAACAATGTCCCGTGGTGCCGTCAACGCCGCCGCGTAGTCTGCCACGCGGCCCATGGTGCGTACGGCACGGGAATATTCCGGGAAGATGTGTACGCCGTCAGCGTGCAGACTGGCGCGCGCCGCCGCGATCGCCAGTGGCCAGGCCGCGATCACCGGTTTGGCGCACCGGTCGCGAAATGTCGCCACCATGCGCGCCATCTCCAGATCGCCACGCGCCATCGGGCCAAGCTGAAAGAAGATCATGCCGACACCCGGGTCCGCCGCGATCGCGTCCAGCGCCTGCGGGAAACGCCCGAGCCATTGCGGGTCCTGGTACGCCTGCGGCGTCAGGTCCACAGGATTGCGGGTCGAGGCCAGCGGCGGAACCAAGCCGTCCAGCGCGGCTCGCGTCGCCGTCGCCAGGGCGGGAACGGCCAGACCCACCCGGTCGCACTGGTCCGCCGACAGCACGCCGCTGCCGCCCCCGAAGGTGATCGCCGCCACGCCGCGGCTGCGCGGCAGCTTGCCAAGGTCCGCGCCGCTCAACTGCATTGCCACGTCCAGCAGTTCCTCCAGCGATTCGACCTTGATGGCGGCGCAGTCGCGCAGCACAGCGTCCCAGACGCGACCCTCGCCGGCGAGCGCACCGGTATGGGCGGCGGCAGCCGCGGCACTGGCGGCCGTGGCCCCGGCCTTCAGCACGATCACCGGCTTGCCGGCGTCCCGCGCGTCGAGCAGGGCACGGCGGAATTTTGCCCCGTTCCGCACGCCCTCCAGATAGGTGGCGATCACCTTGGTCGCGTCGTCGGTTGCCAGCGCGTGGATGAAGTCGGCCACACCGAGCACCGCCTCGTTCCCGGTGCTGATCATGTAGCGGAAGCCGTAGCCCTCAAGTTGCGCCATGGCCTGACCCATGGTTGCCAGTCCGCCGCTTTGGCTCACCATCGAAATGTTACCCGGCAGGAATTTGTCGAGGGCCAGCATCATCGAGGCGAAGCTGGCGGTGACCGGCGCGTGTGTGTCGATGATGCCGATGCAGTTCGGGCCGAGCAGAGCGAAGCCGGTGTCCCGACACAGCGCGTCCAGCTCGCTCTGCAGCGCCACGCCGCTGGCGCCGCCTTCCTGAAAGCCGCCCGCCCAGGCGATACCCGCGCAGATGCCGGCGGCGACGCACTCGCGCACCACCTGGAGCACCGCCGAGGCGGGGACCGCCAGGATGGCGAGGTCGGTCGGCGCCGGCAGGTCGGCAACGCTTTTGTAGCAAGGCAAGCCGGCGACGGTGTCCCGCCCGCGGTTCACCGGCCAGACCGTGCAGGGTGAAGCGAACTTGCGGAAGAAACGCACCGCCGCGCCGCCGACATTGCCGGGTTGGTCCGACGCGCCGATGATCGCGACGCTGCGCGGCGCGAGCAGGCGGGATACGTCGGCAAAGTCCTCGGGGGCGGATGCTCCACGCTCGGCCGTCCCTGCACTCATGTCGCGACGTCTCCGTTTCCCGCTGCGGTCGGAGTATGCTGTTTTCTTTGAAATGGTTCAATACGCCCACCGATGACCGCCGGGAGACGGGCTTGCGCGCTTCGGTGCAGCCTGTAGTTATGCGGCGACAACGACGCCGAACCGATGAAACCCATCCGCAAGCCGACCATCACCGACGTCGCCAGGCTTGCCGATGTCTCTGTCGGCACCGTTTCGCATGTCCTGAACGGCACCATCAAAGTCAGTGCGGCGCTGCGCGAGCGGGTCGAGCGCGCCATGGCCATGCTGGGCTACGAGCAGAACATGCTGGCGCACGCCCAGCGGCGCCAACTCGCGCCCGTGGTGGGCCTGTCGGCGCCGCACGTCGCCAGCGCCTACCTGGCTGCGCTGATCGACAGTTTTGAGGATATCGCCGCGCTGCGCGGCTATCAGATGATGCAGGTGCTGACCAGGCGTGAACCGCAGATCGAATCGCGCCGGGTGCGAGAGTTGCTGCGACACCGGATCGCCGGCCTGCTGATGGTGCCGACGCTCGATCCGCGCAAGACTTTGGATCTGGTGTACGCGTCCGGCACGCCCGCGGTGCTGGTTGACCGACCCTGCGAGGACGAGCGCTTCGACGAAGTCACCTTCGACAATCGCGCGGTGATGGGCGATGCCGTGGGACGGCTGATCCGCTTGGGCCATCTGCACATCCTGTTCGTGGTGGAATCGCAAGTGCTCAGCATATCGCGCCATCGCATCGAGGCGCTGCGCGACCGCGCCGGGGCGACCGCGACGACCGTGATGGAGGTGGGCGACGGCGGCGACGACTATGCCAGGCGGCTGGCGGGTGTGCTGCAAGGCCGCGCTGCGCCGACCGCGGTCATCGTCAGCAACAGCGTCATTGCGGCGCGCACACTGCACGTGCTGCGCGATCTGGGCGACTGCTATCCGGAACGCATCTCGCTGCTCGCGTTCGAGGAGCCGGACTGGGCCGATCTGGTCAGCCCAGGTCTTTCGGTGATCCGCCAGCCGGTGCGCGAGATCGTTCGCGTCGCCTGGGGCCTGCTGCTGCGGCGCATGGCGGGCGACACCAGCCCGGTGCAGCACTTGCAGTTGAAGGCTGAGATCGTGTTGCGCGAGTCGGTGCGCGAGGCACTGCGTCGGCGGTAGCCATCGGACGCGTTGGTCGCTTGGCAATGCGGGCACGGCCGCACCCGGTCACGCGGATCCGGCGCCACACCGAACCGGCGCGAGTATTTCGCGCTGGGGTGTTGAAACAGTTCAAACGCCCTGTATAGTCGCCCCTGCCCCGCGTTGAACGACGGGACGCGCACTCAACGCTGGAGGAGCTCCATGGCGACGCTGCTGTCGGCCCGATCCCGTATTCCGCTTGGCCTCGGCGCGGCGCTGCTGCCACTGTTTTCGATCCGCCGCGCCGCGGCGGCGCCGCAATTCAGCTTCCGCCTCGATCATCCACTGACTGCGGCGGACGCCGTGCAGACCGCGATGCTGTCGTTTGCCGAAAACGTGCAGAAGCACTCGGACGGGCGCATCTCGGTGACCGTCTTCCCGTCCGATCAACTGGGTACGCAGGCGGATGTGGGTGAGATGGTGCGCCAGGGAGCCGCCGTTATCCAACTGACCGATGCACTGTTCCTGGGCCAGTACGTTCCCGATGCGGCGATCCTGCAGGCGCCGTACCTCATGGAAAAACCCGAAGATTTCCGCGGCATCCTGGGTACGCCCTGGTTGAAGGATCTGGACGACCGGTTGGCGGCCAAGGGCATGCGGGTCATCTCGTGGAACAACTACTTCGGCACCCGCCAACTGCTGGCCAAGAAGCCGCTCCACAAGCCAGCGGACCTGGCGGGCCTGAATTTCCGCTGCGCCGCGGCGCCGATGTACGTCGAGATGGTGAAGGCCATGGGAGCGCGACCGGTGACCACCGGCTTCGCTGAGGTCTACACCGGGCTGGCGCAAGGCACGCTCGACATGCTGGAAGCTCCGCTGCCGACCATGTGGGCATCCAAGTTCTACGAGCAGGCGAAATTCGCCGTGCTGACCAGCCATATGATCGCATGGGACCCGGTGGTGATGAGCGAAACGGTCTACCGTTCCATGCCGACCGACCTGCAGACGATCGTTCTGGAGCAGGCCAGCGAAGCCGCCGACCTGATGACCCGCCTGAAGTTGCAGGAGGAAAAGGATATCATCCCGAAATACCAGGCCGCCGGGGTGACGGTGATTCAGGATGTTGACCGCGACGCATTCCGCCACGTCACCGCGCCTATCTACGAGACGTATCCGGGCTTCACGCCGGGGATCAAGGCGACGGTGCAGGGCCTGATCCGAAAATGACACCCCCAGAGGGTGCCCCGGTCGTGGGCGCGATCGGGGTCGTGGCCGCGGACCCGGATGTGGGCAAAGACGGAAAGCGCCGGCGCGTCTCGTTTGAACATGTGGCAATGAATCTCGGTTTCGTCGTGCTGGTGTGCGCTATCGTCTGGGGCGTGCTGTCGCGCTACGTAACCGAGGCGCCGGCGACCTGGGTGGAGGAGGTCTCGAGCATCGCCTTCGCCTGGGTCGTGTTTGTGGGCGCCGCGGAGGCGCACCGGCGCGCCAAGCATGTCAGCGTCGATCTGGTCACCTCGTTCCTACCCACCCGTTTGCGGGCGGCGCTGGCCATCGCGACGGCGATGTTTGTTGCACTGTACTGCTTCTACCTCGCCTGGCTGGGCGCGCAGCAAACCATCGCCAGCAACTCGGCCTACACCAGCATGCTGCACATCCCGCTGAGCGTCCCCTATGCCGGACTGACCTTCGGGTTCCTGGCAATGGGGCTGCGCAGCGTGCAGCGGCTGCTGCACCAGGCGCGGCGCCCCGGACCCTGATGGCGATGGATGTATGGCCGCTTGCACTGTTCATCCTGTTGCTGTTCCTGAACGTTCCGGTGAGCGTTGCGATCGGCTCTGGCGCGCTGCTGTTCTTCCTGCACCAGCAGGGGATGCCGCTGACAATCTTTCCGCAGCGGCTGGCGGCGTTCTCGCAGTCTTTCCCGCTGGTGGCGATACCAATGTTCACCTTTGCCGGCGTGATCATGAACCATGCCGGGATCACTACGCGCCTGCTGAACCTGGCCGAGACCCTGGTCGGGCACATGTCCGGCGCGCTGGCACAGACCAACGTGCTGCTGGCTGCCCTAATGGGGTTCGAGTCCGGCTCTGGCAACGCGGACGCCGCGATGCAGTCGAAGATGCTGGGCACCGAGATGATCCGGCGCGGCTATCCCCGCCCGTTCGCCGCGGCGATCGTCGCTGCCTCCGCCGTGATCACGCCGATGATGCCGCCTGGGCTGGGCTTCGTGCTGTACGGTTATCTCGCCAACGTTTCGGTCGGACGGCTGTTTATGGCGGGCATCGTGCCCGGCTTCACGATGATGACCGCGCTGATGATCACCACGCGGTTTCTGTCGAAGAAATACGGATTCCTTCCGGTGCGCGCCCGCCGGGCGTCGGTGATCGAGATCTTCTCCGCGATCCGCCAGGCGGCCTGGGCGCTGACCGTGCCCTTCGTGGTGATCTTCGGCCTGCGCTTCGGCGTCTTCACACCAACCGAGGCCGGCGCCGTCATTGCCACCTATTCGCTGCTGGTGGGCCTTTTCGTCTATCGCGAGCTAAAGGTCGCGCAGCTGTGGGACATCGTTACCGAAGCGGCGCTGGCGACCGCCGTCGTCATGATGATCATCAGCGCATCCAACGCGCTGGGCTTCTATATGACGCTGGAACAGATCGCCTCACATTTGGCGATGATGCTCTCAACCATCACCGCCAGCCCGCTGCTGATGCTGGTGGTGATCAACGTTTTCCTGCTGCTGGTCGGCATGGTGCTGGAGAGCGTGGCGGCACTGATCCTGCTGACGCCCATTCTGGTGCCGATCGCCACGAGTGTCGGTGTCAACCCGGTGCACCTGGGGGTGCTGATGTGTCTGAATGTGACGCTGGGCGCCGTGCACCCACCGGTCGGCACACTGATGTTCATCTCCTGCGGCGTGCTGGAGGTGAAGGTCGCCGACTACACACGCGCGGTGCTGCCGCTGCTGGCGGTGGAAGTCGCCGTGCTGGTCCTGCTCATTCTGTTCCCGCCGGTTGTCCTGACGCTGCCGAACTGGGCGTTCGGACCTGGACAATAGCCGGGCGTGACGGCGAGAGACGATTGTTGGAGAGAATTGCATGAACGATACGAACATCGACGTGACGATCGCGGTACCCAACGTCGCCGTGGTGACATTGACGCGCCCGCCGGTGAATGCGCTGGGTCGCGAGACACGCGAGGCCATGCTGCGCGTCTTCGACCGGCTGGAGGCCACTGCGGAGGTGCGCTGCATCGTGCTGACGGCGCGCGGCCACGTGTTCTGCGCCGGCGCGGACATCAAGGAGAAGAAGGTCTTCAGCGATGGCGACGGCGATTATGTGCGCGCCAACCGGCTGACCCGTGACGCGTTCTTTTGCATCGTTGACAGCAGCAAGCCGGTGATCGCCGCGGTGAACGGTGCGGCGCTGGGCGCGGGCTTCGTGTTGGCCGCGTGCTGCGACATGATCCTGGCGGCCGATACCGCGACCTTCGGCATGCCGGAAATCGACGTGGGCCAGGGGGGCGGCGCCAGCGTGCTGCAGCGCATCCTGCCGCCGTCGAAGGTGCGCCGGATGATGTTGACCGGCGAGCGCGTTCCGGCTGCGGAACTGTATCGCCTGGGCGCCGTGGAGGCGTGCCTACCGGCCGCGGAGCTGCTGCCGGCCGCGATCGCGCTCGCCAGCACCATCGCGGCGAAGAGAACTGCTGCCGTCAGGCGCATCCGTGGCTCGTTCTTTGCCGTCGAGGCGCTGGACATGCGCGAGGGCTTCCACAGCGAACAAGTTTACACCACCGAACTCAGCATGTCGCCGGACGGGGTGGAGGCGCGGCGCGCTTTTTTCGAGAAGCGCAAGCCAGCGTTCGGTGCACCAGCGACGGGTGCGCCGGTCGGTGACGGGGCTGGCTTCGACAAGACGGCCCGCGACACGACGGGAGGGTGACAACATGGCAGCGCGCTGGACGCACCGGCCGGATGGTTCGACCTGGGGTGATTTCGGCCCCGACGACCAGCTTGGACGGCTGAACCTGATCACGCCGGAGCGGGTGCGCGCCGCGGCGCGGGAGATCCAGGAGGGGTTGACCTTCTGCCTCAGCCTGCCGTTGGACCGGCCGGGCGGCAACGTTCTCAGCCCCAGCCGTTTTCCGCCCGTGCTGCGCCCCACCCTGCGCAACGGCCGTGTGCGGATGAACTATCGCGTGTCGGTCGACAATCCCGATGCCACCGACCTGATTTGCGACGACGCGGCGGTGCTGCACACGCAGTACTCCACGCACTGGGACGCGTTTTCCCATGTCGGGTTCATGTTCGACGCCGATGGCGATGGCGTGCCGGAGCCCCGGTACTACAACGGTTTTCGCGCCGACACCGACATCGTGGGGCCTGCCGATCCAGCTGACGCCGGTGCGGTCGGCATGTTCGAGGCGACATCCACCTCCTGCGCGAAGGCGTTGGGCATCGAGGGCATGGCGGCCACCTGCGTGCAGGGCCGCGGCGTGATGATCGACCTACACGCAAGCGTCGGCGACCGGCGCGTCGTGATCGGCTACGAGGCGCTGATGCGCGTGCTGGACCAGGGCCATATCGCGGTCGAAACCGGCGATATGGTCTGCCTGCACACCGGCTACTCTGACCTGCTGCTGCGCAACTTCGGCCAGGTGGACGCGGAACTCGCGCACAACCGTTGCGCCGTGCTGGATGGCCGCGACCAGCGCCTGCTGCGGTGGATCACCGACAGCGGCCTCGCGGTGCTGATTGCCGACAATTTTGCCGTCGAAGCATTTCCCGCGCTGGAGCATATCGGCTGCTGTGCGGCGGCGCCCCTGCACGAACACTGCCTGTTCAAGCTGGGCGTGCACCTGGGCGAACTGTGGCATCTGACCCCGTTGGCGCAGTGGCTGCTCCAGGCCGGCCGCCACCGCTTCATGCTGACCGCGCCGCCGCTGCGTCTGCCCGGCGCAACCGGATCCCCCGCAACCCCCATCGCCACCGTCTGAAAAATGGAGCCTACATCATGCCGAAGCCGCAATCCCCGTACGATCCCGCCAGCGCGCCGAAGAACCTGGAATTCATCAAGTACGAGAAAAAGGGCAACGTTGCCTACGTCACAATCAATCGACCGGAAGTGCGTAACGCGCTGCACAGCTACGCCTATATCGAGCTGCGTTCCTGCTGGCGCGACATCGGACTGGACCCGAACATCTACGTGGGAATCGTCACCGGCACTGGCCAGGCGTTCTGCGGCGGGCGCGACGTGAAATTCCTCGCGGCGCACTTTGCCGAGGGAAAGCGCACGCCGCACGAAGATCCGAACAGCCCGCATTACCACTGGGGTGGCGGCGGGCAGCCGCAGGACGTCAACCTGGAAAAGCCGCTGATTGCCGCGCTGAACGGCTTCGCCGTCGGGGTCGGCCTGAACATCGCGTTGCAATGCCAACTGCGTGTCATGGCCGACGATGCGTGGCTTGGCGACCAGCACACCAACGTGGGTCGCCTCGGCGCGCCGCACGAGATGTATCAGGCATTGCCGCGCACCGTCGCGGCCTACCTGACATTGTGCAACGGACGCCTCACCGCCCAGGAATGTCTGCAATGGGCGATCGTCAACAAAGTCGTTCCGCGTGACAAGGTGATCGAGGCGGCGGAACAACTGGCCGAGATGGTCTGCCTCGGCTCCCCGTTGGCGACACAGGGCGCGGTGCGGCTGTACCGCCTGACCGGCGCCTTCCCGCCGCCGCTGCTGGCCTATGCGCGGCACCTGGACCAGGAGATCGCCGAGACCGAGGATGGCCAGGAAGGCGCCCAGGCATTCCGCGAAAAGCGCAGGCCGGTGTGGAAACTTCGCTGATCGGGGTCAAGTGCGCGCCGAATGCGGCGGCACCGGTCGCGATCGGAACAACGGGCGCGACGGCATCCCGCACCCGCAATGGGAGGAAGAAAAGTGCAACCGTCTCGTGCCCGGACACGCTTCGCCGCCGCCGTCGCGCCACTTCTGCTGCTGCTCGCGTGGACCACCGCGGCCATCGCCGCGGACTACCCGGAACATGGCCGGCCGATCACGATCCTGGTCGGCTATGCTCCCGGCGGCGCCACTGACACCAGCGCACGCCTGATGGCGGCGGCGCTAGAGCCGTTGCTCCACACCTCGGTACAGGTGGTCAACCGTCCGGGCGCGGGGTCGCAGGTGGCGCTGACCCAGCTCGTGCGCGCCAAGCCGGACGGCTACACGCTGTCGTATATCGTGATCCCGACCGTGGTGACGCATTACCTCGATCCGACCCGCGGGGCGATCTATACACGGGCCAGCTTCCAGCCGATCGCCCGGCACTACCAGGCGCCGGAGGTCCTTGCGGTGCGCGCGGATGGTCCCTATCACACGATCAAGGATCTAGTGGAGGCGGCGCGCGCGCATCCCGGCGCGATCACCGTCAGCGACAGCGGCCTGATGGGCGTGCCGAATTTCGAGACGCTCATGCTCGGCCACGTGGCGGGGGTGCGGTTCACGCCGGTTCATTTCGATGGCGGTGCGCCATCGGTCACCGCCCTGCTCGGCAGCCATGTCGACGTGCTGGCCGGCGGCACCGTCGATGCACTGCAATACAAGAAGACCGGTGAGTTTCGCGTGTTGGGCATCGCCACCGAGCAGCCCGACTGGTCGATGCCCGACGTGCCAACCATCCAGTCGCAAGGCTACGACGTGATCGCGGTGTCGGAGACGGGTGTGGTGGCGCCGGCGGGAACGCCGCCGAATGTCGTCTCGGTGCTGACCAATGCGATGCGGTCGGTGATAGAAAACCCCGACCACCAGAAGAAGCTGAGGGCGCTTGCGTTGACCCCAGCCTACCTGGACCCAGCCGGCTTCACCAAGGTCTGGATCGACGCCGAGACAAGGGTGAAGCCGATCATCGCGACGTTGCGGTCGCCTTAGACGGGCTGTCGGGCGCGGCGCGATGCTGTCTTTCCGCTATCGGGACCTTGTATCCGGCGTGATTTGCCTCGCCGGCGGTGGCGGCGTGCTGGTGGAGGCACACAACGAGACGATCGGCTCGCTGTCCAGCCTGGGCCCGGGATTCTATCCGGCAGTGCTCGGCGCGTTGCTGACACTGGTGGGGCTGCTGATCGTCGGCACGGCGCTGACTGCGTCACCCACGGGCGACGACGCCGGGACGGAGCCGGTCGACGGCCCGGACTGGCGCGGCTGCGCCTGCATCGTCGGCGGCGTCGCGGCATTCATCATTGTCGCCTGGCTGAGCGGGCTGGCCCCAGCGATCTTCGCGTGCGTCTTCATCGGTGCCCTCGGCGATCGCACGACCTCGCTGAAGGGCAGCCTGACCCTGGCGGTGGCCATGTCGGTCGCCGGCACCGTGCTGTTTGGCTACCTGCTGGGGATCAACATGCCGCTTTGGCAATGGCCTTGGGCGACGTGATCACGGCGATCCACGATCTCGGGCACGGATTTGCGGTCGCGCTGCTGCCGGCGAACCTGGTCTGGTGCTTTGTCGGCGTGCTCATCGGCAACCTCGTCGGCGTGCTACCGGGCCTAGGTGTGTTGTCCACCGTGTCGATCCTGCTGCCGCTCACATTCGGTATGAAACCGGTCGCGGCCATCCTTATGCTCGCCGGCATCTATTACGGCGCCCAGTACGGCGGCGCGATTTGCTCGATATTGCTGAACCTTCCCTGTCACCCGCCGCACGCCGTGACCTGCCTGGACGGGTTTCCGCTCACCCGGCAGGGCAGGGGCGGCACCGCGCTCGGCATTGCCATCATCGCCGCTTGCATGGGGGCCGCGTTCGGCATCGTGGAGATGACGTTCTTCGCCCCGGTGGTCGCCCGGTTCGCGGTGGATTTCGGTCCGGCGGATATCTGTTCGCTGATGCTGCTGGGGTTGCTTGCCGGCTCGACCTTGGCACGCGGATCGCCGCTCAAGGGCGTCGCCATGACGCTGCTTGGGCAGGTGCTCGGCCTGGCAGGCGTCGATATGAACACCGGCACGCCGCGGTTCACCTTCGGCTTCCTCAATCTTTACGATGGCGTAGAGCTGGTGGCACTCGCGCTCGGCATGTTCGGGATCGCCGAATTCCTGAAAAGCATCAACCGCATCGCACCACTGCACGTGCCTGGCGCGCGACTCCGGCTGCGCGACATGCTGCCCAACCGCGCCGAACTGCGCACCGCCGCCATGCCGATGGTCCGCGGCACGTTGGTCGGCAGCCTGTGCGCGATGGTGCCGGGCACCGGACCGACGATTGCGTCTTTCGTTGCATACGCCCTGGAAAAGAAGCTCTCACGGACGCCGGAGCGCTTCGGTACCGGCATGATCGCCGGCGTCGCGAGCCCCGAAGCATCCACCCATTCCTCGGTACAGGGCGATTTCATTCCGACCATGAGCATGGGCATCCCCGGGGATTCCGGCATGGCGCTGCTGCTGGGTGCGCTGATGATCCAGGGCATCACGCCGGGGCCGATGCTGATCTCCGAGCACCCCGACATTTTCTGGGGCCTGATCGCAAGTTTCTGGGTCGGCAACCTTCTGCTGGTCATCCTGAATGTTCCGTTGATCGGCATCTGGGTGCGCCTGCTCGCCATCCCGTACCGGGTGCTCTACCCCTGCGCGCTGTGCTTCGTCTGCATCGGCGTCTACAGCGCAAAGAACAGTCTGTTCGAAGTGGGCGAGACGCTGATCTTCGGGATCGTCGGGTATCTTCTCATCGCGCTGCGCTTCCACGTGGCGCCGATCCTGCTGGGCTTTGTTCTCGGGCCGCGCATGGAGGAGAATTTTCGCAATGCGCTGGCGATCTCCAACGGGCATCTCGGGGTTTTCGTCACTCGTCCGATCAGCGCGGTGTTTCTCGGATGCTGCACGGTGCTGATGCTGGCGCAGCTTTATGCTCACCTGGCGTTGCGGCGCGGCCGGGGCATGGGGGGGGCGGCCGGGCCTTGGCCCGACGTTGCCGGCAACACGATCGGGGTGCCACAGGTTGAGGACTGATCCTGCACCGCGCCAGTCGCCAGCGGCTGTTGCGTCGCGCGGCAGTGATGGCGTGCGGGCCAGCGGCCCGCCATGCAATCGCCGGGTCGTCATATCGCGCATGTGTTGGCCGTCTCGTCATGCCAGCGAAGAGCGGCGCGACGCCGTGGGTGCCGGTCTTGCGCGATGCGGCACGGTCCCCAACCGAAGCGTGGCAGTGGCATGACCGGCGACCGGCAATCCGACCACCGACGCGCTAGGCACCTTCATGCGTACCTCGGCTGACCATCAAACCCCGGGCCTCGTGCTGGTGCACAGCTCGGATCTGCATGTGGACGACGACCGCGGCGTCAGCGCCTATACCGGCCTCATTGGTCTCGCCGGGGTGCTCGCGACCGCACGGCGGTTGGCGGCGGATGCGGTTCTTCTCGCTGGCGATACGTTTGACAACCATCGCATCCGCACGCCGGTGCTGCAGCGCGCGACCGAACTCATTGCGGCAGCGGGCGTGCCCGTCGTGCTGCTGCCCGGCAACCATGACCCAGTGATGCCGAATTGCCTGTTCCGCCGCGCCGGCCTGGTTGGTCTGCCCGAGGTCCATGTGCTCGGCATCACCGATCCGGACAGCATTCTGTTCAACCATCACGGACTCGAAATTCGCGGCCGCGCGCATCACGGCTACGACAATATGCCGCTGTTCCACGCACCGTATCCGCGCACCACACGATGGCAGGTTGTCATGGCGCACGGCCATTACGTGCCGCCAGGGGAATGGCAGAGGGAAGCGCATCGCGCCTGGAAGTTCAGCGACCAGGACATCGCCGCGACAATGGCCGACTATGTTGCACTCGGCCACTGGGATCGGCCGGTTCGGGTCGGCGATGGCAGCGTGCCCGCCTACTATTCGGGTTCGCCCGATCTGGCCGGGACGGTGAACGTGATCAGGCTCGGCGCCGCGAACGGTGTGACGATCGATCGCTTCAAGATTGCGTGGGAGTGATCGACGTCGCTCGAACCGATGCCGCTTCCATCGCTTCCGGTCGCGACGTCGATCACATACCCGCATTGCCAGGCAAGCTTGCGCCAGGCTGCGTACCGCACTTGAACCCTTTCAAAATCCGCCGCATGGTCTGGCGGGGCGAACGCCAATCGCGTGCCCGGCCCGGGCAAACAGCCGGGGAAACGGTCAGGGAAACGGAACATCGCGTGATGTCGGTCGCACACTCCAGATGATCGCCGAGCGTGCCGCCTGCGCGATCAATGGCGCCGCGATCCGCAGACTCCGCAACCGGTCGCTGCCCTACGCATTCATCCTGCCGATCGGCGTCCTGCTGCTGGCGGTCAGTGTCTACCCGGTGCTTTACGCGGTCTGGATCGGCCTGTCCGATGCCACTCTGCTGCAACTTGCGCGCGCCCGGTTCATCGGGCTCGGCAACCTGCTGCGCATGGCGCAAGACGACGTGTTCCTGCAGGGACTTTGGCGAACCGTGCGGTGGGATGCCGCAGTGGTGCTGTCGGAACTCGCGATCGCCCTGCCGATCGCCCTCTTCCTCAACCTGAGCTTCCGTGGCCGCGGGTTCGTGCGCGCCGCCGTCCTGCTGCCCTACATCATTCCGCCGGCGGTGACCGCGCTGCTCTGGGTGTACATGGTGGACGGGCATTTCGGAGTCATCAACGATCTGCTGGTGCGGCTGCACGTGCTGGCCCATCCGGTGTCCTGGCTCGGCGAATCTGGTGGCAGTTTCGCGGTGGTCACCGCGGCGATGGTCTGGGCCGGCCAGCCGCTGATGGCGATCATTCTGCTGGCGGTGCTGCAGGCGATCCCACGCGAACTCTACGAGGCGGCAATGGTCGATGGTGCCAGCGCGTGGCAGGGCTTCCGCCTGATCACGCTGCCGCACCTGATGCCGACGATCCTGTTCCTGCTGCTGCTGCGGATCATCTGGATGTCGAACTACGTCGACATGATCTACATCATGACGCAGGGCGGCCCCGGCTTCAGCAACTACACCGAGTCGGTGTACAGCTTCATGCTGATCCAGCAGTTCGACATCGGCTATGCCTCGGCGGTCGCGGTGGTGTTGGCGATCATCCTGATGCTGGGCTCGATCTTCTACGTGCGGCACCTGGTGCGGTCGGTGCTGGCATGAGACGGCGCACCCAGCTTGCTCGCGCGATGGGGCGCTGCTGGGTGGCGGCCGGCGCGGCAGTGATTCTTGCCTATTCGCTGGCGCCGTTCGTGTGGATCCTGATCGCCTCGATCACGCCGGAGGCGACCGCCGACGCATCGCATCCCTGGTCGAGCGCGCGCGCGGTGCAGTATTTCCCGGCCGCGCCGACGCTGCGCAACTATGTCGATTTGTTCCGGGACGTGCCGTTTGCGCTCTATTTCCGCAACAGCACGATCGTCGCCACGGGCACCATGCTGCTGGGCCTGGTGCTGGCCAGCCTGGGCGCCTACGGCTTCGTGCGCTTCCGCTTCACCGGCCGCGCCTCGCTGCTGACGGCGATGCTGCTGACCTACATGATCCCCAGCGTCGTGCTGCTGGTGCCGTTGCTTGTGATCTTCCGCCGCCTTGGCCTGATCAACACGTTTCCCGGGCTAATCCTCGCGGAATCGACCAACACGGCCCCGTTCGTTTTGCTGCTGATGATCAACTACTTCTCCACTCTGCCGCGCGAGTTGGAGGAGGCGGCGCAGGTCGACGGGTGCACCCGGCTGGGCACGCTGGTCCGCATCGTGATCCCGTTGGCCGCCCCCGGGCTGGTCGCCGGCGGGCTGCTCGCCTTCATCATGACGTGGAACAATTTCGTGTTCGCCTACCTGTTCACTACCACAGACAACGTCAAGACGCTGCCGGTCATCCTGCGCCTGTTCGTGCTAGGTGAACCCGCTGTGTGGGGCGTCAGCGCCGCCGGCGCGATCCTGACGACCTTGCCGGTCGCGCTGCTGTTCCTGCTGTTCCAGCGCATGCTGATCGGCGGCCTTTCGGCCGGCGCAGTGAAGGGCTGAAACCAACAATGGAAACAAGGGAACCGTCCAGATGAAGACCTATCGAATGTCGCGTCGCGCCGCGCTGTCCGCGATCGGCGGCGCGGCGCTGGGCGGCAACGCCAGGCAAGCCCTCGCGGCACCTGCCGTGCGCCAGAAGGCGACGATCAGCTACTGGACCTGGGCCGACAACCCGGCACACCAGAAGATGGTACTGGATGCAGTCGACGCGTTCAACAAGTCGCAAGAGTTCATCACGGTGGAGGTCGATGCCACGATGGCGGTGATGGACGTCGTGCGGAAGGTCGCCTCGGCCTATGCCGCCGGGTCGGCGCCCGATGTCGCCGGCACCGTGCAGACCAACGTGCAGAACTGGTTCGACACCGGGATTCTGTCCCCGGTGGACCCGTTCTTCGAGAAATGGGACGCCAAGAGCGACTATTTCCCCAGCGTGGTGGACGCGATGCGGTCAGTACCCGGCCAGCCTGTGCTGTACATGCCGAACGCCATCCTGCCATATGTCCTCTATTATCGGGCCGATTGGTTCGATGCCGCGAAGATCAAGCCGCCCGCCACCTACGACGCGTTCATCGCCGCGGCGAAGGCGATGACCACCGCCGACCGGGCCGGCTACGCCATGCGCGGTCAGACCTATTATGCGACGCAGGTGATCGAGCCGATCTGGGGCAGCACCGGAACAAAGTTCGTCGACTTGGCATCCGGCCAGGTCGATTTCGATTCGCCGGCGGCCACCGCGGTGACCGGGAAATGGGTTGGAATGTTCACCAAGGACCACTCCGCCCAGTCCACCGCGGTGACCGACAACTACCCGCAGATTTTCGCGCTGATGGAGAAGGGCCTTGCCGCAATGTGGATCTACGGCACGCACGCCCATCCGCAGCTTCTGGCGACACTGGGCGATCGCATCCAGGTGGTGCCGACGCCGCGCGCCGGCGACAAGGACGTCATGCTCGCCAATCCGGAAGGCGCATTCATCGTCAGCTCCTGCAAGGAGAAGGAGGCGGCCTGGGAATTTCTAATGTTCATGGGCTCGGGCGGCGCGGATCGCGTGCTGACGGCCAAGCGCGGCCTGCTGCCGGTGCGCCGTTCGATCGCCGCCGAGCCGGCGTACCAAACCAATCGGTTCTTCAAGGTCGCCATCGACGCGCAGGCAAGCTGGTGGCATCCGCCCTTCGCCTGGAAGAACTGGACCGATTACCAGAACAAGATCGCCCCCTATTGGCAGGAAGCGCTGCGTGGCGACATCACGCCGCAGGCCTGGCAACAGCAGGCTGCGAAATTCCTGCGCGGCCAGGCGTGAGGCGAGGCGGAGTCGCGGTGCGCCGATGAGACGGGAGGCGGCCCGGATGGCGGTCGCCGACACCACGGTGGCCGCGCCCGCCGTGCCCGCGCCAGTCGTCGCGGACGGCCTGCTGTGCCGCCTCGCCGACCATGCCGGTGAGGCGGTGATCCTTGCCGCCCTGCTCGGCGAGGTCACCGTGATCTTCCTCAACGTGCTCTCCCGCAGCCTGTTTGGCGTGTCGATCCTGTGGACCCAGGAACTGGCGCGCATCGCGCTTGCCGTGCTGGCCTTCGTCGGGGGCGTGGTGGCGTACCGGCGTGGCCAGCACACAGTCCTGCGCGTGGTACTGAACCGCCTGGCCCCGGCACCGCGCCGGGCCTGCCTCGCGATGGCCGACATTCTGGTGCTCGGCCTCGCGGTTCTGGTCTTTGCCCTGGCGTTGACGGCGGCGGGCGCCGCCTGGACCGAGGAGACGCCGATCCTGGAGCTGCCAGGCGGCGTGTTCGTGGTGCCACTGGCGTTCAGCATGCCACTGCTGGCATTCTACGCCACCGCGAATCTCCGCCGCGCCGAGCGCGGCGCGGTCGGCATCGCCGCCATGTTGTTCCTGTTGCTGCTGACGGTCGGAATCGCGACCCGGCCGCTGTGGATCGGCTGTTTCAACAGCGACGGCGCCATGTCGGCGGCGCTCGTACTACTGGTGATCTCCAGCGTGATCGGCCTGCCGATCGGCTTCGCGCTGCTGCTCGCCACCGCCTGCTATTTCTGGCTCACCGGCACCGTACCGATGTTCGCGCTGGCGCAGAAGATGGTCGACGGCACCAGCAACTTCGTGCTGCTGGCGCTGCCCTTCTTCATCTTCGCCGGCCTGATCATGGAGCGCGGCGATATCAGCCTGCGACTGGTGCGCTTCGTCCATGCGCTGGTCGGCCATCTGCGCGGCGGTCTGCTGCAGGTCGTCGTGGTCAGCATGTACCTGGTCTCCGGCCTGTCGGGATCGAAGACCGCGGACGTCGCTGCGGTCGGCACGGTGATGCGCCGGATGCTGGCCCAGCAGGGCTACGACGCGAGCGAGGCAACTGCCGTGATCGCCTCCGCGGCGGTAATGGGCGACACGGTGCCGCCCAGCATCGGCATCCTGGTGCTCGGCTCGATCACCCAGCTTTCGATCGCCGCGCTGTTCATCGGCGGTGTGATCCCGGCCGCGGTGATCGGCGTCTGCCTGATGCTGCTGATCCATCTGCGTGCCCGCCGCGCCAGGCTGCCGCGAGTGCCGCGTGCCAGCGTCGCGACGATGCTGCGCGCCGGCGGCGCAGCCATCTTGCCGCTGTCGATGCCAGCGCTGCTGTTCGGCGGCATCCTGGGCGGCATCGCCACGCCCACCGAGGTGTCGTCCTTCGCCGTGGTCTACGGGCTGCTGCTGGGGACGGTGGTGTACCACGCCATGGGTGCGCGCGACCTGCTGCGCGCCGCGATCGACAGCGCGGCACTGGCCGGAATGATCCTGTTCATCCTCGCCGCTGCCGCCAGCTTCTCCTGGGCGCTGACCATCGCCTATGTGCCGCAGCGGCTGGTAATGCTGCTGCAGGGACTGCACGGCAGCCAGGCGATCTTCCTGGTTGGCTCGATCGTGCTGCTGATCGTCACCGGTATGCTGCTTGAAGGCCTACCGGCGCTGAATATTCTGGCGCCGATGCTGGTGCCCATGGCGGGGCAGTTCGGCCTGAACGGACTCCATTACGGCATCGTGCTGCTGATCGCCATGGGGCTGGGCGCGTTCCTGCCGCCGGTGGGGGTGGGATTCTTCGTCTGCTGCGCAATCATGGGCACCAGCCTGGAGCAGGCGTCGCGCGCCATGACGCCATACTTGATCGTCCTGTTGATCGGGCTGCTGATCGTGGCGTTCGTGCCGTGGTTCACGCTGGTGCTGCCCGATGCATTCGGTTTCGGCAATTGAGGCACCCAATGCGAGCGTCAGCAAACACGAGGGGAACCAAGATGCCATCAACGCGACGGAAGTTGACGCGGCGCGATGCCCTGCGGGCGATCGGCGCGGCCGGCGGCGCGCTGGTGCCGCCGGCCCTGGCGCAGCAAGCAGTGGTGACGCTGCGCTACGCCAGCCTGTTCAACGCGCAGCACTCCGCCTCGCGCAGTGCCGAATATTTCGGCGAGCTGGTGGCAAAGAAAACGGACGGCAAGCTGCGCATCCGGGTGTTCCACAACGGTGCGCTGGGCACGGAAGAAGAGGCCGCGCGCGGCATTCATTCCGGCACGATCGATCTGGGCTATTCCGGGCTGCCCGGCTTCGGCAGCTTCATCCGCGACATCCGCGTGCTGGAGATGCCGTATCTCTACGTCAGCCTGGATCAGTTGAAACAGATCGTCGATCGGGTGCAGCCGATCCTTGAGACGCTGTTCGTTAAGGCCAACCTTCAGCCGCTCGGGTATCAGTTCGACGGACCGCGCATGACGCTCGCCACCAGACCGCTGCGCACGTTCGCCGACTTCAAGGGCCTCAAATTCCGCGTGCCGCAGTCGCCGCTATACGTGGACATGGTGAAAGCATTCGGCGCCATTCCGACACCGGTCGCATTACCGGAGGCGTACACAGCGCTGCAGGCCCACGTGGCGGATGCGATCGAGGGCTCCGCCACCACGCTGTACACCGGCAAATACTACGAAGTGGCCCGCAACCTGGTGCATACCGACCACATCTTCTACGTCGCCTATGTCGCAATGAACCCGGATGTGTTCCAGCGCCAGACCGCGGAGGCGCAGCAGGCACTGGTGGAGGCCGGGCGGGAGACCACCGACTACAACTTGAAGATCGCCAAGGAGGCGAACGAGGCCGACCTCGATCGGCTGGTGAAGGCCGGTCTCGCGGTGATGACGCCGCCGCGCCAGCCCTTCGTCGATGCTGTGCGGCCGATGAATCAGGCATTCGCCGAAAGCCTCGGCGGACGGGCGATGGAGATCTATGGCGAGCTGCAAAAGGTGACAGGGCACTGATCGCAGGACCGCGTCTGCCGCGAGGCCGGCACGCTCGCCGGGAACGGAACGACTTCGACGGATCAATCGGCATCAGGAGGACAGCATGCTGGGTGGCACTATCGGTGATCTAGAAAAGGGTGACGTGTTCGAACCGGTCGAATACGAACTCAGCGCGTTCATGTGCACCGAATACGCTCATGGCGTGGAGGAGAGCAGCGAGCTGTTCCACTCCGATCTGAACCCGACCGGCCGGCAGGTGCGCCCGCCGACCATGATCCATGTCGACAAGATGCGCATCCTGGAAAAGAATTGCCTGAAGGAGCAGCGCATCGCCGGCATGAAGGCCGAAGACGCCCGCATCCACTACGAATATCATGCCAAACAGCACAGCCCCGCCTATGTCGGCGAGCGGCTGATCGTCACCGGCCACATCGTCGACAAGTACATCCTGCGCGAGCGGCAATACCTCTGGTACTACCTGGAGGTCCGTACCGCCGATGGGCGGCTGGTGACCACCTATAACGACCGCACGCTGCTGCGCTTCAAGAAAGTGGGAGAGGCCTGATGAATACGAAGCGCGCCTACAAAGTCGGCGAAATCATTCTGGGTCCCGTGCGCGCCATCACGACGCAGCGGATCGAGTGGTACGACAGCGCCATGCTGTCCGCCGCCACCGACGAACTGCGCCAGGTCGGCTCCAACATCCACACCGATCCCGAATACGCCAGGTCGCAGGGACTCGAAACCGTCAACGCCGACGGCATGATCATGGCCAACTGGTGCAGCGAGATGATGGTCCACGCGTTCGGCATGGACTATATCGCACGCGGCGAACTGCGCACCAAGTTCATCCGCCAGGTGCTGCTCGGCACGCTGCTGCACGTGAAGGGGCGGATCCGCAGCGTGACGCCGCAGCCGAACGGAAACGTAACCTATGTGGTCGACATCTGGTGCGAGGACGAGCACGGCCTGAAGCTGACTGAAAGCGACGGCAGCGTCGAGGTCGCGGCCTGAGACACGGCGCGGCGTGCCGGGGCACGGCACACCGCAAGCCGGCACCACGTATCTCTACAGAAAGCGCCGCCATGGCCTCGTCCGCTTCGCCGCATCTCACCCCCGCTACACCACGCTTCGCTGACGTCTCGGGACTGCTCTATCCGCGGTCGATCGCCGTCATCGGCGCTTCTGACCGCCCCGGCAATCTGGGTGGCGACACGGTCGAGCGCCTGCTGCGCTTCGGCTATCCTGGCCGCGTCTTCGCGGTGAACCCGTCGGGCGGCACGGTCCGCGGGGTCACCTGTCATCGCACCATGGCCGATCTGCCGGAAGCGCCTCACTCGGCGGTGATGTCGATCCCTGCCGCTGCTGTTGTTGACACGGTGCGCGACTGCATTGCGGTCGGTACGCGCCTTGGCGTCGCCTTCGCCGGCGGCTTTGCCGAGACGGGCGCCGAAGGCGCCGCGCTGCAACGCGATCTTGTGGCACTGTGCCAGGAGACCGGCTTCACGCTGTGCGGCCCGAACTGCGTCGGCATCATCAATGCTGCCACGCCGGCGACCCAAAGCTTTGCCACCGCGCTGCACGAATTCACGAGCCTGCGTGCTGGGCCGATCAGCATGGTTACGCAGAGCGGCGGTATCGGCACGACCGCGTTCTCCATGGTGCAATGGGCCGGCTTCGGCTTCCGCCACTTGATCAGCGGCGGCAACGAGGCGGTGGTGGATTTCGCCGACTACTTGCACGCGCTGGCCTGCGACGAAGGCACCGAGGTGATTGCCGCCTACCTCGAAGGCGCGGGTGACGGCGCCAAGCTTGTCAATGCGCTGGAGGCGGCACGTGATCGCGGCAAGCCGGTGGTGATGATCAAATCCGGCGCGACCGCCGCCTCGGCGCGCGCCGCCCAGGCGCACACCGGCTCGCTGGTCGGCGTGAACCGGGTGTTCGACGCCGTGCTGCAAGAACTCGGGGTCATCCGCGTGCGCTCGGTGGAGGAGCTGGTGGATGTCAGCCTGATGCTCGCCGGTCTGGCGCACGACCGGCTGCCGCGCGGCAACGGCGTCGGGATCGTAACATTCGGCGGCGGCAACGGCGTGCTGGCGGCCGATCAGTGCACGACGCACGGCCTTGAGGCGCCACCGCTGGACGCGGCGCACAGCGCGAAGTTGCGCCCGCTGCTGCTGTCGGTGGCCTCGGCGGCCAACCCGATGGACCTGACGCCCAGCACGGCATTCCGCGCCGAGAGCCTGGCGCAGCTTCCCGTTGCAATGGACGTTCTGGCGTCGCAGCCCGACATCAGCTCGGTGATCCTCATCGTCGGTGCCATGGCCTCGCGGGCGCAGGAGATTTCCCAGGTGTTCATCGATTTCGTGGCGCGCTGCCCTAAGCCGGTCTGCGTGAGCTGGCCCGCGCCGCCCACCGGCACCGAGGCGCACTTCGCCGAGCACGGCATCCCGAGCTTCGACGAGCCGGATCGCGGCCTGCGCGCGCTGGGCCACCTCGCCCGGCTCGCTGCCGCGATGTCGCGGCCTCGCCGCGGAGGCACACTCGTTCCGGTGGCGTTCGACTGGGCCGCACACGTGCCCGCCGCGACCTCCGTGGTGCCGGAAGACGGCTGTCACGCGATCCTGCGCGCCGCCGGCCTGCCCGCCGCGGCGGGCGCGTTGGCCACCAGCGCGGCCGAGGCGCAGCGCATCGCTGCCGGGGTCGGTCTGCCCGTCGTGCTGAAGGGCATCACCCCGCGCATCACGCACCGCGCCGCCGCCGGATTGCTTGCAGTAGATTTGCGCACGGAAGACGACGTAGCGGCAGGCTTTCGCCGATTGGCCGACCGCGCGACCGTGCTTGGGGTGACGCTGGACGGTGTGCTAGTGCAACGCATGGCGCGCGGCGGCACTGAACTGTTGGTGTCGGCCTTCGCCGATCCGGTGTTCGGCCCGATGATCTCGGTCGGAGCCGGCGGCGGGCTGACCGAATTGCTGGAGGACGTTGTGACCGCGCGCGCACCAGTGGACGAAGCTGTCGCCGCCAACATGATCGGGCGGCTGCGCCTCGCCACACACGCCAGGGACGAAATCGGCCCGCTCGATCGTTCCGCGCCCGCCGCGTTCGTGGCGCGTCTGTCACTATTGTGCGCCGGTGCCCCCTGGCCACGATTCACGTTCGAGGTGAACCCGATCCGTTGGAACCGCGCCGAGGTCGTCGCGGTGGACGGACTTTTGGTGATCGAGCGATAACACCTGGCGGACCTATTGCTTTCTAACACACGGCCGGGTTTATAGTTCGGGCCGGGCGGTGCTGATAACACCGATCCGGCCCTGACCTACAGTCGAGAAGGAACCTCAACGATGGCTACCAAGTCCATCGGCAAAAGACAGGAGCTGCAAAAGCGCGACGGCACTCGGTTTCGCTGCCGCGCGGTTGTTGAACGCTTTGGCACCAAAGCCGCTTTCAGAGGTCCGCCGGTCCCGACCATTTTGCTGCGTGACGTCGTTGACGCCGATACCGGAACGCTGCTGACCCACCATCTGTGGTTCACCCCTGGGAAATGGTCGGTCGGGCTTGCTGGTGGGGACATCTTTGAGTTTGAAGCCCATGCGGCTGATGACATCAAAGGCTACCAAGGCCGTCGCGAGGTCTATAATGCGCCGATCAGCCGAGACTGGAAGTTGCAACGCCCGACGAAGGTGACGATCCTTCCGCACGAGAGCGTGGCGGCGGCATGAAGCCCGGCAAAGACCCGCTGACCCTGGCCGCGTTGCAAAAGCGGTTTTCCGATCCAGCAACATGTCTCGCCGTTCTGGAAAAAGCACGCTGGCCCGATGGGCCAGTCTGCCCAGGATGCGGCGTCGTCAACCACGCTTCGCGCATCACCACCTTGCCGGGCCGGTTCACCTGCCTGGACTGCGGCAAGCGGTTCTCAGTGACGGCTGGCACTGCGATGCACAACACGCACCTGCCGATCGCCACCTGGATCATCGCGATGTACCTGATCGCTTCCAGCAGCAAGGGCATCTCGTCGCTCAAACTGGCCAGCCTGCTTGGGCTGCAATACCGCACGACATGGCATCTGACGCACCGCATCCGGGCGATGATGGACAGCGACCCGGAATTGCTAGAGGGCATCGTCGAACTCGACGAAACCTGCATGGGCGGCAAACCACGCGCCTCGAACAAGCCGCAACCGCCGGCACCCATCCCGCGGTTCGAAGAACCCAAAGCAGAGAAGCCAGCCAAGACGGACGGACGCCGCAAGCGCAAGGCAGGGCGCGGCACTGACAAGCCGATGGCGTTCACCGCCGTCGCATGTGGCGGGTTCCTCCGGTTCAGTTCGGTCCTCTCGCACGGAACAAACGACTTCCGCCCGCTGGTGCATGCCCAGGTCGATCCGACCGCTATCATCGCGACCGATGAACTGCCAGCCGACATCGCGATTGGCCGCCAGCAGGCAGGCCACATACGGGTCAACCATTCAGCCGGTGAGTTTGTTCGCACCGGTGAACGTACTGGCCTGAAGGTGCACGTCAGCACGGCTGAGAGCGTGCATGCGATGTTCAATCGCGCCCTCATCGACGCGTGGCACCAGATCAGCGGCAAGCACACGCACCGCTACCTTGGCGAAATCGAGTTCCGCTGGAACCGTCGGGAACCACTCGAGAGCCGGCTTGCGATACTGTTCGGCACGACGTCTGGACCGCTGCCGCTCAAGGCGTTGTTCGCGTGAGGAAGAAGCCTGGCCCGCTCCGCGCTGACACGCTGACGCATTCGATGAACGCGGCAAAGGAAAGCTTGGTCCTCGATTTCGTCCGCGACTATCGCGATGTGGCCGTGCAGGTCGGGCGTGCGCAGTGGCGTCTGTTCTTCGAGACCGGCAGCACCAACAAGCAGGCATCGGCCAAACACCTAACCGCCATCTGCGGCGCCACGCCTGTGCAGATGGCGTTCTATCAGGTCCAGGAGCAAATCGACGGCTGGGTCAGCAACCGTGCCAATGAGTTCGTCAATTGCGTCCGGGGATCGAACCTGCCCGATGCCACGAAGAAGCAGCTTTATACGATCAACTGGCGCCAGTTGTGGTTCAGCCGAGAGGCGATCGTTGACATTGATCCGGGCGCCCGCGCTCTCGCCAGATCGATCATGCGGCACTGCATGGGCCACCATCGCCATCCCGATCTATCGCGCATCTCGCCGCGCCTGGATGTGCGCGTGGCAACGCTCGAGAAGCCGGAGACTGCCGATTTCGCCGACCTGTGGGCCATGCTGCGCCGACCGAACCGTGGCACGGTCGTCATTCCCCTGCACGGCAATCCGCAATTCGACCGTCGCGGCAGCGAACTCTGCCCCGTGGTACAGCCTTGCACCGACGACGCCGACCGGGTTTCGATCCGGCTGGCGCAGGATATGGCCAAGCCGTTTGCCGCACACCGCGCGGCCTATGAGCCAAAGGTCGAGCGGCTGGGTTTGGATTTTGGCCTCGCCACGCTGATTGCCACCAGCGAAGGCACGTTGCTCGGCGCTGGGCTGATCAACGATCTGAAGCGTATCGACAAGCAGATCGTCGGCATTGCCCGCCACCGTGCCCGGTCAGGCGGCAAGGCGCGGGACAGCCAGCGCTACCGCAAACTGGTGACCCGTGTTCGCGGCATGCTGAAGACCCGCATCAACGCCGCGCTCCAGAACTTTCTTGAGATGCCCGAGCACAGATTCGATCTGATGATGGGATTCCTCCGGCAAAACGGAGGACATTTCTCGAAACGCGCGCGGGAAAAGGAGCCCGGCGCATTGACCGATGACGAGGTAACGGCCATCGAAAATATCTACGCCGATCTTCTCCATGACTAGGGCTGACGTCGATTGGGGCGCTGAATCTGGCATCCGCGAAAAGGACTGATGCGCGGCCTCAAACTTGGGTGCTTTCGCCGGGTTTAGAGACCGTGTCAGAAGTTTATCTTGAAGCGACGCGATTCAGCATCAAGCGAATTGCAGCGATGTCCAGCAGTGTTTCTGGTGTCTGGACAAAGCACTCGCAATCCTTCGAGAGGCGGCGGTTGAAGCCGAGCCATGCGAAGCTGCGCTTAACAATCTAGGTGAGACCCGCAACCTTGAACTTTCGCTGTTTGCGTTTGAAGATCTGCAAGTTCCAGCCGTCGCGCGACAGCTGCCGAGCAAGCCTGCTACGCGCGCGGCGAGCCTCGGCGGATGGCAATCGACATGCTCCGCGAGGCTGGTCGCCCGCTGGCGATCAAGGAGATGGCGCTCGCGGCGTTGAACTCCAAGGGTGTCAGGTTCCCGGACCGGCGGACCACGAAGCAAGTACACGTCCGATTGCGGAACGCATTTGCGAAGCTTCAGGCCCGGGGCGTGGCGCGGACGGCGGGGACCGGGAGAGCGACACGGCGGGAGTTGGTATGAAAAATGGGAACGGGCGCGCGAGATTCATAGATTAACGCGCGCCCGTCCCTAGTAAACACACTCCAGCCATCCTTAGGCGTTAGCCCGGGAGGCAGGTGGCCGCCGAGGCAGGGCAGCCAGCAGCGTTCACCCGCTTTGTCCGATCTGGGGAGATCGGAACCCGAACAAGCGCAACGTGACACGAAACCAGAAACGCAGTCAACACGCCGTTATTTGGGAGTCATCGAGACGTTAAGGTTGCGGTCGGGGGTGAATGGGGGAGCACGGGCCTTCACTCTTGAACACCGCCGGAATAGTTCAACCCTCACGCTCCCGGACCATCAGGATAACTTGCCGCTTGCCGTTCTGGTTCTTGGCGAGTCGGTGATCTCGGCGGTTCTCATTGTGGTTGGCGTGTTTGACATATCCACGGAAGTAGCCTCCGTCCGTTTCCACCACTTTTTCGGGTTCGCCGACCGTCGTTCCCTTCAATTCGCTGGCCATTGCTTCGCGCAGCTTATGCGCGAGGATGAACGCCGTATTGTATTGCGTCCCCAAGTCCCGCGACCGCACCAGGGCGGGCTCGCCCTTCACTTCGTCGCAGAAAATCGCAATCGGCCCGAGGTACGCCCGGATCGGCAGCTTGTGGAACACTAACAAAGTCCCGGACGTGACCGAGAAGCACTTGCCGCACGCCTTGCCGCGCCAGAGCTGGGCGCCGTTCGCCTCGCGGCACTCCCGCGCGGTTGGGCAATCGCAGCGCGGGCAAACCGGCTTGCCGTCTGTTGCGGTCCAACGGATGCCAGCGAACGCCGCCTCGGCTTCCCGGTCAGTCATGCGCATCGCGGCGCTCAGGGAGAGCGTGCGGGCCTTGCCTGAAAGGAGGAAATGCTGAGAAATCGCTCATATCCGCTGACTACCCAGCGAATATGAAGGCTAGCGCATGTTGCCGCGTCTCGGGCGTTCGGGTTTGCGCGATGGTTCCCCCGATACCAAGGGCGCCCGATTTCGTTGGCACAAACAGATGGATATATTTCGTGCATCCCTCGCCGCCCCCACGCCGACGCTTCGGCGGCGGCGCAGAGAGATCGTGTCTGGCAACGGGCGCTGACGGCGCACCTCTCGCCGGAGACATTGGGATTAGGGCCAGGCCGACCCAATTCAAAGAACGCGCCGCCGTAACATACCCCTGGCGCACTCCGTGAGCAAAGCGTTAATATCCCGTTACAACCACCAAGGAGGCGGTCGGCGGTGTCAGGGAGCGTCACGTACAGAGGCCACGAGCTTGCCGCGCACATGCCCTCCAAGCCTGGCGAGGGATGGCTCGTGCTTATTTGGCGGCCGAACAACGACGCAGCGATCATCATGCCGCGCCTGCCATCCAGGGACGACGTCATAAAGGCGGCGCAGGCTGTTGTGGATGAACTGCTAGATGGCCCTGGGTGCCCCTGACGGGAAGTCGCCGCGAGCAAGGGTTCCTGGAGACCGTCCACAAGCACCTGACCTTGACGACGACAGTGCCGGACAACGGCGATCAGAATCCCTACGCCATCGTGATGGCGCCGGTCTCCGCCGGGAAGGTTCAGCAGGATTGACGTGCTGATCGAAAATTTCAACGATCTGTCCAACCTGCAGGGGCTGGGCACCACGATCGTCGACTACAATCCGGCCACCCGACGGACAATGCTGTTCGCCGCGCTGCCGCGGCACCTGCCACAGTGTCCTGGCGGCGTCAGCCTGACCGCGGCGATGACCATGCTCAAGAGCGGCTGGGTGATCGGCGGCGGCACGCCCAGCAATGACGGAACCAAGGGCGCTGGCTGTCTGCTGATGCTCGATGCCAACGGCCAGCTTGTCGCTGCCTGAACGGGTCCCGACATCAATGGTCCGTGGGGCAATATGGTGGTGATCGACAATGGCGCCACCGCCAAGCTGTTCGTCAGCATGGCCGGCTTCAATGTGCCTGGCCGCGGGTGCGCGATCCGGCCACCGGCTATCTGGTGGTGGTGGCCAAGGCGACCATGCTGCACTCGAGCTAGCAATCGCGGACGGCACGCCGCCGGTGATCAAAAGCCGAACCTTCGTCGCGGACGGGTTCGGCCAGCGGGCGGACCATGGCGTGTTCCTGATCGGCCCGACCGGCCTGGCGCTGGGATCGGACGGCACGCTCTATGCCTCCGATGCGCTGGCGAACCGGATCGTCGCCATACCGAAAACGTCACCGCGCACCATCAGCGCCGGCACTGGGCGGGAGATCTCCAAGGACGGCCTGCTGCAACTCCCAGAGGTTCTGTCGCGATAAGCCGAGGTCGGTAAGCTGAGGTTAAGACAGAGTACACGAGGAGGACGATGATCGAGGCCCTACGCGCGGTGATCAAGCGGCTGCATTACCCGCTGGAAGCGATGGTCACGTGCGTACGGTGGTACGTGGCGTGTGCACTGAGCCTACGCCACATCGAGGAGATGATGGCCGAGCGTGGCGTGTTCGTCGATCATGCTACCATTCATCGCTGGGCGCTGAAGATCGTGCCAACGTTGGTCAAGGTGTTCCATGGCGGCACGCGCCGGGTGGGCAAGAGTTGGCGCATGGACGAGACCTACATCAAGGTCCGCGGCCAATGGAAGTATCTGCACTGTGCCGTCGACCGCGATGGCGACACGGTGGACTTCTAGCTTATAGCTCACCGAGATCTGGCGGTGGCGAGCCGCTTTCTTGAATGCGCGATCGATCGGCACGGCAAACCCGAGAAGATCACGATCTCTTAGCTCACAACGCCCAACCCTACCCTCGTTTTGTGATGGGTGAGCCGGTCGGCCATCAATCCCCGGACATCACGCGCCGCTTTCTGCGGCGCAAGACCACCAGTGCGCCCAAGCCAACGCTGAGCAGCCCCAGCGATGCCGGCTCAGGCACCACGAACGGCAAGGTACCGTCGTAGAGGGTGTCATGCACTTCCCCGGCACCGGAAAATTTGGTCGCGTATACAGACCCGTTGATGTTGCCATTTTGGATGCTGAGGCTCGCGTTAGGCGCGAGGACCGAAGCCTGCCAATTGCCAACCGTCACTGAGGTTGCAGTGTCAAAGTCGAACAGTACGTTCTGATCCAGAGTATTCCAGTTCGTGCTGTTCGGCTCCGCAAAGCTGCCGCCGGTGACGTTGACGACGACTCCCGTAACTCCGGGCCCGATGTTGAAGTTGATGCTACTATTGGTGAGGCTGTTCTGAAGCGCCGAGGCGCTGATATCGAAGACCGACACACCATTGTTGCCAACGACGGCATTGAACGTGCCCCCGATGATGGAGTTACCAGCGGTTTGTGACAGCGCGGCAAGCTGGGCCGCAAGCTGGATGAGCGGGGCGGAGTAGTCCGCGAGCGGAAGCGGCGGTCCCGAGCTGACAAGATGGCCGCCGCCATTGTAGTTCACCGAGCCGCCGGGCGTCCCGTTCATGTAGAGGCTGCCGCCATTGTCTAGGTCAAGGTTGCCGCTCTCTGAGCCATACAGGTAGATAGCGGGACTATTTGGCGCATTGTTGTTGAAGAAGGTGGCGCCGGTGAGATTGCCCCCGATGATCGCTGAGCCCTCAACGTCTGAATTGGTGGTGACGTTGCCGGCGGTGACGAGGTTGAACGTGCTGAGGATCTGGGCCGCGGTGGGCAACGGGCCCGCGTACACCGGTCGGGCGAGCCATGGAGCGCCGCTACACACCAACCCTGCCAATGTCCCCAGCAGCACGCATTTCCCTACAATCTTCATCGCATTCTCCGACTAATCTCAAGGAGGCGCGACATCATGGTCATCGCCGTCGTATGTCACTTGTGCCGCCAAATATTGCGCACCACACTTCTATTACCTCGTGTCACGATTTTTAGCAAGCATTCTCCCAATTTACTCCGCTCTGCAGCTGCAGAGCAACGACCGATAGAATCGGGACCATCGAGTCCTTGGGGGAATCATGCGACTATGGCAAAGACCCTGTCTGGCTTGACGAGCGCCTCAAGTCAGTGGCCGAACCGTGATCCAAGTATTCCGTTGTAGATGGCACAGCGGACCTAGAGCAGGAGATCGGCGCCTCGCTACGGCTCACCGAGACCTGGCGGCGGCGAGCCGCTTTCTTAGATGCGCGATCGATCGGCACGGCGAACCCGAGAAGATCACGATCGACAAGAGCGGCGCCAACACTGCGGCCATCGACAGCTACAACGCCGAGCACGAGGCCGACATCGAGATGCGGCAATGCAAATACCTCAACATCGTCGTCGAACAGGACCACCGCGCCATCAGGCGTGTCGTGCGGCCGATGCTGGGGTCAAGTCCATGCGTTGCGCGAAAACCCTGTTGGCGGGCATTGAGACGATGCACATGATCCGCAAGGGCCAGCTGGACAGCACCGAAGGGCAAGCCACGTCCGCAGCAACCCAGTTCTATTCCCTGGCGTTCTAAGCCACGGCCAATCGAACGGCTTTGTCCGACATGATCAGCTTATCGCGACAGAACCTCGAAACCCACTGTGGCATTCATGACGCCGCGCGACTGACCAAGCGCGGTCTCGACATCCTCGGCGAGGACCTTTTGCACCTCTCCCGAAACGAGTGCCACATGGAACGTCGCATCGGCCCGTTTGGCGTGAAGGTCATGCTCATTCAGGTCGTCAATCAACCAACGAATGTCCGTCAGACCCCCCCAAGCCACCGCTCGGCCTTATCCACGACACCATCACCGGCCCTCATGCTCGATATGTTGTGAGAACGTCGCTGATCCGCGCCGCACATGAGTCAGAAAATGAGGAGATTTGTAAGCATTAAGCGTAAAACTCCCAGGAAGATGACACGCGTACCGCGACAGGAGCGATCCCGAGGCTCTTGCAAACGACAGTAAGTCGTTTGCAGTTCGCACCGCTCAGACAGAGAGCCGTTCGACGTCCGGCAGCACTTTCGATTGTGACGGCGCCATCATCCAGACTTTCACGGCGGAAGCCGCAGGCACCTATGACATCACGGCCTATAGTGCTCAGGGCAGCTCCAGCGCCGAGGGAGAGCTAGCCGGCGGAAAGGGCGCGGAAATCGGCGGTTACTTCAACCTGACGGCGGGCAAAGTCCTTCAGATCGTCGGCGGCGGCGCTGGCGAAAACGGCGGCTACAGCGGCGGCTGCGGCGGCAGCAACAACGGTGCCGGCGGCGGTAGCGGGTCCCTCGACAACGGAAGGAACCAGGTGCTCGTCGCGGCGGAGAATTCCGGCAACGGTGCCATAACCCAGATGGGGCACTTATGTCTTTCATTCCACCGGTCGGGGCGCCTTGGTGCGTTAGCAAGGTCGGCAATGCCCTTATCAATCAGGGGGCCGTCTTGCTTATCGAGCAATTCCGCGAGGTCGCGCGCGAAGCCACTGGTGCGATGCTCACCGAACTTCGCCGCGAGACAGTGAAGGCTGAACGGGCGAGTCGTATCGCGGTGGGGATTGCGTGGGCGCTCGGGAGCGCCAGCGCGATCGCGTTGGCCGGAGTTGGCGGTTTTCTACTCGCCGGCTCGGGCATCGATGAATGTGTGGTGGCCTTGGGTCACCTCGAATGTTACGAGCGGACGCCATAGGAATCTCACCTCATTCCACTGCCAGGCAGGTACAAAAATCCGCTTCAGAAGCGCGAAAATCCTCTGTACAATTTTAAGGTTGGGTGATTCACTGGATTTCTCGAAACGATCCCGCACCAGGATGCCGACATGCTCGCTGAAACTACGATCCAACTGGAGGCACGCAATCCGGCCACCAATCGCATGCGCGGGTGGAGCGTCGAACTCGGTCAGGATCTGCTCGGCATGTGGATCGTCGATGTCGAGTTTGGCCGGATCGGATCACGCGGTCGGCGACTGCGGCGTGTGTTCACCGATCAGCCGACGGCACATGCCTACATGGGGCTCGGTCTTCGACGTCGCGCGACAGCACCGGCGCGGATCGGCATCGTCTATCGCTGGGTGCGCGCGTCCTTCGACGCACTGGCGATGCTCGCCAAGGTTGGGATCGAGGCACACCGGTCGGCGTGAAGCGGGTGCTGTTGACTCGCGTAACCAAAGCGCGAAGCCATGCAATTGCGCGTCTTCAGCGTCGGAGGGATGTCGTATGACAACGTTACGCTTCTCATGGAGCCCATTGCTCGTTGATGGCCCAGTGATCGCGACGCTGCGCGTTTTGGCCATCTGAGACCTACCCCTCGATTTCGACCTACAGAACGTGGCGCAGCCGGCCTGACTCCCTTTGTGATGGCCTCCCAGGGAGGGCTGATCTTTGTCGGGAAAGGGAACCGCCCGAGGCTGCGGAAAACCTGATCTTTGGCGGGGACTGATCTTTATCGGGAGCCGCTCGCAAGGGTCAACCGCGCTCGTGGCGGACCCTGTCCCCGTGCTGCAACAGGCGGTTTCGAGGGTTTCAGGATCAATCCCGTTCCTGTTTGGGTTTCTTCAACCATCGCATCTGGGTAAACGCTGGTCGCAAGAGTCAAAACCGTCCGAAAATGGTCCTTAAAGTGGTCCAATCGGGCTACAGATCGGCCAAATTGGCCATGGAGCGCCTTCCAAGACACAGAAACGGGAGCATCGAGGCTGTGGAGCCGGTAGGCGAGCCAGCAGTAGACGTCGAGGGCGAGCGAGTTGTTCGCGATCTGACGCACCGCAGCCTCCTCGACCGGGACCGGGTGCTTTTTCAGCTCGTCGAAAAATGATTGGGATAGGCTAGCCTTCTCCACAAACAGGCCGCCCTGGGCGTTCTCGTCCTCAATGAACATGCTGGTATCGAGGATGTGCTGATTCACCAAGCCGGTGCGGGTCCCCTGCTTGATCTGGAAGGAAAGGCGGCATCGGGAGATGCGCTCGGCCTGGTCGCGGACCGATGCCATCTGCTTGCCGCCAATCGGGATCTCAAGGCGCCGAAGCCACGCGTGCAGGGACCGCCCTAGCTCGATCTCGCGGGAATTGGTCCGGACAGCCTCGGTCTGAAGGTAGAGCAGGATCAGGCGGGCACGGGAGCCGTAAGGAACGCCAACCGAGATGGGGGTGCCGGATGCTGTCGGACGCAGACCAGGCTGGACGATCAACGTCACCCGGTCCGTGGTGACCTGCCAAGCTGCATCGTCAGGTAAGCGGCGATGAGGCAGGGCAGCCTGAGCCCAGCCGCTGAAAAGGTAGCCGATGTCCGTATCTTCCGAAGTGAGATACCCGGCGGCAGCCTCCACCACTGCCCGGTCGAGTTCTGACCGAAGCGCTATGTCCTTTCCGTGATCGATGATTAGTCGGTGTACCTCTGCCACCTCACACCTTCACAAGAAGCCTTTCTTCATTCCTGAGCAAACCTGCCTATCTGGCAGTACGATGTCGCCCTGATCTTTATCGGGTTTGCAAGGAGGTATTAGATTCTAGCTAGTAGTATCCCCGGTAAAGATCAGTGGACGGAATCGCCAAGCCTCTGATCCTACAGCAAAGTGATGTCGCTGGCGCCCGGCAAAGATCAGGGGGCAACCCGAAACAGATCAGGAAAACCCGGGAAAGATCAGGGCGGAAGGCGATCCTGCGACTCGCTGGCGTCCCGACAAAGATCAGTCCCCAGTGGGCGACTCGGAACCGCCCTTGACCTGAGCCCCGAAAACTCCTCCGGATGTGGATGCCGGCACTACCTCACCTACCGCCGTAACCTGGCAGCAGATCGCACGGAACAGGACC
>DASRQX010000427.1:0-25670 GCA_035696165.1 Acetobacteraceae bacterium | reverse complement strand
TGCGCGCCGCGTGTTTGCCCCCGCTCAGCATCGCCGTGAGTTGCGCGCGTTCCCCCTCGTTCAGCTCCACCCGGTACCGTATGTTCATCACTGGTCCCCCGCTATCGAGGGCAACGATGAATCGCGCGGCAGCTGATTCGCACCCGATTTTCACGCCCAGGCAGGGACAATATCTCGCGTTCATCCACGCCTATACGCTGGTAAACGGCCGCCCGCCCGCACAGGCAGACATCCACCGATCCTTTCAGGTGACGCCGCCATCGGTTCACCAGATGCTACTGACACTCGAATGGGAGAGGTTAATCTCACGCCGCCGGGGGATGCCCCGGAATATCGCTGTCCTGGTTGATCGTGCCGACCTGCCCGCATTGGAATCAGGGTACGGTCAACCAGTCAAAATCACTGTGCAAGGGTACTAGACAGCCGGCCGTCGCCGGCATGACGGCGGGCACCCGTCCGGCGGCCGAAATGGCGTCGTGGCACGAGCGGCGGATTGGATACCTGTTCCGGTCGCATCTTTCGGAAACCGCGATCCGTTGAAGGAAAAATTGGCGCCGTCGGAGCAATCGAACGCCGCGATTCCAGTGTGGGTGCTGGTTGTTTCGGCCATATGTTTCGGAAGGCGCGACCCATTGTAAAAGCATGGGTCAACAAAGTTCTCGAAAGTCTTGATTTATGCGCAGACGCCTGGCGGGGTGCTGAAAAGCAGCGTTCCTGGCCGGTTGCATCAAGGCCGCGCAGCGCTGCCGCGGTCAGCTTGCCGGTGTGGGCCGTGGCGACGGGAAGCTGCACGCCTTGGCTCGCGAAATTCTGTGGATCGCCGGGGCGAACGCAGTTGATTTCGCCGAACCCGATCAGGCTGGCGTGGCGAGGCGCTGCCGGCGCATCTTCTTGGCCGCGCGCGGTGTAGGTCGCGATCGCCTCGGCCTTCTCATCAGGCATCGTGACCGGCTGGCCGGCATCCCGAGCGAGTGCGATCCCGAGCTTTCTACCACATCGACCATCAAGATGTTGCCGTCAGGGTGGATCACCAGGTGGAGTATCCATGGTATTTGCCAACCTGTCATTCCATGTAATCGCAGGCAAGACTTCTGTTGCACAGGTAAGATCGACTGGTCCCCCTATATTTTGATTATACGGGACGCCAGAATTATCAATAACTTTACTACCTATGGCGCCACTGAGATGGTTATCGCCGTCAGGCCATACGGTGTACTGAACCCAATCAACGCCGTCCCTACGCGCACCACGTTGCTCTGCTCGACCGGTCCACTGCAGCATCTTGCCTACTTCTGTCACCGGAGCGAGGCTGGGATAGCCCCCCTCATAAAACTTGACCCATGGCGTGCCATCAGGCTTGCGAAAGAAGATTGCTTGGGCCCAAATACGCATTCCGTACCCAGGGTGATTTGCTATCCCGTTCCTCACGACCGTTCCGGTGCAGGTCCTTTGCAGCATTGTATCAAGGATCGGCGACTTGACCGGATCGTTCATTATGGTGAAGGGGCTCTTGGACAACACGGGCGTGTAACCGGCAGCCTCCGGCTGATCGTGCCTGTGCGCCAGGACGTAGTGCAGCGAAATGTCTATATCGGCCTTCGGCTCGCCCTCCGGAAACGGCCGCACGAACCCTGCGCGGAACACCGCGGAGCCCGCCGCGTCGAGCGAGCGCGATCCCGAGCTTTCCACCACATTGAACGTCCAGATCCTGCCGTCAGGCAGGATCACCAGGTGGACTTTGACAGTGCCACCCTCATCGCTGTTCGACGCGTGTCTGGGATAGTAGGCGTGCACGTCCCACCATGCCTGCAATTGCCTCATCAAGTCGCGGCGCGCCGGGTTCGCCGGCGCCACTTGGTTCGTTATGCTGAAGTCCTGGCACAACGCGGGCGCGTAGCCGGCAGCCACAGGCGTCAGAACAAAAGCTGCAGCAAGGGCAGATGAAGCGACCGACACCCGCATCTAGTATGCTCCCCATTTTTAAATCAACACCAGCCTTGCGCTGAAGCGAGGCGACAGGCAGGAGCATTGGCCAGTGCCGGACGCATGTCCAGGATTTTCTGCACGATCGACATCATTCTGCCTGCGCAAAATACCTGGCGTGAATATCGGTATCTCGTGTCGGGAGCGGTGTCGTTTTCACCAGGCCCTGGGGTTGCATCGGGCCCTGGGGTTGCATCGGGTCACCCGCCACTGTCCCCCGGGCGGTAGTGCAGCGTCACCACGACATCAGCCGGCTGCGCGGGCGTGCCCGGCGGGAACGGCGGCAGATGGGCGTTGCGAAACACCGCTACCGCCGCCGCGTCGAGCACACTCAAACCCGAGCCTTGCACCACTTCGATCGACGTGACCTGGCCGTCAGGGGCAATAACGATGTGGACTTTTACGTTGCCACCCTCATTGGTCTGCGACGCCTCCATGGGATAGAAGGAGTGCTGGTCCCACCACTGCTTCAGCTTCCCTATCCAGGCCGCGCCATTGTACGCATTGCTCGCGCCGCCCGCGGCATTCTGCCCGGCCGGCGCGTGCGCAGGCGCCCCCGCCGGGTTGACCGGGGCGCGGGCGGCGGCACGCTGTGGCGGCGCCCGCGGCGGGTGCATCTGCGCCACCGGCTTGGGTGGCGGCGGAACAGGCATTGGCGCGGGTGCCGGCGTTGGTGGCGGTATCTCAGCTTGCTGAACCGGGGGCGGCGGCGGCACGTCCGGTGCGGCCGGAGCAATCGGCGCGGCGGGTGCCTCAGTCGGGGCGGGCGGCTCCGACGTCGCCGCTGCCGGCCCTTCCCCCGTAATAACATCCACCGTGCGCGGCTCCGCTGCACTTGTTGGTGGCTGCGTCGGTGGAATTATCAGCAAGGACAGCAATAACGTCAGGTGCAGCGCCAGTGAAAGCCAGACCGGCCAGCCCAGTGTTCCGCGGCGGTGCACGCGCGCCGCCATTCGTTGGCTGCTGCTTAGCATCGATCGAACCGGACTGAGCGGTGTTTCACGCCAGGATGCACCACTGTTCGAGATTGACGATCTGAGCGGAGCGACGGAGCCGACCACTATCGTGGTGCTTTCCAATCGCCGCAATGGCAGGCTGTCTTTCCTACAGGTCGACTGCGGAGCCTTGCAACTGGCCGGAAATTGGCCCGCCTGAAACTGCTGGTCCGAAATTCTTGAGTTCCAGAACCGCGGACAGCAGGAAATCCCGGCGCCGGACAGGGCCTCACACCGCCAGTCCCTCTTGTGGCACTTCGGACAGCCCGGCGTTCGCATAGACCTCGTGCGATGGCACGGCGATACCGATTTCCAACAAATCCAACCTGGCGTCATCCCCGGAGACGATCTCCGACAGACAACCATACCATCTCCTGCATCGCCCATTGATCGGGAGGGAAGAGCGAGTATCCGAAAGTAGAGACTCCTGGCCAGAAGCTGCTCCGGGCGACGACCCGCCGCGTAATGACCGCCTGCCGGCGACCAGTCGGGTTGCCGCCCAGGGATCAATCATCGTCACCCCGCTTCCATCGAACCCGCCGCTGTCACGCGTCACGACGCTTGCGCCGTGGGCGCGCGATCGATGCGATCATTAGCTCAGTGTAGCCGTCGGCCGACCAGCCAACCGTCGAGCTGCGAACACCTCGGCATAGGCGACAGCGGCCACCACGTCGAAAGGCAGCACGTGGCCTTCGAAGTCCTCCATGGACATGGAGAGCGCCGCCGCTTTAATGGCCTGACGCCGACGGCCCTGCGGCCTGATCGCCAATCCCGACAGAATTTCCGCCTGACACACCTAGGCCGTGAACAGGAGTTCCATCTGCTGCGCAGCGACCCAGGCTGCAACCTGCGGCACCGGCTGAGCGCTCATCATCGCGGACAGGACGTTGGTATCGAGTATGAACATCAGTCGAAGCGCGGCAGATCGCGCGTCGGTTCGCGCGGCGGCACTTACAAATCGATGCCACCAACCAGCGCGAAGCGGGCAGGAATGCGCTCATAGAGATTGCGCTCAGGTGAGTGTTCCGGCGCCTTGAGAACAGTTTGAGGGATCCCCCTGACCTCGGCCTCCATCGACCGCCCGTGCTGGGACGCGCGCACGCGAAGCCGTTCCTTGATTGCGGGATCAAGATTGCGGATCGTCAGCATGGCCATGACTGTCTCCTGATCGAGCACTGACATCATTTCATGCAATACATTCATTGAATTCAAGAGCGATCAGCGCCCCGAAGAAAGCCCGCAAGCAGTGCGCCGCCGACCCTGAGTGACACGAAGATCGATCTGCCACCGGAGATGTCCGACCCCGCAACGCGCCGGATCGCGTCGTCGCGGTCCGCCAGGCGTGACGTGATCGTGTCGGAGCAGACGCCGGCGTCGTCCGGGACTATTCGGGCCCATCGTGATCGCGAATGTCAGCGTCGCGCGTACCCCCGATCCATTCCATCCACGCACCGTGCGAATCGGTCCATGCGACCGGCGTTTGGTCGACCGACAGCAGGAACGCGCCCCGGGCCGGCGACACCGCGGCCTTCGCGGCGATGTCCGGAAACACCGGCGGTGCCTCGTTGCATATCCAGATCGCACCGAGATCATGCACCGTCCGGGCGAACGCGGCACGCGCCTCGGGATCCGCGACATAGGCCAGCACCGCGGTATGAAAGACAACGAGCGTCGCACCCGGCGGGGCTTCGGCAACCAACGCCGGCAGATCAGTCAACAGGTTGCCTCGCACGACGCGCGGCGGATCGGCGCGCGCCACCGAGATCGCGGCACGCAACCGCGCCAACCGGTCCGGCTGATCCGGCCAGACCAGGGTCTCCAGCCAGGCCACTTGATCGTCATCGGTCAGGTCGACCGGATTCAAATCAAGGCCGGCCCGCCATGCGACCTGCGGCACCGATCGCGGGATCGGCGTCGTGTCACCAATCCGGCACGCGAGCATGGGCCCATGGTCAGGCGCCGCCGGGCCGCGCACAACTCGACCCTGGTAGTCATACATGTAACGGTCCGCTAGCAGACAGAGCCCGGCGGAAGCGCCGACCTCGATCAGTGCCAGTGGCTGCATTAGACGCGCGAGGACCGGCAGCAACACCGCACACCGGCCGGGCTCGTTGGTCTGCGTGTCGCGCGCGAGCATCACCGCGTGGATCGCATCCGCACGCGAGCGCAACCCCGCACGAGCCTGCGTCCAGTCCGCCGGCGTGCCGCATACGCGACGCAGCGCGGCGAACAGCAAGTTGGGTTGCTGCTTCGCCCGCGGAAATGACGCAACGAACGCAAGTGCCGCCGGGTCGCCGGCGACGCCATTAGCCAGCGCCTCGTAGAGTGGCGAATGCCCGCGCGCCTCGGTCTCGGCAAATCGGCGAAACCTCGCCGCCACGGCATCAATCATGTCACGACAGCCGGCCAACCCTCACGCATCCAAAGCCGAACGAAACCCGCCGCCGCCGTTCTTTCAATTCGGATACACGATCGTGCGCAGCATGACGCGACGCTCCTCAGGGCGGTAGTCGCCGGCGCCGCGGTGCATCGTCGACCGCTCATCCCACATCAGCACATCGCCAACCCGCCAGCGGTGGTAATAGACGAAGCGATCCTGCGTCGCGTGCGCGGCCAGTTCCTCGATCAACGGCCAGGCCTCCTCACGCGCCATCCCGACGAAGCCATGCGTGTGCATCGGGTTGACGAATAGGATCGGTCGGTCGGTCACCGGATGCCGAACGACCGCCGGCCACGGCACTTCCCGATACTGCTTTTCCGTCACCCCTTTGTCATCGCCATACAGCCGCTCGCCGGCGGGGCCGGTGCTGCGGCCGTGCAGGCCCGTCAGGTCGGCGAGCCGCGCCTTGCTCGCCTCGGGCAACGCCGCATAGGCGGCACCCATGTCGGCAAACATCGTCCCGCCCTTTTCGCCCGGCACCTCCTTCGCGTGCAGGATCGCAAGCAGCGGCAGATCGTCCTCATAGGTTGAGTCGGCATGCCACTCGGTGGCGCGCTTGACGCCGTACCAGTCCGTCTTGCCCGCGTCGTCGACGTTGGTCAGCCAGGACACATCCGGATGTTCGGCGTGGCGGTACTTGACCAGCGCGTGCTTGCGCGGGGTGCCGAAACGACGGCCGAACGCGGCGACCTCGGCAGCGCCAAGATCCTGGTCACGGAACACCAGCACCGGATGCTCGGCGAAAGCGTTGGCGACCCAGTCGAAGTCAGCCTCGTCGAGTGGTTTCGACAGGTCGATGCCGAGTGCCTCGGTCCCCAGCGTCTCGCCCAACGGGCGCAGTTGCGGCGTGTTTGTCATGGATCATCCTCCCGGTTTGTCGCCAGCCAGGGGATTATGATCCTGCCGCGGCCCGCACCGCAATCAAGCCGGCCCTTCCGGATCCCGAATGCCCCCCACGCATTTCAACGTCCAATCCATTGTGCAACGCGTCACCGAACGGATCGACCCCCCATTGACACGCACCGCACGCACCGCGTGAGCTAGCGGCCAAGCGCACAAGCCACTGTGCCCGACCGGCACATCGGAGACACCACATGGATCAGAACATCGACGCGCTGCTCGGCTTTGCACCAGATCATGACGCGCCCATCCCCTACATGCAGCGCACACGCGATTACTACCGGGCGATCGGCTACGCCACGCCGTATCGCTGGGCGCACCATGTCGATGTTCCCTTCACGACGCTAACGAAACCACTGCGCGACTCCCGCGTGGCACTGATCACGACGGCGGCGCCGTATCAGCTGGGCAAGGGCGACCAGGGGCCGGGCGCCGCGTATAACGGCAGCGCCAAGTTCTACGCTGTGTATTCCGGCGATGTCTCGGGCACACACGACCTGCGCATCTCACATATCGGCTACGACCGCGTCCACACCGCCGCGACCGACAGCTGCACCTGGTTCCCGCTGCCCGCGCTGCTGCGCGCCGCTGCCGCCGGGCGCATCGGCACGCTGGCGCAACACTTCCACGGCGCACCGACCAACCGCAGCCATCGCGTGACAATCGAAACCGACGCGCCGGAAATACTCCGTCGCTGCCGCGAAGACGGCGCCGACGCGGCGATCCTAGTGCCGAACTGCCCGGTCTGCCACCAGACCTGCAGCCTGGTCGCGCGCCATCTGGAGGCGAATGGCATCCCCACCGTCGTGATGGGGTGCGCCAAGGACATCGTCGAGCACGCCGGCGTCGCGCGCTTCCTGTTCAGCGATTTCCCGCTCGGCAACAGCGCCGGCAAGCCGCACGATGCGGACTCGCAAGCGCAGACGTTGGAATTGGCCTTGCGCCTGCTGGAATCGGCGGTGGGATCGCGCACGACCATTCAGTCGCCGCTGCGCTGGGCCACGAGCGCCGACTGGAAGCTGGATTATCTGAACCTCGATCTCATCCCATCCGACGAACTGCAACGCCGCCGCGCCGAGTTCGACCGCCAGAAGGAGCTGGCGCGGCCCAACCGCGTCGAGCGGGCCGCGTGACGCAGGGCGACCGCGCGCAAGTGCCTCCAACCGGGCATATCGCTTGAAACTGGCGGTCGCCGCACTGATCCGCAACGAGATCGACAATGTCGGCTCGTTCCTGCAGCATCTCGACGCGCTGATTGACCATGTGCCGCTGATGGACCACGGCTCGATCGACGGCACCGATCGCTTGCTGGAACAAGCCTTTGCGCAGCGGCCCGGCTGGACGCTGTGGCGGCTCGAGCCGGTCGGCTATCATCAGACCGCGTTCAACATCTTTGCCCTGCGGCACCTGATGCGGCACACCGACGCGGATGTCGCTATGTTCCTCGACGCCGACGAATTCATCGACGTGCCGGACCGCGCCAGCCTGCAGGCCGCGCTTGCCGGCCTGACCGACCCAGACCGCATCGGGTATATGCATTGGCGCAATGTCGTGCCCGATCGGCTCAATACGCGCACGATCAGCCAGGGCGAGGCGATCTGGCGGACCCCGCACCTGTCGATTTTGGGAAAAGTGGTGATCCCGCGGCTATTCTGGGCGCGCCATAACCAAGAGATGACCCTGGCGATCGGCAATCATGGCCTCTACTTCGATCCGCAACATATGGTCCCCGTCGACCAGGTGGGGGAGATATTGCACCTGCCGATCAGGTCGCACGCGCAACCGAGTAGCAAAGTGCTGGCGGGCGTGTTCTCGGTCATGGCCCAGGCGGACCGGTTGCCGGCGCAGGGCTGGCACTGGTTCGACATTCTGTGGCGCATCGCCGACGACACGTTGCGCGATGCGGACGTGATCGGCATCGCCACGCAGTACAGCGAGCAAGGCCGCCACGGCACCCAATCATTGTCCTGGGCGGAACTGCAAGCCAGCGGATATATCCGGACGTCGCTGGAGGTGGTGTTCGGGCCGCCGCCGGCGGTCACCGAGCCACTAGCGGTCGATCCGATACGGCTGATTGCAACCATCCTGCGCCGCTTCCAGATCGAGGATGTGCGGAACTGCAAATTGGTGTTGGATAGCAATCGCGTTCGTTTCGTGCCCAGACCCACCCCGGTCGACCCAGCCCCAGTCGACCCCCCAGTCGACCCCATGCCGTGAGCCAATTATGACCCGTCCCTTCGCCAACGTCCGCATCCTGGATTTCACCCAGGTGCTCGCCGGCCCCTATGGCAGCTACCAACTCGCGCTGCTCGGCGCCGACGTGATCAAGGTCGAGCGGCGCGAGGGCGAAGACATGCGCCGCACGCCGCTGTCGCGCGAATGGGCCGAACGCGGCATGGCGCCGTCGTGGCTGGCGATCAACGGCAACAAGCGCAGCCTGACGCTGGATCTGCAAAAGCCGGCGGCGAAGGAGATCATCCGCCGGCTGGCGGCGAAGGCCGACGTGGTGATGGAGAATTTCCGTGGCGGCGTGATGGATCGGCTGGGCTTCGGCTATCAGGCACTGTCGGAGATCAATCCGCGCCTGATCTATTGCGCGATCTCCGGCTTCGGCCAGACCGGACCATACAGCCACGAGGCAGGCTACGACGGAAAGATCCAGGCGTTGTCAGGGATCATGTCGATCACCGGGCATGCCGTGATGGGCCCGACCCGCACGGGCTTCGCGGTCTGCGACGTGCTGTCGGGGATGACGGCGGCGTTCGCGGTGTCCTCGGCGCTGTTCCAGCGCACGCATACCGGCAAGGGTCAGTTCATCGACGTATCGATGCTGGAGGCGAGCCTGGCGTTCCTGTCCACCCAGGTCGCCGACTTCACGGTGGCGGGACATCGGCAGGAACAGTTCGGCAACCAGGCGATTAGCCGCAAGGTCACCGCAAATCTGTTTCGGGCAAAGGGCAGTTTTCTGCTCCTGGCGGTGAACGACGAGAAGCAGTATCGCGCCTTGATGACGGCTTTGGGACGAGCCGATGTGCTGGATGATCCTCGGTTCGGCGATTGGTTCTTGCGCAAGGAGAACGAGGCGGCGTTGCGGCAGATCATCGAGGAGGCGCTGGCGGCCGAGGACGCGAAGACCTGGGAGACGCGGCTGAACGCGACCGGCGCGCCGAGCGCCAGCATCTGGAAGATCGAGGAAATCATCGACCATCCGCAGATCGTCGCGCGTGGCGCGATGCAAACGGCCGAGACGGCGTACGGACCGCTGCGCCTGATGGGGTCGGGGTTCCAGATGGCGCACGGCGGGGGCAAACTGGACAACGCGCCGCCGGAACTCGGTGCGCATACCGATGCGGTGCTGCGCGAGGCCGGCTACGCCGCCGACGAAATTGCCACTCTGCGAAACGATGCGGTGATCTGATGGATTTGCACCTGGACGACAAGGTCGTATTGATCACCGGCGCCAGCCGCGGCATCGGCCTCGCCACCGCGCACGCCTTCGCCGCTGAGGGCTGCCGGGTCATGCTGTCGGCGCGATCGCCCGAGGCTCTGCGCGAAGCGGAGGCTGCATTGCGCGGCACCGGAGCCACCGTGGCAAGCGCCTTCGCCGATGTGACACAACCCGACGATGCGGCGCGGCTGGTCCAGGCGTCGGTGGCCGCGTTCGGCGGCATCGACATCCTGGTCAACAATGTCGGCGGCAGCGTCGGTGCGCGCAACGTCGCAGACAGCACTGACGAAGACTGGCGCGCCACGCTGGAGATCAACCTGCTGCAAACCGTGCGCATGATGCGTCTCGCGCTGCCGCATATGCGCGGGCGGCCGGGCTCGGCGGTGGTGAACGTGGCGTCGATCTCAGGCTGGTCGCCGCAGCTTGCCGGTTCCGGCCAGTATGGCGCGGCCAAGGCGGCGCTGATCTTCGATGCCGAACGCTGGGCGCTGGAGTTTGTGGCTGATGGTGTGCGGGTGAACACGGTCTCGCCCGGCTCGATCCTGGTGCAGGGCAACGGCTGGGACCGCTACCGGATCGCCAGCCAGGCCAACTATGACGACTATGTCCGCAACGGCTTTCCCATGGGGCGCCTGGGCACGGCGCAGGAGGTCGCCGACGTCATCGTCTTCCTCGCCTCGCCGCGCGCGCACTGGATCAATGGGCGGAACATTCCGGTGGACGGCCTGGAGCAGCCGTACGCCGCGATCGACCGGCGGCCGTATTGATAATGCTGTTGGTCACCGTGCTTGCACTGACCATCATGTCCGTTATGGAGCATGCGCATGGGAAAGCTTGAGGGAAAAGTCGCCTTGGTCACCGGGTCGGGCCGCAATATCGGCCGCGCAACGGTGTTGCAGCTGGCCGGGGAAGGCGCGCACGTCGTCGTCAACGCCCGCTCGAACCAGCAAGAGGCGGATGCCGTCGTGCGCGAAGCCCAAGGCCTCGGGGTCAAGGCGCTCGCCGTTGTTGCCGATGTCGCGCAGCGGGACCAGGTCGAGGCAATGGCGGCGCGCGCACTGTCCGCGTTCGGCCGCGTCGACATCCTGATCAACAATGCCGCCATCCGGCCGCACAAACCCTTCACCGAGTTGACGGTGCAGGATTGGGAAGCCGTCCGGGGCGTCGTGCTCGATGGCGCGCTTTACCTCACGCGCGCGATCATCGGTTCGATGGTCGAACATCGTTACGGGCGCATCCTGTTCTTCACCGGCGAAGGCGCATTCGTCGGCGGCAGCGGGCGCGCGCACGTCTCCGCGGCCAAGATGGGCCTGGTCGGATTTGCCCGCGGGCTGGCGTCGGAGTTCGCCCCGAACAACATCCGGGTCAACGTGGTGTCCCCGGGCAGCATCGACACAACGCGCGCGAACCCCGAATGGTACCAGGGACGGCCGCCGAGTGCCGCGGGCATTCCCATGGGCCGCCAGGGGACGGCGGACGAGATCGCTGCGACCTGCCTGTTCCTGGTCACTGACGACGGTGGTTTCATTACGGGCCAGACAGTCCATGTCAACGGTGGCAGCGGTTATTACTGATCCGGCGCAACGACGGCCGCCCGACAGGCCGCGGCCAGGCTTGGCGACCGGAATGGCGGCAGGAGGAGCCAATGGACGCGATAGCCGAGGAAACGCGCTTGCCGGCGGATATCGATGCACAACCCCTGGTGCAGGCGGCCACCGCCCTGCAGCCGGTGCTGCGCCGTTATCATGACGAGATCGAGCGTGAGCAGCGCCTGCCGCAAGCGTTGGTCGCGCAATTCCATGCCGCCGGCTTCTATCGCCTGGTAATCCCGCGTGCGCTGGGCGGCCTGCAGGTCGACCCGCTGACCTACCTGCGCGTCGTGGAGTTGCTGGCCGAGGGCGCCGGCTCGGTCGGCTGGAACCTCGCCAACAACGGCATCGGCCAACTCGTTACGCTCGGGTTGCCGGACGAGGGCGTCCACGAAATCTACCCGCCCGGGCACGCAACCGTCATCGCCGGCACCGCCGTGCAAGGTGGCGGCACGGCGGTGCCGGTGGCGGGCGGCTACCGCGTCAACGGGCACTGGACTTTCGGCAGCGGGTGTCAGGAGAGTTCCTGGATGCTGGGGAGCTTCCAGATCCTTGACGGGGGGCAACCGCGCCGCCGCCCGGAAGGTGGCTCGCTGTATTGGCGGGGGGTGTTTCCGCGCGCGGAAGCGAAGATCATTCCGGGCAGTTGGGACGTGGCCGGACTGCGCGGCACCGGCAGCTTCGACTGGACGGTGAAGGATGTTTTTTTGCCGGAACGGCGCACTTGCCCTCACGTTGGTGTTCCGTTGGACAACCAATGGTCGCGCTGGCCGGGGATCACCTACGCGCTGCCGAGCCAGGCGTGGGTCGGGCCGCATCATAGCTCCGTCATCACCGGCATCGCGCGCGCCGGCATCGACGCGTTGATCGCGCTGGCGGTGGAGAAGACGCCGCGCGGTCGGACCGGCATGCTGTGCGAGAATCCGCAGGTGCAGGACGCCGTCGGGCGGGCCGACGCGATATTGAATGCCGGGCGGGTCTACCGCAGCGCGATGATCGCCGAGTTGTGGAACACGATCGCGGCTGGCGGGGAGACCACGCTGGAACAACGGGCTCGCTGCCGGTTGGCCTCGACCTACGCCGCCGACAGCGCGCGTGAGGCGATGGATTTGGTCTACCGGCATGGTGGCAGCACGTCGTTCAAACGCGAGAGCCGCCTGGCTGAGTGCTGGCGCGATCTGCACGTTGTGGGACAGACCGTCACGGTCGGGCCGGAGTGGTATCCTATAGGCGGGCGAGTGTATCTGGGGATGGATTCCGGACCGCGACTGCGATAGTTGGCCGCGCGTCGGCGAGTTCGACGCGGCGGCAAGCAACGCAGCCAGCGGACACGGAGTTCCACCGAGTGCACACAGAGTTTCACTGAGAAAAGGCAATAGCGCCGCGCGAAGCCCAGCCGGAGCGCCAATTCTTCGCGCCGGGCGCCATTGCAGTCCGCTCAGTGAAACCCTGTCTGCACTCGGTGAAACTGTGTGTCCGGCGGCTTCCTTGCTCGCCGCCGCATCCGCCCGCGCTGCGAGGTTGATGCTCGTTTGCGTTGACGTGGACGTTAGAATTTATATCTACCTTTGGGAAGACAATTCCGTCAGCAGTCTAGCGTCATCTCGCATCCTCCCAACGGAATCACCCAGGACGTCCTCCGCCAGATGCTGCCGCCGTATCAACTCAGCGACGCTCTACCGCGGGCCACGTTCGCCGCACCGCCACCGCCGCCGGATGCCTCCGCGGCATGGCGGCCAGCACAAATCCGGGTTGTGCGGGAACTGACGGATACGCTCGCGACACCAGCCCGTGCGCCGGGTTTGACGGTGGCAGGATGTGCCGGGGCGTGCGCGCCTCGGACGGCGACTGGGTTGCTGCACTCGCTGGAGCGGTCTCAGCAGAAGCCAGGGGCGTTCCTCGGGACGGCGCTGGCGGTCCGGCCTTGCCTTTCGGCGGCGTCTCCGCCATACCCCCGCCCGCTGGCGATGCCGCGGGCTTGTCTCGGGCCGCCGGTAATTCACACGCGGGGCGCCTTTCCCGGAAATCCGGGTCCGGTGCCTGCTTGGCGCGAGCCCCGCGGAGGTCTAACCGGACGATAGGAAAGGACACGCCGATGGCGATGCCTGAATTCACCCTGCGCCAGCTTCTGGAAGCCGGCGTCCATTTCGGCCACCACACGCGCCGCTGGAACCCCAAGATGGGGCCGTACCTCTATGGCGTGCGCAACCAGGTCCACATCATCGACCTGCAGCAGACCGTGCCGATGCTGGACCGCGCACTGCGCGCCGTCCGCGACGTCACCGCGGCGGGCGGGCGCGTGCTGTTCGTCGGCACCAAGCGCGCCGCCGCCGAGTATGTTGCCGACGCCGCCAAGCGCTGCGGCCAGTACTACATCAACCACCGCTGGCTGGGCGGCACGCTGACCAACTGGAAGACCATCACCGGCTCGATCAAGCGGCTGCGCCAGATCGAGGACCTGGTGTCCGGCGACACCCATGGCCTGACCAAGAAAGAGGTGCTGGAGATCACCCGCGACCGCGACAAACTGGAACGCGCGCTGGGCGGCATCAAGGAGATGGGCGGCCTGCCGGATATCCTGTTCATCATCGACACGAACAAGGAGAAGCTGGCGGTCGAGGAGGCCAACAAGCTCGGCATCCCGGTGGTCGCCGTGCTCGACAGCAACTCCGACCCGCAGGGCGTGACCTACCCGATCCCGGGCAACGACGACGCGATCCGCGCCATCACACTGTATTGCGACCTGATCGCCGGCTCGGTGCTGGATGGGATCAGCGCCGAGATGGCGGCATCGGGCCAGGATATCGGCGCGGGCGAGGCTCTGCCGCCGGGCGCGATGGCCGAAGTCGAGGCCGCCGTCGATGCGGCACATGCCTGAATGGCTGATCCGCCCGCCCTGTAGACAAGATCCGAGGAGACAGGATCCCGGGCGACAAGATGTGGAGACGGTGTAATGGCTGAGATCACGGCGGCGCTGGTCAAGGAGCTGCGCGAGAAAACCGGCGCGGGAATGATGGACTGCAAGCGCGCGCTGACCGAGACCGCCGGCGTGCTGGAGGATGCGGTTGACTGGCTACGCAAGAAGGGCCTCGCCGCGGCGGCCAAGAAGTCGGGGCGCGTGGCGGCCGAGGGATTGGTCGGCATTGCCTCGGTTCCGGCCAAGGCGGCGATGGTCGAGGTGAACGCCGAGACCGACTTCGTCGCGCGCAACGAAACGTTCCAGGGGTTCGTGGCCGCGGTTGCCAACGTCGCGCTGCATATCGGCGAGGACCTGGACGCGATCGGTGCGGCAGTCTTCCCCGGCACCGGACGGACGGTGGCGGAAGAACTGACCCAGCTCATCGCCACGATCGGCGAGAACATGACGATCCGCCGCGCCCGCGTGCTGAGCGTGCCGCAGGGCGCGGTGGCAAGCTACATGCATACCGCGGTCGCGCCCGGCCTCGGCAAGATCGGCGTGCTGGTGGCCATCGAAGGCGGCAGCGAACAGGCGGTGCTGGAAACTCTCGGCCGCCAAGTGGGCATGCATGTCGCCGCGGCACGGCCGGAGGCGCTGGATATCAGCGCCGTCGATCCCGCCGCGCTGGAACGTGAGAAGGCCGTGCTCAGCGAGCAGGCGCGCGCGTCCGGCAAGCCAGAGGCCATTATCGAGCGGATGGTCGAAGGCCGCATCAAGAAATACTACGAAGAGACCGTGCTGCTTGAGCAGGTCTGGGTGCATGACGGCGAAAGCCGGGTCGCGGCGGTGCTGCAGAAGGCCGGGGCGAAGCTGCATGGGTTCGCCCGGTTCCAGCTTGGCGAGGGTGTCGAGAAGAAGGCCGACGACTTCGCCGCCGAGGTCGCCGCCGCCTCGGGCGTGAAGCCCCCCGAACCGCCGGCACCGCCAAGTTAGCGTCAGCTTGCAACCCCGCCATGCCTGCCCCCCGTCATCCCGGCCCCGCGTCATGCCGGCGCAGGCAGGTATCCACGACTTGCCTTCGTTGCAGCAAAGAAAGTCATGGATACCGGCGGGAGCCTGTCCTCGGGCGCTTGACCCGGCGGCCGGCATGACGTGGTGGGTGCCGGCGACAGTCGATCATTCAGACACCTGGTATACCCAATGCTCGCCGGAATCTGTGTCTGCCGCGTGTCCGCAAGCAGGATCACCACAGAGACACAGAGCAGAAACGCCAAGTGATCAACGTGATATTCTTCTCCGAGTCTCCGTGCCTCTGTGGTGATTCTTTACTGCAAATGGTTATCAAAAACACGGATTTCCCCGAGCAAATGGCGTACTAACGCAGCTTCTCCTCCTCCCGCACCAGGAAATGCGGTGTTTCACCCAGCAACGCGCGGCGGCAGTTCTCCGTCGCGCGCCGCAGCCCCACCGTGCGCGAGGCCGATACCGACGCGGAATTATGCGGCGAGCCGATCACGTTCGGCAGCGTCATGAAGGGCTGGTTCGTGGCGAAGTGTCCGTGCCGCACCGGTTCGATCCACCACGCGTCGATGCAGGCAGTGAAGCGCGGCTGTGCCCGCAGGTGTGCGTACAGCCCCGCCTCGTCAATCAGCTCGCCGCGGGCCAAATTGATCAGGATCGCGTCCGGCTTCATGCGTGCCAGCGCTGCCGCATCAATGATGCCGCGCGTGGTCCGCGATAGCGGTGCGCTGATCAGCAACACGTCGGACGCCGCCAGCAGCGTGTCCAGTTGATCCACCCCACCGATCCAGTCCGCGTCTGCATCGGAGACACCACGCCGGTTGATTGCGTGGACCCGCATGCCGAGGCCGCGCATCAGTTTCGCGGTCGCCACACCGATGCCGCCGAACCCGAATACGCCGAACACACCGCCCGCCAGCATCTTGTTCTGCACGAACTGGTTGAACGCGCCGGACGCCAGCGCAGTGTGTTCGACGATCAGCCGCTTCGCTGCGGCCAGCGCCATTCCCAACGCGTGTTCCGCCATTGGCTCGGCATAGGCGCCGCCGTTGCTGGCGACCGGCAGGCCGTCCGGTAACGCACTGAACTCAAGGAAATCGACGCCGGCGGTCATCGACTGCAACAGCCTTGCGCCGCCGATCAGGGCCAACTCGTGCGGCTTCAGTTCCTTGGTATTCCAGATCAGTACGGCGCCGGCACCGCGCAGTGCCGCCTCGCGGCCGGCGTCGTCAAGGTCGGCCAGCCAGACCACCTCCCCTGCCCCGCCCAGTGCCTCGGTCACGATCGCGCGCTGCGCTTCCTTCAGCGCAAACGCCACCACCAGCGGTCCTGCTGCCATTGCTCATCCCCTTTGTCGTCACCCCAAGCGGACCCCGACCGGCCGTGCGCCTTGCGCCTTGGCGTTGTCCGCGCAGTATATCGGCAGCGACCGCGCCAGACCACGGGCAGGAGACGCCGCATGGAAGCAACGATTCGCGTCGAGCCGCGCGGCACCTGGCGCAAGCTGGTGCTGAACCGCCCCGACAAGCTCAACGCGGTGAACGAGGCGATGCTGACAGCGCTTCTCGCCGCGCTGGATGACGCCGAAGCCGACAAGACCTGTCGCGCCGTGCTGCTGACCGGCACCGGCCGCGGTTTCTGTTCGGGTCAGGAATTAGGTCCGACGGTGATCCCCGGCCCCGACGGCCCGCCCGATTTGCAGCGCCTGGCCAGCACCTATCACCACCGCGTCGTGCGGCGGATCCGTGACCTGCAGCTACCCGTGGTCTGCGCGGTCAACGGCATCGCCGCCGGCGCCGGAGCCAGCTTCGCGCTGGCCTGCGACATCGTGCTGGCGGCGCGTGGCGCCCAGTTCATCCAGGCTTTCGTGCGTATCGGCCTGGTGCCGGATTCCGGCGCCAGCTTCTTCCTGCCGCGCCTGGTCGGCGAGGCGCGCGCCCGCGCATTGGCGATGCTGGGCGAACCGGTCACTGCCGCGCAGGCCGAAGCCTGGGGTATGATCTGGAAATGCATCGACGACGATGCGCTGATGACCGAGGCCGAGGCGCTCACCGCCCGCCTCGCCACGGGCCCAACGGCGGCGCTGGCGCTGATCAAGCGCGAGTTCGGGACCGATGCGCTGGCCGCGCAGCTCGATCTGGAAGCAGAACTGCAAGGCATCGCCGGGCGCGGCGCGGACTTCGCCGAAGGCGTGCGAGCGTTCCTCGACAAGCGCAACCCCAGCTTCACGGGCCGCGCCTGATGGACGCCGACGCGCTCGCCCGGGCCAGCGCCGAGGCCATGTGGCGCGACGATCGTGCCAGCGCCGGTCTCGGCATGCGTCTGGATCACGTGGCGCCGGGTCTGGCGCGCCTGTCGTTGACGGTCAGCGAGGCGATGGTGAACGGCCACGGCGTCTGCCACGGCGGCTTCATCTTCAGTCTTGCCGATTCCGCCATGGCGTTCGCCTGCAACAGCCACGGACTGCACGCGCTGATACAGCACTGCGCGATCACGTTCATCCGCCCTGCGCATCTTGGCGAAACCCTGACGGCGGAGGCGGTCGAACGCACACGCGGCGCACGCTCCGGCATCTACGACGTGCGCGTCACCGGCAGCGACGGCTCCGTGGTGGCGGAATTTCGCGGCCATTCCCGCACCACGGGGGAAAAATTCCGGATCGCGGAGGCATAGATGGACCAGCCAGGTCTCGATCCGATCGAAACCGCGTCGCGCGACGAGATCACCGCGCTGCAATGCGCACGCATGGCCTGGTCGTTACGGCATGCATATGACAACGTGCCGCACTACAAGGCCGTCTTCGCCGCCGCCGGCGTGCATCCGGACGACTTTCGTGAATTGGCCGACCTCGCGAAGTTCCCAGTCACCACCAAACAGGACTTACGGGCCAACTATCCGTTCGGCATGTTCGCGGTACCGCGCGAGCGCATCGCGCGGATCCACGCCTCGTCCGGCACGACCGGCAAGCCGACCGTAGTCGGCTACACGCGCGAGGACCTGGAGGTCTGGGCCTCGGTCGTTGCCCGATCGATCTATGCCGCGGGCGGCCGGGCCGGGATGATCCTGCACAATGCGTATGGCTACGGGCTGTTCACCGGTGGGCTGGGACTGCATGACGGCGCGCAACGCCTCGGCTGCTCGGTGGTGCCCATGTCCGGCGGCATGACCGAGCGGCAGGTCCAGCTCATCACCGATTTTCGCCCCGACATGATCGCTGTCACACCCAGCTACATGCTGGCAATCCTCGATGAATTCCGCCGCCAGGGACTGGACCCGCGCGACTGTTCCCTGAAGGTCGGGATGTTCGGCGCCGAACCCTGGACCAACGCGATGCGCCGCGAGATGGAGGCCGGATTCGCGATGGACGCGGTGGACATCTACGGATTGTCGGAAGTGATGGGTCCCGGCGTCGCCAATGAGTGCATCGAGACCAAGGACGGTCCGCATATCTGGGAAGATCATTTCTACCCGGAAGTGATCGATCCCGACACTGGTGCCGTGCTGCCCGAAGGCGCCCCCGGCGAACTGGTGTTCACCAGCTTGACCAAGGTCGGCATGCCGGTGATCCGCTACCGCACGCGCGACCTGACGCGCCTGCTGCCGGGCACCGCGCGGTCGATGCGCCGGATGGAGAAGGTCACCGGGCGCAGCGACGACATGCTGATCATTCGCGGGGTCAATCTGTTCCCGACACAGATCGAGGAACAGTTGCTGCGCAGCGACATTCTGACCGGCCATTACCAGATCGAAGTGACGCGCACCGGCCGCATGGACGATGTCACGGTGCATGTGGAAGCCCGCTCTGACGCGCTTGACCCCACGCTGCTGGGCGCCGAAGCGAAACTGACAACAGCCCGCATCAAGGACCGCGTCGGTCTGACGGTGGAACTGGCCATCGAGCCACCCGGCACGATCGAGCGATCGCTCGGCAAAGCGCGACGCGTGATCGACCGGCGCCCCAAGAGCTGACGTAGGGCGGAACGCGCTACCCCCCGGATCAGTCCGGGGGCAAGCTTTTCCCCCCTACGCTCACCCGAACTGTTTACCGCCTACTTTGCATCCGCGATGATGCGGCACGACCTTTGGAGATCATTCGTGACGACACCAACCGGCGGCCTGCGCTGGCGGCTGATGTTCCTGCTGATCGGACCAATCACCTTCGTGATGTCGCTCGATCGCACCGCAATGACCGTCGCGGCGCCGACCATCCAGCACGAATACGGCTTCACCCTGGTCGAGATGTCGTGGATACTCACCGCGTTCTCCTGGACCTACGCACTGCTTCAGGTACCCGCCGGTTGGCTGGCGGAGCGCTTCGGCCCGCGCCGCATGTTGTATTGGGCGAACGTCTTGTGGTCCGTGCTGACGGCCGCCACGCCGCTCGGCTTCAACCTGACCTCATTCGTTACCATCCGCGCGCTGCTTGGCGTCGGGCAATCGGCCGACTGGCCAAGTTCCATCGTCGCGATCCGTCGCTGGTTCCCGCAGAGCGAGCGCGGCAAGGGCAACTCGATATTGCTCGGCGGCCTGTATCTCGGCCCGATCGCGGCGGCCCCAATCACCACCTGGGTGATCCTGCGGTTTGGCTGGCGCTGGGCGTTCTACGGCTTCGGCGTGCTGGGCATTGTGCTCGGCATCGCCTGGTGGCTGTGGTTCCGCGACAGCCCGGCCGAACATCCCGCGATCACCCCGGCCGAGGCCGTGCACATCCGGGCGGGACAGCGCGATCACGCGGAAATCATTCCGCCGGGCGCGTTCCTGCGCTGCCTGCCGGATCCGCGCTTCTGGGCGATCGGCGTGCAGTATTTCTTTCTGGTGCTGATCCAGAGTTTCTACACCACCTGGCTGCCGACCTACCTCGTGAACGAGCGCAAGGTCTCGCTCGCGGCGATGGGCGTCTATGCTTCGCTGCCCTGGGTCGCGATGTTCGCCAGCGTGTTCCTGACCGGCGCACTGGGCGACGTGATCCTGCGCCGTACCGGATCGATCTGGGCCGCGCGCGTGCCGTTGGCGATGGCCGGTTTCGTGGCCAGCGCGCTGGCGTTGACGGCGGCGGCACTCACCGCGGATGTGGTGCCGATGATGGCGCTGCTGTGTGTATCGCTGGGTGCGGTCGGCGTCACCCAGGTGTCGATCTGGCCCTCGACGCAGGACCTTGGCGGCGGCGCCACCGGCATCGTGTCGGGCTGGACGAATTTCTGGGGCAATGCCGCGGGGGTCGCCGGGCCGGTGCTGACCGCATACCTGGTGGGCTGGACCGGCAGTTGGTCCGGCGCGCTGATCGGGATTGCGTTGGCCGGGGTTGCCGGCGCGCTGTTGTGGCTCGTGGTACACCCGGAGCGCCGGCTTGTTGGCGTCGCGCACTGAAGGAATCCCAGGATGCCGAAATACGACATCGATCCGATGCCATCGCGGATCAGCGCCGAAGTGGTCGCGTTGCTGGAGCAAACGGAGACGGCAACGGTCGGCCATTGGCGGCACTGGGGCTTCTGCGATCGACGCATCCAGCCGCTGCTGCGGCGCAAGCGCGTCGCCGGGACCGCGATCACGCTGGCCATTCCGGGTCCGGATTCAACCCTGCTGCACCATGCGCTGGGCCTGCTGCGTCCCGGCGACATCCTGGTGGTCGATCGCCTGGGCGATGATCGCCACGCCTGCTGGGGCGGCGGCGTGACCGTTGCCGCGAAGGCGGCCGGCGCCAGGGCCGGCGTGGTCGATGGCCCCTGCACCGATCTGGAGGAAGTCGAGGCGTCCGATTTCCCGCTGTGGTGCCACGGCATCGCGCCGATCACCACGCGGATCTATGACCTGGGCGGACGGCTCAACAAACCGGTGTCGATCGGCGGCGTCGCGGTGATGCCGGGCGACGCGGTGCTGTGCGACGAGAGCGGCGTGCTGGTGCTGCCCCCCGGAGAAGCCGAATCCGAAGCCCGCGCCGCGATCGAACGCCAGGCGCGCGGACTGCTCATGCAGGACCGCGTGGCGAACGGGGAAAAACTCGGTGCGATCAGTGGGGCGACGGCAAAGGTGCTGGCGGCGTCCTGATGTGCTCGGGGCGGAAGCCCATCCCGATCACCCGCGCGGGAATTCGTTGCAGGAATGGCAGCCTGCCGAACCAGCGCAGCATCAGCGGTGGACGCGGCGGCGTGGTGCCACGCAGCACGCCGCTGATCACCCGGTTCTGCGCGATAAGCTGCAGCCGCTGAGTCATTCGCGTCGGCCACTCCCGCCGTCGCTGCACGGCGGCCAGATCGGCCTCCGTCACGCCGCCAGTGCGAAATCGCGGGGCAAGGATGTTGGCAGTCGCCACCGCATCCTGCACCGCCAGGTTGACGCCAACACCGCCGATTGGGGACATTGCATGTGCCGCGTCGCCGATGCACAGGAACCCGGGCTTGTGCCAGGTCTCCAGCCGGTCCACCGCCACGGTCAGCAGCTTGATGTCGTCCCACGTCTTCAATTCCGCCACGCGGTCGGCGAACACCGGCAGCAGGCGAACGATATCCTGGCGGAATGCTTCCAGTCCCGCCGCGCGTACCCTATCGATCCCGCCCTTCGGAATGACATAGGCGCACTGCCAATACTCGTTGCGATTGATTAGCACGATCATGCGCCCGGCATCCAGCCGGCCAAGCGAGTCGGTGGGATCGCCGGCACGACGAGATAGCCGCATCCACAAAATGTCCATTGGCGCACCGAACTCAATCGGCTGGAAGCCAACCAGCGGGCGCAACGTGGAGGCCCGTCCGTCGGCGGCGATAACCAACTCCGCGCGAATCTCGATCGTCGCCCCCGGGGCCGCGTCCGCGGTCGTCGCGGTGACACCGGTGACAGTATCGCCGATGCGCAGCAGTCCGGTCGCCTCCGCCCCCATCATCATGTGGAAGCCCGGAAATCGCCGCCCCTGCCGCGCCAGGAAATCCAGGAAATCCCATTGCGGCATCAGGGCGACGAACTTGCAGTGCGTCGGCAGGTGCGACAAATCGGCGATCGGCACGAAAGTATCACCAACCTGCGCACCGAGATGCACCACCTTGCTGTGTGGCAATGTCAGGAATTCATCCAGCAAGCCCAGCTCGTGCATCACCTCCAGGGTCGAGGGATGGATGGTGTCGCCGCGAAAGTCGCGGAAAAAATCGGCATGCTTCTCCAGCACCACCACATCGACGCCAGCCCGCGCCAGCAGGAACCCCGCCATCACGCCGGCCGGGCCGCCGCCGGCGATGCAGCAGCGTGTGATGATCGGTGCAGGCACGGGTGGTGTCATACCGCGCAGCTTTGCCGCTAACGCCGCAGCAGGTCCAGCGGCACCGTCGACAGCGGCTCGGGTGCGCGCTCGGTCAGGATGTAGGTGCGGCCCAGCGTCATCGCCGTTCCGGTGTCGGAGTCCATCAGGATCATATGCGCGAAGAACACCATGTCCGGGCCTAGCACGAAGCTGTTGCCCTGATAGAACATCGGCGGATCCATCCAGCTCGGCGTGAACCGCGCGCCCAGGCTGTAGCCGCAGGCGTTCAGACGATGCGCCGACATGCCATGCGCGTCCATCACCCGCGCATGCGCCTCGAACACCTCGCCGGCGGTGTAGCCGGGACGCAGCTTCGTTTCGCACTGCGCCAACGCCTCCTGGCAGACCTCCGCCATGCGCAGATGCTGCGGACGCGGCGTGCCGATCACCACGGTGCGCATCATCGCAGCATGGTAGTGCCGCCAGGTGCCGGCGAATTCCAGCGTAAGCTGATCGTCGCCCGAGAGCATGCGCCGACCCGACTTGTAACGGCACAGCAACGCATCCTCGCCCGAGCCGATGATGAACTCGTTGCCGGGATAGTCGCCGCCGCCGGCAAGGATCGCCGCCTGCATCGCGGCGAGGATCCACGCCTCGTCGGCGCCGGGGCGGACCTGCTCCAGCCCCGCCTTCAGCGCCGCGTCCGCCAACACACCGGCGCGCCTGGCGCACGCCAGCTCGGCCTGGGACTTCACGGCGCGCAACTCATCGATCAGCGACGATGCCTCGACCAGCGTGCAGAACCCATCCAGCGCCGCGTCCACGCGCTTGCCGTTGAAATGTGTCAGCCCATAGGCGTTGGTCTCGATCCCCAGCCGCTTGCCGCGCGCGCCAACACTGTCCAGCATGTCGCGCAGTTGCGCTGCCGGATCGGCGCCCTGCGCATCGGTCCACACCCGCACGTCCTCGATCAGCGAGGTGTGCCGCGCCTGCCGCAAATCCGCCGAGCGTGTCAGCAGCGCCAGTCGGCCGTCGGCATCAAGATACAGGCACTGAAAGAAGCAGAATCCGAATGTATCGTACCCGGTCAGGTAGTACATGCTCTCCTGCTGGAACATCAGCAGCCCGTCGAGGCCGCGCGCGGCCAGCGTACGGACAGCCGAGCTCAGCCGCCGATCGTATTCCAACCGCTCAAAGTGCAGCGCCACGTCGAATCTCCCCGCCCGGTTGACCAACCGGCGGCAGGCTAGACCATCGCGGCAAAGACTAGGAGCCGACTATCTGGGAGCCGACTATTTGGCGGTCGCGCCAGTATCGGCCGGCGGCGCCGCGCCTTGCGCGCCGTTGCCGCCGGAAGCCGGCTTCGCGGGTGCCGGTTGCTGGGGCTGCGTCCGCGGCGGCGCCGGCCCGCCGATGACATCGAAATCGAAATTTGCTCGGCCCATTGGGACCTCCTTCAACTGGGAGGCCGCTTCCTGCCGTGACGCGCGATCGAGTGGGATGGTCCGAAAAACACGAAAGCCGCCTTGGCAGGGGCGGCTTCGGGAAACTGCAACGAGTGCGCGATCCTAGGCCGCCGGGGTGTACCAGCGGTACCAAAATCGCGAGATGGGAGGCGTTCGGACCATGGTGCGCGACTTAGCGCGATCGAGGGTCAGATGCAAGGCGGATGTGCTGGCGACGGATCAAAAGATCGAACGCGTGGCAATCTTCTGTGTCATGGCCGTCCCCGGGCATCTTGACCCGGGGATCAGCCCGGCCACCCACGACTGTCTTTTGTTGCGAGCAGCAAAGACAGTCGTGGATGACCGGGGCAACCCCGGTCATGGCCCGGAATGCGACAACTGATCCCCAGTCGATCCGGTTATTCCGCCTCAGGTCCTGAATTCTGCTTCCCTACCGACCATCCAACGCGACCGGCAGGCGCGGCCGGTTTCCGGCAGCGCCTCAACCAGCAACCATTGCGTCCCGTCACGAAGCGGGCAACATGCGCGCAACACGGGAGGATGCGCATGACCCCCTATGTGATCGACCGCACCAGCAACTCCCGCCATCGCGCGGTGGAGGAATGGCTGTTCGGCCTTGACATGGTCTCCCCCAGCATGCGGGAGAAGATCGTCACCGCCTGGGTCAGCACCTGGTCGTCCAGTCCCTATCAGGAACTGGCGGAAATGCCGTATTCCCCCGGCGCGCCGCACTACCGGTTGCAGGATCACGTCAACGATGTGACCCGCGCGGGTGTTGATCTGGCCACCCGCGCCGCCGCCGACTGGGGCAAGACGTTCGACCATGATATCCTGCTGCCGATCCTGATCCTACACGACGTCGACAAGCCGCTGATGTATGTGCGGGAAAGCCCCGACAAGGTCAGCTACTCGCAGCTTTCCCACGAGCTGCAGCATGGGGTGGTCGGCGCCATGCTGCTGAAGGAGTTGGGCCTGCCGCACACCGTGGTCAGCACGGTCGCGACGCACGCCGGAAACTCACCGTTCCATGGCCGCAACTTCGAAGCCTACGTGCTGCACTACGCCGACTATTTCGCCACCGACCATGCGATCATGCTGGAAGGTGCCGACAAGGAACCGTATTACCAAAAACATTGGAAATGATCCGCGCCCAAAGGGAGACCACGCCATGAAAGCCGCCGTGCTGCATGAGGTGAACCAGCCGCTCGCCATCGAAGAGGTTCAGCTTGCCAAACCGAAGCGCCGCGAAGTGCTGTTGCGCACCGCCTTCGCCGGCCTGTGCCATAGCGACCTGCATTTCATGGAGGGGCTGTATCCGTTTCCGCTGCCCGTCGTGCTCGGCCACGAGGCGGCCGCGGTGGTGGAAGCCGTCGGCGCCGATGTCACGTACGTGAAGCCGGGCGACCACGTCATCACCTGCCTGTCGGTGTTCTGTGGCGAATGCGCCCAGTGTGTCACCGGCCACACCAATCTGTGCGAGGACACCGAGGTGAAACTGCTGCCCGGTGCGGCGCGGCGGCTGAAGCTGAACAACAAAGTGCTGAACCAGGCGTTCAACCTTTCAGCGTTCGCCGAGCAGATGCTGGTGCACGAGCATGCGATCGTGAAGATCCGTGAGGACATTCCGCTGGACCGCGCCGCGTTGGTGGGTTGTGGCGTGATGACCGGCGTCGGCGCGGTGTTCCATGCCGCCAAGGTCGAA
>DASRQX010000426.1:0-11883 GCA_035696165.1 Acetobacteraceae bacterium | reverse complement strand
CGTGATCGTGCGCATCCCGCGTTCGAAGACCGACCAGGCGGGGGACGGGGCGGACGTCGCCCTGCCGCGCATGCGCGGAGAAGAGACCTGCCCGGTGCGGGCGCTGGAGGACTGGCTGCGCCGCTCGGCGCGCGTGGTATTCGAGTTCCTGTCAGCCGACTGGACGCCGTGGCAGGCCATCCTGCGGCTGCGGCGCGACTGGCCGACGCTCGTCCTTGCCGTCCAGCCCCGTTTCGGTGAGACCGACGGGCCCGGCGATGCCTTACGACGGGGCGGTGGGGAAGGCAGCGCTGTCTCCCGTCTGCCCGACCGCCGACGCGTTGTAGGATGATTGGGACACGCCGCCGCGTGTGCCGTCGGCGCCGGTGCTGCATCTCGACGGGTTCGACGGCCCGATCGACCTGCTGCTCGACCTGGCGGAGCGGCAGCGCCTCGATCTCGGCCGCATCTCGCTGGTCGATCTCGTGGACCAGTTCGTCGCCGCCTCCGCGCAGTTGGCGGCGCATGTGCCGATCGAGCGCCGGGCGGACTGGCTGGTGATGGCGACGCGGCTGGTGCTGCTGTGCTCGCGCCTGCTGTTCCCAGCGACGCCGGAAGCAGCAGAGGAGGCGGAGCGCGACGCCGGGCGCGAAATCGCGCGCCTAGACGAGCTGCGCGTCATCCGGGCGGCCGCGTCCTGGCTGCAGGCCCGCAAGCAGCTCGGCCGTGACGTGTTCGCCCGTGTACCCTCCGGGCCTGACCCGCACGTCGCCTCCTACATGGCGCTGCTGGAGGCGTGCCTGACGGTGCTGCGCGGGCGGGACGAGGTGCCGGCGGCGACGCAAGTCTACCGGCCGACGTTAGGTGACTTGTTTCGCATCCCGGAGGCCCTGATCCGGATGCGCGCGCTCGTCGCGGCGATGCGCGAGCCGCGGCCGCTGGAGGCCTTTTTGCCGGCGGTGCCGGCGAAGAGGCGGGCCGAGCCGGTCATCGTCCGCTCTGCCATGGCGTCGACCTTCATGGCGGCGTTGGAACTGTGTCGGGGAACGGTCGTCGGGCTCGATCAGGCGGAGGGTTTCGGGACGATCACGGTCTCGCCGCGTGTGGACGACGCTGAGCGGACCGCAGCGTGACCACCCCACGGTTCCTTAATGCTCACCATCATTGTCGGCGCCGGCACGCCAAGCCTACGCTATGCTGCGATAGGTTGCGGCAACTGGCGCGAGAGTAGGATGCTCCATGACCGATGTAATCGGTATGCTCACAGCCGAGCAGGCATTGGTAATCGTCGGCCGGCTGTGCCGGACAGAGGGCGTTCTGCGCGACGCCGTCGTCGCCGAGGCGATGAGCGTCCTGACCGAGATCGACGTGGATTCGATAGCCGACGAGGTATTCGTCGCGCTGGACTCGATCGACGTACAGGATTGTTGGGACCGGTCGGGCCGATCACGAGACGGCTATACGTCGCCCGATGAGGCGGCCGCAGAGATTGTCGAGGAGGAGCTTCAGCCGTATCTCGATCAAATCGAGCGATATCGGGCATTGGCTATGCCCGAGCAGGAATTGGCGTTTTGCATGGGCGTCCTTCTTGGCATTTACCGGTACCCGAAAGAATCCAAGTCGGAGTTCAGCGAATGGTCGATAGACATTCCGGCCGAATGCGCCGGCCTTCTGATGGACCAGTGGCGGAAACGACATAAAGGCGGGGCCGCTGTCGGTGCGATGGAAGCGTTTATCCGAGCGCGCTGCCCGGAGTGGACCCGATCGCTGAAGGACAAATAGGCCTGCACTATTCGCCTGGTCGCTCCGTAAGCCTATTCGAGGCGTGACCGGATGCGACGTTCCGACGTCGAACGGGAGAACCGTGCGCGACTGGATCGCCAACGCCAGTTCCGCGGCGCCGCAGACGTGGTGACTGATGCCTGGATGGCGTTCCCGGTTGTGCGTGCCATCGCTGTCATCGGCTCTGTCGCCCGCCCATTGTGGAAGGAGGTTCCGCGCTTTCACGAGTACCGGAGTCGGGGTATCGAACTATGGCATGAATGCGGTGACCTCGACCTTGCCGTCTGGCTGGACTCGCTCGATGTCTCGACGCTCTCCGCCGGACTCGCGCCCGCGCGTTGCGGGAGATGTTCGAAGCCGGCGCCTCTTTCGGCATCGTCGGCCACCAGGTCGACACCTTTCTGTTCGAGCCGGGCTCGCAGCGTTATCTCGAGCGTCTGTGCTCACCGGACTGGTTCCTCGGCGGCTCTCTCGCCGCGGGGCAGAGCTGGTCAACGGGGAGCGGCGGATCGTCCGGCACCGGCCACAGCTTCGACGGCAGCGTGGCAGTGAAGCACACGATGGGTCCCTGGCTGATCGCCGGCTCCTTCGGTGTGGCGGGGGAATGGTCGCATAGCAACCGCATCGCCAGCCTGCCGACGGGCACCGCGCTGTTGCAAAGCGATCCACGCGCGCTGCTGGTCGGTGGGCTGCTGCGCGGCGCCTATGATTTCGCGTTCGACGGCTGGTATGTGCGGCCGTATGGCGATCTTGCCGTTTACCATTCGAACATGCCCAACTTTGCGGAGTCCGGCTCGTCCAGCTATGCGCTAAATGTGCATGGCAGCAGCAACACGAATGTTGAGGTCTCGCCGATGGTGGAGATCGGCGGACGTTACGCCATAGATGCGGCGGACGTACTGCGGCCGTATGCCGCGATTGGGATCAGCTATCTGCCGAACAACTCGCGTACGATAGGTGCCAGCTTGGTTGGCGCGTCGGCCGCTGACGGGACGTTCCAGACCCTCATCCAATCGCCGACCCTGCTGGGCGATCTCGATATCGGCGTGCAGCTGTACCGGAGTGGCGGTTTCGAGTTTAAGGCCGAGTACACGATGCAGGTCGGCGGCTCCCTCCTGAGCATGGGCGGCAGCGCCCGGATCGCCTACCATTTCTGATAGAGGGCCCAGTTAGCCGGTAGGTTGATTTTCGGCCAGCGAAGCGAACGTTCAGATAACTTTCGATCACGAGACAGTGCTGGCGGTCCTCGCCGTGGCATTGATGCGGCTGACCGTGGCCCTGTGGACCCGGAACAACCTCGCGGCTTCGGCGGCGGACCGGCCCGCAGCCAGCATGCTGAGGATTTCGGTTCGCTGAGTTGACGAGAATTTCGGTTTGCGACCGCCGTGTCGTCCCTGCGCATTCGCCTCCCGCAGGCCCGCCCGTGTCCGCCGGGCGCGACCGCGATCATGCGCCACTACAGCGAGTTCCAGGCCGACCTCCCGGCAATGCTGCGCGCCGCCGATCTCGAACCGGCGGAGCTGGGGTTCTTCCACCGGGCCAATCTCGTGGCCCAGTTCCTGGAAACGCGGGCGACGCTCGACACTGGCTAATGTGGTCGAAACCCTGGTGCGCGTCTCTGTGCTCACGCCGAAGGCGCTGGCAGCACAGATCAGGATCGCGCCGCAGACCGCGACGGCGCTACCGCGAGGGTGGCGGGCGGCCCGATTGGTCCGGAAGGTCACGGGCAGGAGGAGTTTCCACGCAGTTGCGATCTTAGGCGGCGGAGCCAGCCTCCTACCGCACCCCGACGACGGCTCCAACCAACCGATCCATGCAACAAAGTCCTCCCTTGCCCCTAGCTGGCCTAGGTCATCGTCCCTGGGAAATCTTTCGTTGAACTGGATCAAATCGGCTCGTTAGCCTTACTCGCAAGTCAAGGGAACTGCGTGAGGAGCCGACCATGTATCTCCACAAGGACCTTCACGTCATAGTATCGCGCGCCCGCAGCGACCACCTGGCGAAATGGCATCCCGCGCCAGTCGAGGCAGTGCTGCGGGCACAGGCGAAGACCATTCTCGACGGGCCGTTGGAGAACGTCGGGACGTTCACCGAAATCCGTCTCTGACTCTGGGGCGAGGAGGACACCGCATGCCAATCGTGACCGTGGCGATGTACGAGGGCCGCACGCTCGACCAGAAGCGTGAGCTGGTAAAAGGCCTTACCGACGTGGTGGTGCGCGTCACCGGCGTCTCGGCTGAGGGCGTGCATGTCGTGATCGACGAGAAGAAGCGAGAGAATTGGAGTATCGGCGGCAAATTGTGGCCAGACCGTCAGCCGAAATAAGTCACTCGCTGCCGCTCGGCGTACTGCTGAACGCGGAGTATCCCGCGCAGGAATTGATTCGGCTTGGCGTGCTCGCCGAGCAGCTCGGCTACAGCAGTTTCTGGTACACCGACGTGCGCATGCTGCGCGAGTGCTACATCGGCCTCGCCATCGTTGCAGTGCACACCAAGCGGATCCGGCTGGCTACCGGCGTGACCGACCCGTACTCCCGCCATCCCGCCATCACTGCCGCCTCGATCGCCACCTTGGACGAGCTGTCGGACGGCAGGGCTATGCTTGGCCTGGGTCTCGGCGGCGCCGGGTTTCGCGAACTCGGCCTTGCTAGGACACTGCCGGTCGCGGCGATGCGCGAGTCGATCGAGGTCATCCGCGGCCTGCTGCGCGGCGAGCAGGTCAGTCTCGCCGGCAAGGTGATCTCACTCGATCAGGGCCGCTTGCAGTTCCCGTCGCGCGCTGGCGTGCCGATCTACATCGCGACCCAGGGCGCGCAGATCAGTCGCCTGGCCGGCGCGCTCGCTGATGGCGTGCTGATCGCCAACATTGTCTCGCCCGCCGCGCTAGACTTCTATCTGGGCCAGATCGCCGATGGCGCCGAACGGGCCGGGCGCGGCCTGGGGGACCTGGACATCCACTTGCGTTGGGAAATCTGCATCTCCGAAGACGAGGCGGCCGCGCTGCAAACCATGCGCCTCCGGTTGGCGGCGCGGTTGATCGCTGGATATCCGCGCTGGGATTTTCTTGGCCCGCTCGGCGTGCAGTTGCCGGACGCGTTCACCGAGATCGCGCAACGCAAGGACATGCGGCAGGCGGCCGCTGCGGCCGAGCTGCTGCCGATGGAGGTGGTTGACGCCAGCATGGTGGCCGGCAGCCCGGCACGAGTCGCCGCGCGCATCGCCCCGATGTTGCGCCCGGAAGTTTCGGGCGTAACCATCCGTCCACATGCCTGCACCGGCACCGGCACTGGCACCGGCATCGACAATGTCATGCGCGTCTTCGTGCAGGACGTCATGCCTCGGCTCGGCTGGCGTCAGGCCGAGGTCGACCGGACGCAGGCGGCAATGACATGCTGAACGGGGGGAATCACATCATGGCGAACGCACTGATGGCGAGCGCACTGGGGCGTGGCCGGCTGATTGGCCTGACCTTGGGCCTGGTCCTTGCCGCCTGCCTGCTGTCCGCAGCATCCTGGGCGCAGGGCGTCGATGCGGCGGCACGTGCCGCGCTGCCGGACAAGAACCTGCAAAGCGGCACGCTGGAGGTCGCAACGTCACTGCAATGGCCGCCGTTCGATTTCACGACGGATGACGGCAAGCCCGACGGGCTGGACATCCGCCTGATTACCGCGTTGGCGGAGCGGCTGGGGCTGAAGCCGAACTTCACCGACGTGAAGTTTCCGGCGATCGTTCCGGGTGTGCAGACCGGCCGGTTCGACATCGGGGTGGACCAGCTCAGCGCCACGCCGGAGCGGCGCAAGATCGTCCAGTTTGTGCCCTACTATCGCGGCGGGCTTGGCCTGCTGGCGCGGCAGGATAGCCGCAAACAGAACGTGTCGCAGCTCTGCGGCCTGACCCTGGCGCTGACCCAGGGCAGCTCGCAGGTCGCGGTGGCGCAGCGCCAGTCGGAACAATGCGTCGCCGCCGGCAAGAAGCCGATCAGCTTCCAGTATTTCCCCGACAGTGCCGACACCTATATGGCCGTCGCCAATGGCCGCGGTGACGGTTTTTTGACCGACCGTGCGGTGGGCGTGTATGTCGCACAGCACAACGGCAAGCTGGTCATGACGGAAGGCACGCTGCCCGGCACACAGGATGTCGCCGGCATCGTGATTGGCAGGGACAATGACAAGCTCGCCTCCGCGATCCGTCTGGCACTGGTCGGCATGCTGCGCGACGGGTCCTATCAGAAGCTGCTGAACGACTATGGCGTCGGCAGTGCCGCCCTGGGCCCGGCCGAGGTGCAGACCCCATTGCAATGACGCGCACAGCCCCCCTGATGCCATGACGGAGGTGATCGCACGTCACTCTGGTCGGGCCGGGGCGCGAACGATGCGCATCGTGCCGCGCCGCCGGTCGGCCCGCTGGGTCGGCGCCTTCGCGGTCGCGGTGTTCGTCTGCTGGGTGATCTTTCAGGTTCTCACGAATCCCGGCTTCCAATGGCGTGTGGTCGGCACCTATCTGTTCAACCGGGAAATCCTCACCGGCCTGCTGATGACCTGCGAGCTGACCGTGCTGGTGATGCTGGTCGGCATCGCGATCGGCCTGCTGCTGGCGGTGATGAAACTGTCGCGCACGCCGATCGTATCGATGACGGCGGGGGCCTATATCTGGTTCTTCCGTGGCACACCGGTGCTGGTGCAACTGGTGTTCTGGTACAACTTGGCCGCGCTGTTCCCCATGCTGCAGCTTGGCATTCCGTTCGGCGGCCCGAAATTCTTCTCCATCCAGAGCACGGTGGCCATCTCGTCCTTCACCGCCGCGTTGCTTGGGCTGGGGCTGAACGAAGGTGCCTACATGGCGGAGATCATCCGCGCCGGCATTGTCTCGGTGGATCATGGGCAGATCGAAGCGGCGACGGCGCTCGGCTATCGCCCGCTGCAACGTCTGTGGGTTGTGGTGCTGCCGCAGGCGATGAAATCGATCGTGCCGCCGACCGGCAACCAGGTGATCGGCATGCTGAAATACTCGTCGCTCGCCAGCGTGGTCGCGCTGGAAGAGCTGATGGAATCGGCGCAGGACATTTACAGTCGCACATTCGAAACGATCCCGCTGCTGATAGTCGCTTCGCTATGGTACCTGACGCTGACCAGCCTGCTGTCGGTGGCGCAGCATTTCATCGAGGTCTATTACAGCCGCGAGCATGGCGGCCGCCGGCGATGAGCTGGCATCTGGAGGTGTGAACCGCGCGATGTCGGGATTCTGCGGTCGTCTGCCAAGGTTGAGCGGCTTGCTGGTGTTCGAGGCCGCGGCGCGGCATCTCAACTTCACCACCGCCGCCCGTGAGCTGAAGGTCACGCAGGCCGCCGTCAGCCAGCAGGTCCGTGCGCTGGAGATCGAGCTGGGAGTGGCGCTGTTTCTGCGCCACCATCGCGGGCTGGAACTGACGCAGGAAGGGCATCGGCTGTACCGCGCGGCAGCGATGAGCCTGGAATGCCTGGCCACCGCCACCGAGGACATCCGGGCCAGCAGCCGGCCGACCATTCGCATCGGCGTCACCTCGGCGATCGCGACGTTCTGGCTGGTGCCGCGTCTGCCCGCCTTCCGCGCCCGGCATCCCGAAATCGACGTGCACATCGTCGCCTCCGAGCTGGGCTTTCAGGCGGTCGCCGATCGCGCCGATGTCGGCATTGCCTTCGGCCGCGGTGCCTGGCCCGGTTTCCGCGCGAGCTTCCTGCGCGAAGGCGATGCTTTCCCGGTGTGTAGCCCCGCCTATCTGCTGTCCCGTCCGCCGCTGGTCGATGCCGAGCAGTTGCTGGATGAGGTGCTGCTGGTGATGGACGACAACCGCGTCACCCTGATCGACTGGTCGCTATGGTTCGCCAACTATGGCATTCGCAACACCAACCGGCGGCGCATCCGCTTCAACAGCCTGCCGTTGCTGCTGCAGGCGGCGTGTGAAGGCCAGGGCATCGGCCTGGGCTGGAGCCTGCTGACCGATGATCTGCTGACCCGCGGCGCCCTGGTGCGCCCAGTCAATGCCTCATTGCGCACCCGTGGCGCCTACTATCTTGTTGTTGGAGAAAACGGGTCCGGCCCCGAAATAGATGCGTTCCAACGCTGGATGCTGGAGCAGTTCCCGATGTCGAATCCGGTTGCCGAACCGGTCGTTGGCACGGTTGACGTGCAGAACGACGAGTTCACCGGATGAATATGGCGCAAGACCCCGGTTGCGGTGCCGCACCGGTCGTGGTCGAGGCGATCGATGTGTGGAAGGCACATGGTCACACGGAGGTTCTACGCGGCATCGGCTTCCGCGCCCGCAAGAGCGAGGTGGTCTGCCTGATGGGGCCATCCGGCGCCGGCAAGAGCACGTTGCTGCGCTGCATCGACGGGCTGGAGCGCATCGATGCCGGCACCATCTATGTCGACAACGAACCAATGGGTTATCGCGAGGTCGGTGGCGCGCTGCACGAGCTGAACGAGCGCGAATGCTGCCGTCAACGCGCCGCGATCGGCATGGTCTTCCAGAACTTCAACCTGTTCGGCCATATGACGGTGCTGAACAATCTGATTGACGCGCCGATCCGCATCAAACGCGAGAAACGCGTCGAGGTGACCGATCGTGCGCGGGAGCTGTTGAAGCGGGTGGGGCTGGAGGATAAGGCATGTTCCTATCCGCGCCAGTTGTCCGGCGGCCAGCAGCAGCGTGTGGCGATCGCCCGCGCCCTGGCCATGCGCCCGAAGCTGATGCTGTTCGATGAACCGACCTCAGCGCTGGACCCCGAGCTGGTGGGCGAAGTGCTAGAGGTGATGAAGGAGCTGGCTTCCAGCGGCATGACCATGATCGTCGTGACGCACGAGATCGGCTTCGCCCGTGAGATGGCCGACACAGTCGTGGTGATGGACGACGGCGTGATTGTCGAGAGCGGGGTGCCAGGAAACGTTCTGGTAGACCCACAGAACCCGCGCACCCGCGCCTTCCTGTCCCGCGTGCTGTGATGGCGGCGGACACGGATTGGCTGGTCGTGGTTGATATGCAGCACGTGTTTGCCGACCCGGCCAGCCCGTGGTTCACGCCGGGCTTCGCTGCGGCCGCGGAACAGATCGCTACGCTCGTGCCGCGGTTCGGGCGGCGCGTAGCGTTCACCCGGTTCGTGCCGCCACGTGCGATCGAGGGCAGCTGGGCCGACTACTACCGGCGATGGGATTTCGCCGCAGCTCCCGCAACAGCGGAGTTGTGGCAGCTCGTGCCGCCCTGGCGTGGGCACGAACGTATCGACACGCACCGGTTTTCGAAGTGGGGCGCGGAACTTCGTGCGCTGACAGGTCCGTCGGCCACGGTGGTGTTATGCGGCGTGTCGACCGATTGCTGCGTGCTGATGACAGCATTGGCGGCTCTAGACGACGGCGCCTTCGTGCGCGTTGTCGCGGACGCCTGTGGCGCGAAGACGCCGGAGGTGCACGAAGCCGCCTTGTCGCTGCTGCGTACCCGCGCGCCACAACTGACGATCACCAGCACAGCAGAGGAATGGTCGGGCGTGTAGACGGCGCGTGCTAGTGAACGCGCAATCGAATCGATGACGAGAGGAGTTCTGAAGTATGCTCGAGTGGGAAGGCAGGCAGATACCGGAGACTCTGCTAGAGATTGTCGATCCGGCACACACGGTCGTCATCATGCATGACATCCAGAACGATAACACCGGACCTAACGGAGTATTTGATCGGGACAACCGGCGCATCGACGTGATCCACCTGCTCGGACCGATCGCAGCGTTCCTCGACACGGCGCGGTCGCATGGCGTGCGGGTGATGTACACGCAGTACACCAATCTGCCTAACCTTGGTACCTTCACCGACCCGCGCATCCGCGAGAATTACGCGATCGCGAGCGACCCCGAGCAGCGCTGGCGTCTCGAGAACAGCCATTACGGCACCTACGGCTGGCAGACAGTCGACGAGCTCGCGCCGAAGCCGGGTGAGACGGTGATCGCGAAGATGCGCACCGACGCCTTCATCGGCACCCCACTCGAGTATCTCCTGCGGACGCATGGGATCCGCACGATCATCCATACCGGGCTGGCGACCGAGGTCGGGATCCTCCCGACCGCCTGGCACGCGGTGAACCTTGGGTTCTTCGTCGTCGTCCCACGCGACTGCGTCGGCCCGATGAACAAGGCGCATCATGCGGAAGCGATGTCGCTGCTGTCGCGCCTGACGCTCGTGCGCGATTCAAGCGAGATCGCGGCGGCCTGGGCGGAACGTTCCTGACGCGCCGTCGGGTTCAGGGGCCTTCGAGTATCACCAGATCGCGCGGCGAGGCCTGCTTCCCGAATATGGCAGCCGCCTGATAGGCCGGGTCCTCGTAGCAGGCGAGCGCCTGCTCGTACGACTCGAACCTGACGATGAAAGCACGCGCGACGGGATCGCCCTCTTTTGTGGCGATGCGTGCGGGGCCGGCGATCACCTTCGCCCCGTAACGCTCCGCGAGCGGCGCCCACGCCTTGCCGTAACTGCGCTGCGCCTCCTGGTCCGTCACCTCTGATGCGCGCACAATCCAGTACCCCGCCATCGCAAGTCCCCTCGTCGTAGCAGTCTCGGTGGTGGAGTATCGGGCGCGACCACGCACATGTCGACCGAGCCTTGAAACAACGCTGGGCATATGGACATAAAGACGTAATCGATCTCCCAACATCGACCAGGCTGGAGAATGCAACCTAGTCCTACTCAGTCGCAAAAAAGCCGGATCATCTGGGAAGATTGGGCTTGGTGCGACGTGATTGCGGCTTGGTAGCAGCGGAGATGTGGATCGGCATGGGGTCACGGTGCCGATCGGCGTCGCATCTCATTGGTTTCGTTGCCATGAGGGGGTCCCGATGTGGAGCCGATTTACATGGCAGCACGGACGCCGACCGGCGCTATTCTCGATCCAAGGAGCGACGTGACAGCGGCCTAGCGATAGCCAGCGTATAGAGGGTTTCGGCGGGTCGTCATCCAAGACAGATATCTGGCCGTTTTGGCTCCGCCAAGCTGGCCGGAACGCACGAAGCGCCCGGATTTGACGGATGAGACCGTCCAAAACCAGGGGGGAGAACAAAGCCGGTAAGTCATCGCGACGCGGATCAGCCGGTTTTCACCGCCCTCTGTCCGATCGTCCTCGCTGACCGACGGCCGGCAGACCCCCAGGTTTTGGACGGTCTCGTTGAGCAACTGGCGACGTATGCCGAACGCAAGCCGGTCCAGCAGGCGCTGGCGATTCAGGAATGCCCCGCGGCACCGACGCCGAAGGCGACGCCGCGTAAGAAGGGGCAGCAGACCGCGTCTCGATAATTGCTCCCGCAAGCGGGCGTTGGACAAGGTCGCGATATCGCGCCTAACCCAACGGGCGTCGGAGCAGCAGCTTCGTTCCGTCGCGGACTGTCGGCGGCGGCACAGGTGCCCATGGGACCCTCGACGTCAATGTTGGTACCGTCACCGCGAGCACACAATAAGACGCGATAACAGCCCTTCCCGCATGCCTCATCCAGATTGTCGCGCTACAACTGAGCGGGCTCATCGGAAAAGCGCTGGAAGAGGACAGATCAGGCAACCCACTTCCACCGACAGCGAAGGGAGTGCGACGGCTCGTGGGGTCGGGCGACGGCTGGATAGAAGCGCATGTTAAGTGGCGTACTTGGTATCTGTCCGTTCTGCTCGAAGGGCTTGCTCCCAGCGTCGGCCCATTCCTAGTACCCTTGCACAGTGATTTTGACCGGTTGACCGTACCCTGGTTCCAATGCGGGCAGGTCGGCACGATCAACCAGGACAGCGATATTCCGGGGCATCCCCGGGCGGCGTGAGATTAACCTCTCCCGTTCGAGTGTCAGTAGCATCTGGTGAACCGATGGCGGCGTCACCTGAAAGAATCGTTGGATGTCTGCCTGTGCGGGCGGGCGGCCGTTTACCAGCGTATAGGCGTGGATGAACGCGAGATATTGTCCCTGCCTGGGCGTGAAAATCGGGAGCGAATCAGCTGCCGCGCGATTCATCGTTGCCCTCGATAGCGGGGGACCAGTGATGAACATACGGTACCGGGTGGAGCTGAACGAGGGGGAACGCGCGCAACTCACGGCGATGCTGAGCGGGGGCAAACACGCGGCGCGCA
>DASRQX010000425.1:0-10813 GCA_035696165.1 Acetobacteraceae bacterium | reverse complement strand
TACCGCCGCCTCAGTGCCAAACGCGGCAAGATGCGTGCGGCGGTTGCTATCGCGCACAAGATCCTGGTGATCGCCTACCGCATGTTGACCGATCGATCCGACTACCGCGAACTCGGCGTGGATTACCTCGACCGGTTGAACAATCACCGTATCGCCATCAATTTGACCAAGCGACTTCGTGCCATGGGGTACGAGGTGCAGATCACCGCGAAGGCCGCGTAAGTATGTGGACCCCGCACCAGCCAAGGCCGCCACCAGGGCTATTTTCGTAGTAGGCACAGAGACACAGAGACACAGAGAAGCAAGGCTGTCGAAAGCGCACTAGGCGAAGCGCCATTGCTGCTTTCTCTGTGCCTCTGTGCCTCTGTGGTGAAACTGCCTTCTGATCAGGCAAGCGGCACCGATGCCGGGTCGGGAAGCGGCGTCGGCGGGCGGGCAAACAGGGCGGCGATGGCGGCAAGCACCGACAGGGTTGCAAAACATTCCAGGGAGAGAACGTAAGTGCCGGTGGCGTCGCGCAGGATGCCCGACAGCAGCGGGCCGGCGGCCTGGGCGAGCACCTGAAACGTCAGCGCGACGCCCCGGATCGCACCGTAGCTGCGCCGGCCATAGTAGTCGGCCCAGGCGACCGGCGGCAGGGTCAACAGCCCGCCGATACCGGCGCCGAAGATCGCGGCGGCAGTGGAAAACTCGGGCGTCGTGGTGGCGACGAGCAGGCAGAGCGTGCCGATGGCCTGCAGCGCGCCGATGGCGGCCAACTTGTGGCGCATCGGCACCCTGCGGGGGAGAAAACCGAAGCCGAGGCTGCCGCAGCCGGAAGCGAACGAGAACGCGCCGACGATGGTGGCGGCGGTGGTGGGGCTCAGGCCGCGCTCCACCAGATAGGCGGCCTGGTGCAGGGAAACGCCAGCCTGCACTGGGTAGGCGAACACGATGAACAGCGCGAGCAGCCAGAAGGCACGGGTGCGCAGCGCCTGAGCTCGGGTGAAGTGTGGCTCCGGTGCGTGCAGGGTAAGCGCGGCGGTGGGGGTGGTTTGCGGGGCGGTGGGGGCGTGGTTGTCGGGGTGCAGGCCGACATCCTCGGGCGCTCGGACGATCAGCAGGAGGCTGGGCAGGAAGCCGATGGCGAGCACGGCAAGGCCGATAGCGATCCAGCCGGCGCGCCAGGAGCCGAACAGCGCGATGGCGCTCTGGCCGATCAGCGGCAGGATGGCGAGGCCGACCATCTGCGCGGTGGTGGCGAGCGCGTTGGCGGTGGCGCGGCGGGCGATGAACCAGTTGTTCACCGCGCCGTAGATGCCAAGGTCGAACGGGCCGGCGAAGTTCATCCGGATGATGCAATAGAGCAGGTAGAATATCGCCAGGGACTGGGTGAGCGACAGCGCCATGCAGGCGGCCGCAGTGGTAAGCACGGCAGCGCCGAGGATCAGGCGCGCGCCGGCGCGGTCCAGCAGGCGGCCGAGGCGGGGGGAGGCAAGCGCCGCGAGCAGGCCGCCGAGCGACGCGGCGCCGGAGATGGCGGTGCGCGACCAGCCGAAGTTGGTGGTCATTGGAGCAACGAAGATGGACAGGATGGCGACGCCGCCGCCGGCGCGCGAGAACCCGGCGCAGCAGACGGCGCCGAGGATGACCCAGCCGTAGAAGAACGGCAGGCGGGGGATCAGGAGGCCGGGGAGACGCGGGGGGCGGTTCGTCGCAAGCATGAGCACGACAGTAGCCCGAGTATGGCTTTGTCCCCAGGCTGGATACATCTGCCACCATAAAGAGCTTGCGAACAGTTATGGTTTCCGGCGGGAAATAACCGCTCGACATAGGTCGGTAAAGTCGCAGTGATAGAACCAAAAAGGCGTTCGAAGCCGATTCTGTACTTTCTGACGGCCCGTTAGTATTGTGTACGATCCGGAACGGACTGCCATCCGGGCTTGAGCGTTAGGCAATGGCGAGGAGCGTGGGGCTAGGAGCGTGGGGCGAGGAGCGTGGGGCGATGGCTAGAAGGCCGACTGACACCGAGTTCCTGTCGAAGCTTAAGGAGCTGTCTGGCATCAGGACCCAGACCGAATTGGCTCGCGTGTGCGGCACGAAAGTCGGGGACATGAACCAGTACCTGAATGGCAACTTTGTGCCCGGTAATTAAGGTGCTGCAATCTTGCCTGGAGAGTTACGCCCGAAAGTCATCTACACCTCCGTCAATTCAAAAAGAAATCGAACTTCCGGAGATCGAAGGTTACTCCCTTCCCAAGAAGCCGGGAGTCTATGTTATCTTCGATTCAAGTGGAAGGGTCCTCTACATCGGTCAGGCAATAAATTTCAGTGTACGGGTGAACGTATCGCTCAATCGGAAGGTTCCTGTCGGAATCCGCGTCGGAGATAAACTCAAGAAGGTGCGCCCGGCCACACGGGACATGGCAAAGTACATCTCGTTATACACCGTTAATGACAAGGCTCTCCGTTCAAAAGTTGAAGCGCTCCTTATCCGGATATCTATCAACAGCACGCACCACTCTAACATCGGCAATTTTCGATAGGTGACTTGAAGACGTTCCTGTCTCTCCGGACTTCATACGTGTCCGCCACCGTAGCGCGCGTCACGGTGGCAGAGTAAGATGTTTGCCTGGGATCGCGGCTATCCAATCCGATTGAGTTCACTCAATCACATCATCCGCCCGCGGCGCTTCCCCGCCGCTACGATCCAGCACACGCCGGAACGCCTCACGATCCGCCCTCCCCGCCCGCTCCGCGAAGAACGTCTCGGTCTGCATGGCGGCAATCTTCTCCGCGGCCGCCACCACCAGGAACTGGTTCATGCTGGTGCCGTCGCGTTCGCTGATCGCCTCCACCGCCGCCTTCAGCGACAGCGGCAGCCGCAGGGGGAAAGTCCCGGTTCGCGTCGTCATGTCCCGATCCTCCTGATCGCATCGGCCGGCCGCATCACCGCAACGCCAAACCGCGCCGGGCCAACCTGATAATGCCGCGGGTTGAACGTCACGATCGCCGCCGCCTGGCCACTCACCGCCGCCTCCAACACCAACTCGTCCCCCGGGTCGCGCAACTGCGGGCGCCAGCGAAAGCGCGAGGTCGCCGGCTCGGCCATCGCGATCACGCCGTCGAGGAACACCGCCACCTGCGCCGCGTCGATACCGGCCGCCAACCGATGCTCCGCCAACGGCCAGATTGCGTCATACTCCAGCGCGAGGGCGACACTCAGCAACAACGTCGCCTGCCCGCGATCGATGCGGCGCAGCAATTCCGCCGACGCGCCGCGAGGGCTGCGCATTGCGGCCACGACGACGTTGGTGTCCAGCACCAATCTCATTGCCGATGATATGGTTTCGCCAGTGATATTACAATAGTGTTGCAACCCACCATGCACTGCAATTTCGAGTGCTTGAACGCGAGGTCGGCTGACCCATGGCAGCGGGCCGCGGCGTCACGATCGCCTGGTCAGCAGGCCGGCGACACGCAACTCCCGGCCGGTTCATGATAACACCCCCCCTATCGATGGCTTCCTCGAACAGGCGGACGGGCTTGATGGACGCAGCAGCAGACGTAACCGGGACAATCCCCTTGAGGCGCGCCGCCTACACCGACGCGGCCGTGTTCCGGTCCGAGCAGCAACGCGTATTCGCCGGTGGCTGAACCGCGCTGTTGTTTGCCCACCAGTTGCCCGACGCCGGAGACCAGATCCCGGTCCAGGCCGCCGGCCTGCCCCTGGTCGCGGTGCGCGACCGCGCCGGCAACGTGCGGGTCTTCCATAACGTCTGCCGCCATCGCGCATCCCTCGTGGTGCCCGAGCCGGTTAGATCCCAGCCGACCCTGCGGTGCCCGTACCACGGCTGGGCCTACGCCCTCGACGGCGCACTCCGCGCGACGCCCCTGTGGGACGGCCAACGCGTGCCCAACCCGGCAGCCCTGGATCGCACGCAACTCGGCCTGCGCCAGGTTCGCTGCGGCGTCTGGAGCGACGTCGTCTGGATCGACCTGTCGGGCACCGCGCCACCGCTGGAGGACCACGTGGCGCCGCTCACCACGCTCTGGCAGGGCTACGACATGACCACGCTCCGGCTAGCCCATTACGAAACCGGCCAGATCGAGGCCAACTGGAAGCTGGCGATCGAGGCGTCGATCGAGAACTACCACGAACCGTTCGTGCACGAAAAACTGCCGGCGCGCCTGGACACGGCGCAGCCCACGTTCACCGAAGTCGCGCAGGGTGCGATGTTCGGCTTCGTGACGCCGGCCGACGCGGCCTTGCGCAGTGACACGCCGCTGGTTCCGTTGCGCGACCCGACGGCACACCGCTGCGACAATCTTTGCTATCTGTTCCCGAATGGCCAACAGAACTTGTTCGGCGGCCTTGCGGTGCGCACCATCTGGCTGCCACTGGGGGTCGATCGTTGCGAGTGGCGGACCAGTTGGTACCTGGTCGGCGACGCCGCAGACGATGACACACACCGCCCGGCCCGAGACGCCATGGTGGCCTTCTGGCGGCAGTTGCGCGTCGAGGACAAACGCGCGATCGAATGGATGCAGCGCGGGCGCGCTTCCCCAGTCGCGGACAATCTGCTGCTCTCGCCATTCTGGGAACGCTCGATCGGCACGTTCCACCTGCTGTGGCGGGCGCGCATGGGTGACGCGACCGATGCCTGAGAAAAAGCCGCGCTCCGGCGCGGCGTTACCGGGGAGGCTGAATACATGGTGAAGGCGCTTCGATCACGCAACGGACTGCACTGGCCCACACGGGCCAGCGTCCGATGAGCCCGCCATCCGGCGTCCGAGTGGCCGTGACCGGCAGCAACGGGCGACTTGGCCGGCTCATCACCAACGCCTTGAAAGCCGCGGGCTATGACGTCATCGGCCTCGACCGAACGCCTGCGCCGGACAACTCGCGCTTCATCCAATGCTCGATCCTCGACCCCGACAGCCTGGCCGCGGCGTTCGTCGGCGCGGACGCGGTCGTCCACACCGCGGCGCTGCTCAGTGCGGGCAACACCCAGGCCGACATCTTCGAGGTCAACACCCGAGGCACCTGGATGGTGTTCGATGCCGCCACGCGCGCCGGCGCACGCCGGGTGGTGTCCTTCTCCAGCGAATGCGCGGTGGGCCAATGTTTCCAGCGCGTCGCCCGTCCACCCCGCTACCTGCCGATCGACGAAGCTCACCCGCTCGAACCGCAGGACGCCTACAGCCTGAGCAAGCAGCTTGGCGAATCGATCGCCGCCAGCTTCCGGCGCGCCGGCGGACCCAGCGTGGTGATCCTGCGCCCGACCTGGGTGATGTTCCCGATCACGGAAGCCGAGCTTGAAGCCCATCGCGCGCTCACCCACGGCGACATGTGGTGCTACGTGGCGCCGGCCGACGTTGCCGCCGCGACCGTTGCCGCGGTGGCGCTCGAAACGGATTTCGACACGTTCTTTCTGGGGGCGCCAAATACGCTGTGCGAACAGCCGACGCTGGAGCGGCTACGCGCGCGATGGGGCCATCTGCCGGAACTCCGGCGCCCTGAACTCTACGCGGACGATCCCACCGCCGGGCTGTACGACAGCAGCAAAGCGGGAGAAAAGCTGGGTTTCACGCCGACGCGACAATGGCGCACGCTGCTGGCGCAGGCCTGAGCGCGCTGCCACCGAATCTCTGAAGCCCCAAGCCCAGCCGCACCCGGTCACACCGTCCCTCCGAGGATCACCTGGTGAATACACCGAGCTGTCAGTGTGTCTTCGCGCTAGCCGGCATTTCTCAATACCGTTGCGGGATGATGGCCGAGGGCATTGTCGCGCCAGCAGGTTTTCGCGCCGCTGCCAATGCCGGGTGTATTGGCAAGGTACGAAAACCAGTTGGCGCGGCAAGGCCCAAGCCAACACCCGCGAGAGTGCGAGAAACGCGGGTTAGGCTCGCCCACCCCCGTGACCGCCACCGCCTCCGTGGCCACCGCCAAAGCCACCGTGGCCGCCGCCAAAGCCACCATGGCCACCGCCAAATCCGCCATGGGCAAACCCGGCGCCACCGCCAACAGCGTGGACATGCGCAATGCCATGGCCACCACCATGGAACGGTTCGCCGCCTCGGTCATGCCAATGGCCCCCATGATCGCGCCAGGAGCCGCCGCCGACATAGAAACCAGGGTCACCATAGAAGCCGTAGTCGGACGCGTATGGCCCGTAGTCACCATATCCACCGTCCGATCCCGTGTAATAGGCGCCGTCGCCGGCACACCCTGACAGTGCCAAAACTGCCATGCCGGCGCCGGCCCAACGCACCAGCCAGTTCGCTCGGTTCATCGGTCACATCCTTCTCTCGCCTGCGATATCGGCGCGCACGGCGCCATCGCTTCTACGAGTCAGGTTGGTTCGACCGGGCAGATCCGTTCCACACTCCCACGGCATACACTCATGCACCGAACGGCCATTGATTTGATCTGCGCCCCAGCACCCGCGCGGCAGACGCGGGCCAGTCCCGGTTGGTATCGGGGCAATGGGCTTGTATGACCTGCGCTCCGCCGCATGCCTCACTGCCGAAAGGCTGCTCCGATGTCAGACTCCCCGCCCGACCGCCTCTCGAACAACCCGAAAAGCCCCTTCTACGACGCCGCCGTGCTGGAACGCGGTGTGGGGATCCGCTTCAAGGGCGTCGAGAAGACCAATGTCGAGGAATACTGCGTCAGCGAGGGCTGGGTGCGGGTGGCCGTAGGCAAAACCCTGGACCGGTACGGCGCGCCGCTGACGATGAAGCTCAGCGGGCCGGTCGAGCCGTATTTCCGCGACGCGCCGGCAGACGGCTGAGCGAGCCGGCGCCTGTCCCGGGCGCCGCCGCCCCCTGCCGCCGTCTTCGGTCCACCTTGCGGCCCCAACTCCCAAGCGAAGGCGGAGAAGCGCGTTGCACCCCGCCGATCAGACCTTCTCGAAGTCGATCCGCTCCGCCACGGGCAAGCCCTGCAGGAAGCGGCGCAGGCAGTCCAGCGCCAACTCCGCCGCGCCCAAGCGCACCCACTCGCGCCCACCAACGATGCACGAGCGGCGGAAGGCCACGCCGCCATCGCTTGCACCCCCCTCGCTCGCGCGCAAGGGATGTGCGATCGCGATCCACACCGTGCCACCCAGGTCGATGCGGTCGGCGCCGGCGTCCAACTCGATCAGCACCGCCAGCGCGTGCGAGGCGCCAGCCGCGCTGCGCGCCGCCTGGGCCACCGCCTCCACCTTCTCCTGCGTCATCGCATCAGTCAGTGGCAGATGGGCCAACCCCACCGCGCCGGGCACCAGGTCCAGGTCGCGGGCGACCACACCGCGGCGGAACACCTGCTCCGCCCCCGGCAGGTGCGCCAGCCGCCCGGCAATGGCGCCAGCGGTAAAGGTTTCCACCAACGCCAGGGTGGCCTGCTCGGCGATCAGCGCGGCCAGCACCACGCCCTCCAGCGTCTGGTCGTCCTCGGCGAGGATGAAATTGCCCAGCCGCGCGCGCACCTTAGCCTCGACCGGGCCGAGCTTGGCGCGAATGTCCGCCTCGTCGCGGCCGCGCACGGTCAGCTTGGTCTCAAGCTGCGGGTAGTGGGCGCGAAAGCCGAGCTTGACGGATCCGTCGGGGGCCGTCGCCTCGATGCCGGTCAGAAGCTGGTCGACGTGGGATTCGCCTAGCCCGTAGGAGTGGAAACGCTTGAGGAAAATGGCGCCCTGCAAGCCCGCCATCGCCAGCAGGCGGGGAATGATCTGTTCCTCTAGCATCCGCCGCAACTCGCGCGGCACGCCTGGGGTAAAAAAGAACCTCGCCCGCCCAATGGTCAGCGCGAAGCCGCAGGCGGTGCCGACCGGGTTGTCGAGGAATTCGGCGCCCTCCGGCAGCATGGCCTGCTTGCGGTTGTTGGGCGGCATGATGCGGGAGCGGCGGGAGAAGAATTCCTCCATCCGCACCAGCCAGGCTTCGTCCAGCACGAGGCCGACGCCGGCGGCCTGCGCGGCGACCTCCTGGGACAGGTCGTCCACGGTGGGGCCGAGGCCGCCGTTGACGATGACGGCGTCGGCGCGCTCACCGGCCAGACGAAACGCGGTCAGCAGGCTGTCGCGGTCGTCGCCGACCGTGGTGCCCCAGTGGACGGACAGACCCACATCCTCAAGTTTCTGCGCCATGTAGCTGAAATTGCTGTTGACGATCTTGCCGGTCAGCACCTCGTCGCCAGTGCATATGATCTCGATGCGCATGCTTTCCCCCGCGGCCCGAATGCCTACATTAGCGGAAACCTCAAGACGTAGGAGTCTGACCCCAATGGCCGCGATCCCCGAACAGTACCTGGACCTGCTGCAGGATCAGAAGAAGGCGCTCGCCAACATCGCGACGGTGCAGCCCGACGGCTCGCCGCAGGTCACGCCGGTATGGTTCGACTATGTCGGCGGCAAGGTCCGCGTGAACACCGCCAAAGGCCGCGTCAAGGCCCGCAACATGAAGCCAGGCGCGACGGTCGCGCTATCGATCATGGACCCCGACAACGCCTATCGCTACGTCCAGGTGCGCGGCAAGGTCACGCGCGAGACCGAGGACGGCGCGCGCGCCCATATTGATACCCTGTCCCGCAAATACCTCGGCAAGGACTACCCCTGGCACAAACCCGAGGATGTCCGGGTCCTGTTCGAAATCGAACCGGCGAAGGCCCAGGGAATGGGCTGAACGCCCTACTTCTTCATCCCCAGCCCGGCGAATTTCTTGTTGAACTTCGCCACCTGCCCACCAGAATCGATCATCCGATGCACCCCGGTCCAGGCCGGGTGCGACTTCGGATCAATGTCCAGCCGCAGCGTGTCGCCCGGCTTCCCGTAACAGGACCGGGTCTTGTACTCGGTCCCGTCGGTCATCACGACGGTGATCTCGTGGTAGTCCGGGTGAACGCCCGCCTTCATCTCGGCTCTCCTGCTGACGCCGCCGATCCCGACCGGCCGCGCAAGCGGCGGCCTATAGCGCCCTCCGGGACTGGGGGCAATCGCAGGCCCGACAGCAAGGTCAGGGCTCTGCCCTGAAACCCGCCAGGGGGCTTTGCCCCCTGGACCCCCACCAGAGGCGGAGCCTATGGACTCCATCCATTTTGATTGGGGGCACGGGAGGGGGGAGCGGGCTGGCCTGGGCTGGCGCCATCACGGCGGCGGTCCGCCGGCGTGATGGCGCCAGCCCAGGCCAGCCCGCTCCCCCCTCCCGTGCCCCCAATCAAGTGAAGGGTTCCAAGGGCTTCGCCCTTGGCGGGGATCCCAGGAGCGCTGCACCTTGGTGGGGTGCCCCTTGGTGGGGTCCGGGGCAAAGCGCCGGCCTTCCTTTCGGGCCCGCGATTGCCACAATACTGGAGGGCGCTTAGACGCGTTCGATCAGGGCGGTGATGCCTTGGCCGACGCCGATGCACATGGTGGCGACTGCAAATTTGCCGCCGCGTGTTTCCAGGGCGTTGACTGCGGTCAGTGCCAGGCGGGCGCCGGACATGCCCAGGGGGTGGCCCAGGGCGATGGCGCCGCCGTGTGGGTTAACGTGTTCGGCATCGTCCGGCAGGCCGAGTTGGCGCAGGACGGCGATGCCTTGGGCGGCGAACGCTTCGTTGAGTTCGATCACGTCGATGTCGCCGATTTTCAGGCCGAGGCGGGCGAGCAGTTTCTCGGTGGCTGGCGCCGGGCCCATCCCCATGATGCGCGGCGGCACGCCGGCCGTGGCCATTGCGACGACGCGGGCGCGTGGGGTTAGGCCGTGACGTTTGGCGGCGTCTTCCGAGGCGATGATCAAGGCCGCGGCGCCATCGTTGACGCCCGAGGCGTTGCCGGCGGTGACGGTGCCGCCTTCCTTGCGGAATGGAGTTTTCAGTTTCGCTAGGTCTTCCATGGTGGTTTCGCCGCGTGGGTGTTCGTCGCGGCTGACGGTGACGGTGCCTTTGCGGCCAACGATGTCCACCGGAGTGATTTCGCGCTCGAAGAAGCCGGCGGCCTGGGCTGCCTTGGTGCGCTGTTGCGAGCGGTAGGCGAAGGCGTCCTGGTCGGCGCGGCTGATCTGGTAGTCCTCGGCGACGTTTTCCGCTGTTTCCGGCATCGCATCGACACCGTATTGGCCCTTCATCAGCGGGTTGACGAAGCGCCAGCCGATGGTGGTGTCGTAAATCTCGGCCGAGCGGGCGAAGGCTTCGGTGGCCTTGGCCATGACGAACGGCGCGCGGGTCATGCTTTCGACGCCGCCGGCGATCATCAGTTCGGCGTCGCCGGCGCGGATGGCGCGCGCCGCGGTGCCGACCGCGTCGAGGCCGGAGCCGCACAGCCGGTTTATGGTGACGCCAGGCAATTTGGCGGGCAGGCCGGCCAGCAGCAGGGCCATGCGCGCGACATTGCGGTTGTCTTCGCCAGCCTGATTGGCGCAGCCGTAGATGACATCGTCGACGGCTTCCCAGTCGACGTTGGGGTGGCGGTCCTTCAGCGCGCGGATCGGGTGCGCGCCGAGATCATCCGTGCGCACGTCCTTCAGGGCACCGCCGTAGCGGCCGATCGGGGTGCGGGCAAAGTCGCAGATATAGGCTTCGGGCATGGCGCATCCTCCCCTGGGCGACGTGTTGGTGTTGGCGTAGGCGGTTTGCGCGGGATCGGCAAGTTGTACGTGGCACGCGCTATAACCTCGAGACCGCGAGGACCAGTCTGCTTCGGGCCGACCGGTTAGTCCCTTTCGGCCCAACTCTTGTCACTTCTTGCGTTAAATCCCATCAAATCATAGCCGGAATGATGGTCGCCTCGGTGAGCCGTGCTGCGGCTGCGGTTGCCGCACGTCCGGCTTTCGTCAGGTAGTAGCGGTAGGTCCCGGTGACCCGCTTGATCAC
>DASRQX010000424.1:0-5462 GCA_035696165.1 Acetobacteraceae bacterium | reverse complement strand
CGAGCATCGACACGCGCGGCGGGGACGCGGCGTTCGCGCTGGTCTCCGATGCCTATGGTGCGGAGCCCTCGCCGTCCGGCAGCCGGCGCGGCCTAGTGTCGGGCAGCTTCTTTCACGTGATCGCGGTGGCGTCATGACCAGGTGCGGCGTCGATCACCCGGGGCAACCGCCCGAATTCGATGAATCATTCCGCGGGCAGCTAGAGACGTTGATTGCCTGGCGCCGCGACGTGCGCCGATTCAGCGATCGGCCGATTTCGCCACTATTGATCGAGCACCTGCTGGATCTCGCACAACTGTCGCCGTCGGTTGGTAACAGCCAGCCCTGGCGCTGGGTGCAGATCGAGAGCGTGGAGAAGCGAGCGGCGATCCGCGCCAACTTCCTCGCCTGCAATGCGTTGGCACTTCAGGCCCAGCCTGCGGAGCGTGCGCACGCATATGCGGCGCTGAAACTTGCGGGGCTCGACCGGGCACCGTTGCAATTCGCGATCTTCTGCGACCGGGCGACGGAGCAAGGCTTCGGGCTAGGGTGTCACACCATGCCGGAGATGCGCGAATATTCCGTTACGGTGATGGTATCGACGTTCTGGCTTGCGGCGCGTGCCTCAGGTCTTGGGGTCGGATGGGTGTCGATTCTCGATCCTGAGCAGGTCGGCCGCACGCTTGAGATGCCGCGATCATGGAAGCTGATCGCCTATCTGTGCGTCGGATGGCCCGACGAGGAACATCTCGATCCCGAGCTTGAGCGGCACGGCTGGCAGTCACGCACGAGCGCCGGCCGGCACGTCACGATCGTCTGATGATGCCGGGAGATGCAATGATGGCCGACGCCGCCGCGACCACCGAGGCCGACGTGACCGTGTTCGTCTGCATCACTTGCAAGGGACCGGATGCAGGCGTGGAGCCGCTGGGGCGCCTGCTGTTCGATGCCGTTACGGCGCGTTTGCACGCGGTCACCCCGGGTGCCATCGCGGTCACGCCGATCGCGTGCCTTGCCGTCTGCAAGCGGCCGTGCACCATCGCATTGGCGGGTCGGGGAAAATGGTCTTGCCTCGTTGGCGATCTCGATCCCACCCTGCATGCCGACGATGTCATCGCCGCGGCGCTGAGCCATGCCGCCACCGCGGACGGCATCATCCCATGGCGGCAACGACCGCAGTCGTTCCGCAGGGGCGTCGTTGCGCGCATTCCGCCGCTGGGCTTCCCGCCCGAGGAATCGGAATGGTGACAAGGTCATCCGCCCGATTGCCAGGCAGGCAGCGGTCGTACTGGATAGGCAACTGTCGTGACAGATCCCACCGGCGGCGTGGCCGCCAGCAAATCCGCGTCCTTCCCCTGCAACAGTGCAATGAGAACCTTGAGTGGGCCGCCATGCGAAACGACGACGCAATTCTGCTGAGCGCGCATAAGCTCGGCGCAGAAATCGCGGACGCGCAGCACGAGCTCGGCACCCGATTCTCCGCCAGGTGGCGCGAACGTCAGCGGCGACGCAGCCCATCGATCGAGCGCGGCGAGCGGAATGGTGTCCCATGATTTGCCCTCCCAGGCACCGAAATCGAGCTCCTGCAATCGCGCGTCCACGACCTGCCTCGCCCGCAACGTCAGAGCCAATGCGTGGGCGAGCGCCCGGCACCTTCGGGCCGGGCTGGTCCATACCCGCGTCGCGCCCACCAGCGTCGGTTTCGCCGCCAGCCCGGCAATCTGGTCGGCCGTCGCAGGGTCGGCTGCAACGTCGAGGCGGCCGTAACAAATGCCGGTCGCGATCGACGGAGCAAGGTGGCGGATCAAGACGATCTTCATGTCACCGCCAGACTTCATTTCACAGTAAGGGGCAATCCGGCGACCATAAACAGCACACGGTCGGCGCGCGCTGCCATGCGCTGGTGCAGCCGTCCCGCTGCGTCGCGGAACGCGCGGCCAAGCGGTGTCGCGGGAACGACGCCGAGACCGACCTCGTTGCTGACCAGGATTGTCGGTCCCTGTCGGTCGTTCAAGGCGGTGTCCAGTGCCTCGGTCGTGGCGGCAAGGTCGTGGCCAGCCAGCATCAGGTTGGTCAGCCACAGCGTCAGGCAATCCACCACGACGGGCCGCGTCGCCGCCTGCATCAGAGCGCCAGCAAGATCGATCGGCGCCTCGATCGTTTGCCAACCCACTTCCGGTTGCCGTCCCATTTCGCGCCGGGCCTGATGCTCGGAAATACGGCTCCGCATCTCGTCATCCAGGGCCTGTGCGGTGGCGACATAGACCCATGGAGGCGCAGACTGGGTCAGGAGAAGCTCGGCATGGCGGCTTTTGCCGGAACGGGCACCGCCGAGGACGAGCGTGAGGTGAGATGGTCCCGATATGACCGCGTGCTCCCTGAATGGCGGAAGGGCGATTGTACCCTGTTGGGATCTGCAACTCCAATTGTCCCGCGGAAGCGCGGCTTTTCCAGCCGTCGGAAATGCGGCGTCCTTACCCGACCGAAAGGCTGCTTCGCAGTTGACGACGCAGGTGTGTCCCGGCACCTGGCTTCGAAATGCTGCCGCGATAGGCCGGGACAGTGCCCGGCCATGACGATCGAGGAAGCAGCCAATCACTCCACCACGGAGTACGTTCGACATGAACATATTCGCTGATCTCGACGCGCTCCGGGCCGCTTGTCTGAACTTGCCGACAGGCAGCGACAGCGCCGCCGCCGAGGTACGCGAGAGGCAAGCCATTCTCACCAAGCCGCTTGGCAGCCTGGGCCGCCTGGAAGACCTTGCGGCGTGGTTGGCCAAATGGCAAAGCCGGTCGATGCCGCGCCTCGACCGGGTCGACGTCCTGGTTTTCGCCGGCAATCACGGGGTCACGCGGCAGGGCGTCTCCCCGTTTCCCGCAAGCGTCACCGCGCAGATGGTCGCCAATTTTTCCCATGGCGGTGCGGCGATCAATCAGATCGCCCACGTCGCCGGTGCGAACCTGCTTGTTGTGCCGCTCGAACTCGACTCGCCGACGCAGGACTTCACTATGGTGCCTGCGATGACCGTCGCGGAGTTCTTGCGGGCCGTCGCTACGGGCTACGACGCGGTCGCCGGTGCGTCCGATCTGCTTTGTCTGGGCGAGATGGGCATCGGCAACACCACCGCTGCCGCTGCGATGGCCGCCGCGCTGTTCGGTGGCACCGGCAGCATATGGGCCGGTCGGGGAACCGGGATCGACGATGCAGGGCTGGCGCGCAAGGTCCGCGCGATCGATGCAGGTCTGGATCGACATGCCGGCTGGCTCGGCGACCCCCTGCTGATCGCTATGGCCTTCGGCGGGCGGGAGCTTGCGGCGATCCTCGGCGCCACCCTCGCCGCGCGACAGCACGGCACCCCGGTGCTGCTGGATGGGTTCGTCTGCACGGCCGCCGCAGCGCCGCTGGCACGCCTGGCCCCCGGGGGGCTCGACCACACCGTGCTGGCGCATCTCTCCGCGGAAGCGGGACATCGCGCCCTGGCCGAGGCGCTTGGGCTCAGCCCGCTTCTTGCGTTCGGCATGCGGCTCGGCGAAGCCTCGGCGGCGGCACTCGTTGTTCCTCTGTTGCGCGCGGCGGTGGCATGTCATTCGGGGATGGCGACGTTCGCCGAGGCGGCGGTCGACAATCGCGCGTGATCTTGCCGCTCACCGATCTTCTGGCCGATCTGCTGGCCGCTTTTATGCTGCTCACGCGGTTGCCAGTGGCGCGGTTCGCACCGCTTGGGACGTCGACCGATCTCGGCGGCTGCGTCTGGGCATTTCCCGTTGTGGGTCTCGTGGTCAACGGTTTGGGCGGCCTGGTCTACTGGCTGGCACATCGCCTCGGCATGCCGCCCCTGCCGGCCGCGGCCTGGACCCTGGCGGCAACGACGATCGCCACCGGGGCGCTGCACGACGACGGCCTGGCGGATACCGCGGACGGCTTTGGCGGTGACGCCACGCCCGCGCGGAAGCTGGAGATCATGCGGGACAGCCACATCGGCAGTTACGGCGCTCTGGCGCTTCTGCTGTCGGTGGTGGTGCGGGCTGCTGCCATTGCCGCTTTGGGCGATCCGCTGCGTGTGATGCTGGTTCTGTGTCTCTCCGGGATGCTTGGGCGAGGCGGGATCCTCGTGCTTCTCCTGGCGCTGCGACCGGCCCGGGATGATGGAATGGGCGCGGCAATCGGCAAGACGCGGGTCTCGCGCGCTGTGGTCGGACTGGCGCTGGCAATCGTTGCGAGCCTGTTGGTCCTCCCGATGTTGTCGGCGATTGCGATCATTGCCGCTGTACTGGTCGCCTCGATGACGGTGGCGAAGCTGGCCCATGCCCAGATCGGCGGATACACCGGCGACGTGCTCGGTGCCGTCGAAGTGATCACCGAATGTGTGGTCCTGACCGCAGCTGCCACTGTCCTCGCCCGGTGAGAGCAGCGTCGAATGTATTGACCCTCCGGGGTGCGGCCGACCTAATCGTCAAACCCGGGTATGGCCACGACGGTTGGATCACCTGGCGATGTACTTCAATCATTCCGCCCGCCGATATGACGGCAACCGCTTTTGCATAACGGCCGACTGCGGGCACCGTGGCCCGACGGTCTGCCCAATCCGATGCACATCGATCGACACCGCCGTCGGCGGCCCCATCAGCGAGACGACATGGTCACCAGGTTGTCCGCTATTGCGGCGCCAGCCGCATGGTCATGGGTGATGAGCAGGACCGCCAGATCGTCCTCGTCGGCGAGCGATCGCAGCAAGTGCAATGCCGTCGCCTGTATTGGCGCGTCAAGGCGAGACGCCGGCTCGTCGGCGACCAGCAATGCCGGGCGCGCTGCCAGCACGCGGACCAACGCCAGACGCCTCGCCTCCGCTCACCTCGCCGGGACGACGATCCAGCAGGCGCGCGGGAACGTGGAGACGATCATGCAACGCCGGAACGTCGCGCACCATCTCGGCACCACCGGGCAGCAGCCTCAGATCTGCCAGGCCATCGCCGATCGCGCGATTCGGTGGAAATACCGAAGTCGGATCCTGATGCAGCTTCTGAAAGCGGGGTCGCAGGTCGCGGCGAGTGCTGCGGTCGAGCTTTCGGTTCAGCAAGTTCACCCGCCCTGCAACCGGCCTCAGCAGTCCGAGCATGGTGTCCCCAAGCGTGGTCTTGCCGACGCTGCTCGTATCCAGCTGCGCGGTGACGCTGCCGGCGACCAGATCGTCAGCCTCCGCGGGCGGCAGGTCTTCGGTGAGGTCGCCAGATCCGACACAGACATTGTGGTTCAGATTCGCCGCAGCCTCGAGGCAGTCGGCCGGACCGCTGCCACAAATGTGACTGCGTTCGCCGACGGCCGTCCCGGCCTGCGATCGATTCTTGCCGACGCCGGCGTCACCACGCGGCCGATCGCGGAATGGTTCCACATCGCCATGCGGCTGCAGCACGCGAAGCTGGCGGCAGGCGGATTGCTCACCAACGAACCGGGTCGCACGCAGGCCAAGGTCACGGTCGTCA
>DASRQX010000423.1:0-39447 GCA_035696165.1 Acetobacteraceae bacterium | reverse complement strand
GCCCGCGAATGGCGTCATCCCATCAGCGGCGGGCCGATCCGGTTCAGCGTCTCCACGCTGGAGCGATGGCTATATCGAAGTAGAAACGAGAAGCATGATCCGGTCAGCGTGCTGCGTCGCAAGCAGCGCGACGATGCCGGTCAGGTTTTGGACCAGCAGGAAGCTTTGCTCGAGCGGCCGTTCCGTGCGGCGCCGGACAAGGATGTCATAGATCGACTCGATACATTCTCCGGCCAGCCGGTCGATCACCGGTATGGCATCCGGCGCGACAACGCGGTTGATCGGTGCGTTGAACACGCGCGCCTAGGACCACAGGGTCATCGCCGTGAGGTTTTTCCCACCGACACTATTGAAGTCGTCGTTTACGAGGGTCACAAGGTCCGTCGCAGGCGCGGCGGCGGCGGCGGCGGCGGCGGCGGCGGCGCCCGCGAGGGTCAACTCCGACGCATCGTCCTTTGCGATCAGACCAGTGAAGAGCGCCGCCTGTCCGCCTTGTGAATGACCCCATACGACAAATCGACTGCCGACCCCGGCTTCGGGCATCTGTCGCGCTGCCCGTACAGAATCAAGCACCGCGCGGCCTTCGCTGATTCCCACGAGATATGGGTGAGTTTCAGGCGTGCCAAGGCCCTGATAGTCGGTCGCGACGACCACATAGCCATGCTCCACCATCTCCCGGAGACCTTGAACCTGTTGAAAAAAGGACCGTGCCAGGGACGGCGCGCACTGCGGCTCGACTCCTGAGGTCGGATGCGCCCATGCGACGATCGGACGGCCAGCCGGCGGCGGCGTACGCTGAGGAACGATGATGTCCCCGGAGACCATGATCGGCTCATTGTTGAGGCCAGTCGATCGATACAGGATACAGTAAGCGGCGGCGCCGTCGGGCGCCCTGGGCAGAGCTTCCCGTTGAATCAGGCTTCCCGCGGGGCCGGCGAGCACGGCAGTGGGTGCTTCATCAGACGTCGTTGGTCCTGTTGAGCACGCGGCGAAGGCGGCGGACAGACAGATTGCAAATGCGATCAAAGCGATGCGCATCATCAGGGTTGCTCCGAACCCTCGTCGTTTCCGTGAACCGATCGCGGAATTGAAATGGCCCAAATCAACAGGACGGATGCTGCGTCGCATGGCGCCGCATCAGCTGGACCAGGTGCACGCGAGACGCGAACGCACTCATCATGCGCGTTGTCGCTTCGTGGAACATCCCATTCGCAACATGATCAAGCAAATGACTTTTGAATTGAAAGTCGATTATGAAATCGACGTGAGTCTGGTTCCCAACCGGGGTGAAAGTCCATGTATTTGTCAGGTGCTCCAACGGCCCCTCGATGGCGCGCACCAGCACCTGCCACGGTCGCTCCAGCGTGACCTGGCTCGTGAAGCTTTCCTGGAATGGTCCGAATCCGATGACGAGGTCGGCGATGATCTCTCGCTCATTCTCGCGGTGGATACGCGCGCCGCTGCACCAGGGGACAAACGAGGGATAGTCCTTCACGTCGGCGACGACCGAGAAAAGCTCGTCGGCACCATACGCGAGCGTCGCCTGCTCTTCATGACGCGGCATGTCACACCACTCCCGTTTGCACACAACGTTAGCGACCTATCCCAGGTTGGCGCAATCACGACATCCGTCGGTCAACGCATCGATCACGGATGCGTCAGAATTGTATCGACCGCGTGCTCGATCAGCCAGGCAGTGGTGCCTGATGTCAGGCGGGCGATCACGAAGCCGGCCAGCGCTGAGAGTGCCGAACCATAGGCCACATCGATGCCAGTGCTGGTCCTGCTTTACGCGCGGCGCCGGTCAGTCTCGGGCGGCTGCGCGATCATCGTTGAGCAATAGCACTCCGCAGCGCCATCCAGATCGTCATATGATCCGCTGTGCAGCGACCAGAGAAACGCTCCGTGTACGTGGCTGCATTGCGTGACACTTACCTCGTTTCCGTTCCCGGCGTTTGCGGCGGCTCGGCGATCAGGCGCGAGCTGCGCTCGCCGGTGAAATACGACCAGAGCCACTGGCGCTGCACACGCAGGCGGTTCTGCAACTGCGGTAGGGAGAGGATATGAACGAACGCCCATACCAGCCACGTCAAGAAGCCGCTTGTGCGCAGCCAGCGCCGCTCCAGCACCGCGTGATTTTTGCCGACGACGGCCATGTTGCCCTTGTCGAAATAGCGGAATGGACGTTTGACGCTCCGCTCCTTCAGCTCTTTCGCGATCAGCCGCCCGACGAACCGTCCTTCCTGAACCGCCGCCTGCGCCACGCCGGGCACCGGATGGTCGTTTTGCATGACCGACGCAGCGTCGCCGACCACGAACACGCCGGGCGCCTCCACGACCCTCAGGAACCGGTCAACGAGCGCTCGCCCTGCGCGGTCGATTTTGGTAGTGAGCAGCTGTGGAATTGGCGATGCCGCAACACCCGCGGTCCACAGCACCGTGGCGCTCGGGATCATCATTCCGCCAGCGACAACGCCCTGCTCGTCGACGGTCTCGACCTTGGCACCGGTCAGGACCTTCACACCGAGCTTCGTGAGCCGCCAGGTCACCCTGCGAGACAGCGACTCGGCAAAAGTCGGTAGGACCCGGCTGCCCGCGTCGAGCAAAATGATGGAGGTCTTCGACGGATCGATGCGGCGGCAGTTGCCGTGCAAGGTGACCCGCACCATCAGCGCCAAGGACGCCGCGAGCTCCACGCCAGTGGGGCCTGCGCCGACCAGCACGAACGTCAGCTGTCGCACGCGTTCGCCCTCGTCGTCGGTCGTTGCGGCGAGTTTGAACGCGCTCAGGATTTTGGTTCGGATCGTCTCGGCGTCGCTGAGGCTCTTGAGCCCCGGCGCATAACGCGCGAACTCGTCATGCCCAAAGTGGCGGAAGCATTGACCCACCGGGGCCACGTCCACGTCATGCCGGCGCAGGCCGGCATCCCCGACTTTTTTTGCTGCAACAAAGGCGAGTCGTGGATAGCGGCCTGCGCCGGCATGACGACGGTGGCGCCGCCGAAGAGTCGATCATTCGGACGCCTGGTATAACTCTCTGTTGCCTTGGGTTGCTGTGATGCTCGGACGCGTCGTTCGCGGGCCGCGCGCGGCTGCACCGCCGCGTGACATTGCGGAGCGCTCCCCCGAATTGGTCGATGGCGCGCGGCGCATTATCCCCCGAGGCAGTCAGACCGCCTGCCCCCATCGGGGGACTGGGGGCATCGGTTCTGACCCAAGTTACCAGTGGGAGCTTGCCCGGAGATCGAGAGCGGATCCCTCCAACTGACGACAGGATGTTCGACAATGTCGAAACGAATGGCCGATCTCGTAGTCCACGAGCGGCACGAGAAGGCCCCAACCGCCACAGGGGAGCGCCGCCCGACTGCACCCAGAGCTGCAGGCCGCTACCATCCGTGAGCTTCTGGAGCTTGGCTCCTGGCTGCGCAGTTCGGCACTTCGCGACCGACAATCCCATTGCTGCGGTCTCCTCGCCGGGGAGGATACCAACAGGGGGGTGGATACCAGCACGGATACCAACAGATCGAGGGCGATACCGGGAGCGTGACTGCGTATCAGACCCTATCCCTTGTTACGCCAAATGCGCAAAAAACGTCGGATATTCAGATGGTTGGTCATAGCCTAGCGTGTAAATGGTGGCGAAAAGGATAGGTCGGAGGGAGGGGGATGGTGCCCAGGGGCGGAATCGAACCACCGACACTGCGATTTTCAGTCGCATGCTCTACCAACTGAGCTACCTGGGCATTCGCGAGTGCGCCTCACGGAGCAGCGGGGATACCGCAAGGGGTGCGGGTGATCAAGCCGCATGGTCGGAGCGGTTGCAGATCGAGCGGTTGGGGGAGGCTAGCCATTCGCGGGCTCCAGGACCCAGGCGGTGGCAGGCAGGGATGGGTCGGCTCGCAGCAGTATCGGACGCCCGGCGCGGCGGGCGAGATCACCAATCGCGATCGGATCGGCCTGCAGTGCGGCCAGGATTGGCGGCGCGGCACGCAGCGCCAGGGTGCGGCCGGGGTTGGCGGCGATGTCGGACGCGGCCTGGCGCAATGCGGTCAGGCCGGCAGCGTGCGGGCCGACGAGCAACTCGTGCAACGGCGGGTGGATGCGCGGACGCACGATCTCGGCCAGGCCGAGCCGGGTGAACCCCAGCAGGCGCGGCCGCAATGGATCCTCGGCTAGGGCGTTGGCCAGGCTGGGAGAGAGCGCCTCGCGCCGTCGTGCTGGCAGCCCGGCGAAGTCGACCAGGATTGCGCCGGACAGGTTGCGCAGTCGGATCTCGGCCGCGAGCATGGGCACAATCCCCAGGTTCAGGGCGAACTGCACCGTGCTCTTGAGCCCGCGCGTCGCGGTTGTGGCGCCGGCATCGACATCGATCGCGGTCAGCGCGGGGGTCGGGTGGATCGACAGGCTTGCGCCGCCCGGCAGGTCCACCACCGGGTCGGCCAGCGTGTCGACGCGGGCGCTCAACTCGGCGTCGAAGGCGTCGCGCACCAGGATCAGCCGCGCGCCCATCGTCGGACGCAGCATGGCGGCCAGCGCGGGGTCGTCCAGCAGCACCGGCGCGTCGGGATGCAGCGTGGCGAGGCGAACCAACGGCCCCGGACCACGCCGGACCAATGCGGGCGAGCCGCTGCCAATTAGTGCGTCCTCCTGGGCGTCGAGCATTGCGGTCAAGCGAGGGCCCTTACCGCCCTGCGCGGCGCGGGTGATCCGGACACCGAGGATGCAGCCAGCCGTGGCTGTGGCGGCGACCGCGGTGTCCGGCAGGAACCCGTCAGCGCCGTCAAGCGCCACGAAGGCGCCCGCCATCGCCGGAACGCGGGCGGTGATCCGGCCGCGGTGCAGGTCGCCGACACCGTCCGGTCGGCCGGGGCGCCAGACGGCAAAGTCGAGCAGCGTGTCGTCGCGGGTGACGGCGATGCGGACCTCGCCTGGGGAGCAGGCGGCGTGGATTGTCAGGGTCATGCGCGGTGCATCGCGGCCAGGATCACGCGATGCCGGTCATACGATGCCCGTCACGGGATGTGCGACATGGGCAAGGTCACGCCCAGGGTCACGCCCAGGGTCACGCCCAGAGTCACGGGATGGGCCAGCCGAGGCCGCGCAGCAGTTGCGCCGTCTCGAACAGCGGCAGCCCGACCACGTTGGAATAACTGCCCGACAGAAACCGGACGAACGATGCGGCGCGGCCCTGGATGGCATAACCGCCGGCCTTGCCCTGCCACTCGCCGCTGTCGAGATAGGCGCGAAGCTGGCCCGGCGTCAGGCGCGCCAGGCCGACGACGCTTTCGACCAGCCGCTGGGCGCGGCGGCCGTTGGGGTCGTGCAGCACGACGGCGGTCATGACGCGGTGGCGGCGGCCGGACAGAAGGGTCAGGCAAGCACGCGCCTGCGTTTCGGTCTCGGCCTTGGGCAGGATGCGGCGGCCGGCGGCGACCACCGTGTCAGCGGCGAGAATGAAGCAGCCCGCAGCGTCCACGGCGTCCGCCTTGACGCACGCCAATCGTTCCGCGTGCGGACGCGGCAGTTCGTGCCGGAGAGGGGTTTCATCGATCTGCGTGGGATGCACGCGGTCGGGGGTGATGCCGATCTGCGCCAGAAGTGCCAGCCGCCGTGGGCTGGCTGATGCCAGCACCAGCCTGGGCGCGCTCACTTGAACCGAAAGGTGATCCGGCCTTTGGACAGGTCGTACGGGGTCATTTCGACATTGACCCGATCGCCGGCCAGAACACGAATGCGGTTCTTGCGCATCTTGCCGCTGGTGTGCGCCAGGATCTGGTGCTCGTTGTCGAGCTTCACGCGGAACATTGCGTTGGGCAGCAGTTCAGTGACCGTGCCACTGAACTCGATCATGTCTTCTTTCGGCATCAGGCCTCAATGGATGGTTGATTGGCGGGGCGGAACATGGGCGCGGGGCCGCGGTAGGTCAAGTTTGCGCCGGGTGTGTGTCCCCTGGCTATGTGTCCCCAGGGTACGTGTCCCCTGGGCGCGCGTGGTTGAGTCGCAGCGCGATGCTGCGCGCGTGGGCGTGCAGCCCTTCGGCCCGCGCAAGCGTCACGCCGGCGGGGCCGACCTGGGACAGTGCGGCGACACCCGCCTGCACCCAGGTGGTGCGCTTGAGGAAGTCGAACACCGACAAACCCGATGCGAAACGTGCGGTGCGCCCGGTCGGGAGTACATGATTCGGGCCGGCGACGTAATCGCCCACGGCTTCCGGGCAGTGGCGGCCGAGGAACACCGCGCCGGCATGCCGGATGCGAGCGAACACCGGCACCGGCTCAGCGAGCATCAGTTGCAGATGCTCGGGCGCGAGGCGGTTCACCAGGTCCGCCGCCTCTACCCAGTCGCGGACGACAATGATCGCACCGTGGGCGTCCCAGCTTGCGCCGGCGATGGCGGCGCGCGGCAGCGTGGGCAATTCGGCGGCGACGGTCCGGGCGACGGCGTCGCCAAACGCCGCGTTATCGGTGATCAGAATTGCTTGCGCGGCCTCATCGTGTTCGGCCTGGGCTAGGAGGTCGACGGCGACCAGGCGCGGGTCGTTGGCGGCGTCGGCCAGCACAACGACCTCGGACGGGCCGGCGATGCTGTCGATGCCGACATGGCCGAACACCTGGCGCTTGGCCTCGGCGACATAGGCGTTGCCGGGGCCGACGATGCGGTCGACCGCGGCGATACTGGCGGTGCCGTAGGCCAGCGCGGCGATCGCCTGGGCGCCGCCGACGCGGTAGATCTCGGTGACTCCGGCGCGGCGCGCGGCGGCGAGGACCAGTGGGTTGAGCACACCGCCGGGCGCCGGCACGCACATGGCGACGCGTGCCACACCGGCGACGCGGGCGGGCATGGCGTTCATCAGCACCGAGGACGGGTAGGCTGCCTTGCCGCCGGGGACATACAGGCCGACCGCGTCGAGCGGGGTCCAGCGCATGCCCAGGATCAGGCCGGCGGTGTCGGTGAGGCGCAGATCGGCGGGGAGTTGGGCGCGGTGGAAGGCCTCGATGCGGGTGGCGGCGAGATCGAGCGCGGCGAGTTGGTCGGCCGGGACCGCGGCGACTGCCGTGTCGATTTCCTGCGTGGTGATGCGGAGTGTTTCGGGGGTGAGGGTGAGGTTGTCGAAGCGGGTCGTGTATTCGATCAGGGCGGCGTCACCGCGGGCACGCACGTCGGCGATGATGGCGGCGACTGGGCGATCGACCTGCTCGACGGTTTCGCGGGTTTGGTGCAGCAGGGCGTCAAAGGCTGCGGGGAAGCCCGGATCGGTGGTGGCGAGGCGGATCATGTGCGGAAGAGGGGATTGCTACCCCTCCCCTTGACGGCTTGGGCCGTGGAGCGGACCAAGGTTGGGGGGAGGGGTGGGAACCGGCACCATTGGAGGTTTCGCGTACCCCGCCCCCTAACCTTGGTCCGCTCCGCGGCCCAAACCCTCAAGGGGAGGGGGAGAAGCATGCTTCTCCACCCAGGCTTTGCGTCGTCCAGCCTCATGCCTGACCCAACGCGGCGCGGAAGCGGGCGATCCAGGCGCCGATCGCCTCGGGCTGGGTTTTCAGCGCCGTCCGGTTGACGATCAGACGGCTGGTCACCTGGGCAATCACCTCGGTCTCGATCAGTCCGTTGGCTTTCAGGGTGGACCCGGTCTGTACCAGATCGACGATCAGGCGCGACAGGCCCAGCCCGGGGGCCAGTTCCATCGCGCCACTCAGGTGCACCACGTCGGCGTGCACGCCGCGCGCTGCGTAGTGGCGGCGGGCGATGTTGGGATACTTGGTTGCCACCCGCACGCGCGACCATCGCGTGGGATCGTCGCTGCCGACGGTTTCCGCCGGCTCGGCCACCGAGACGCGGCAGCGGCCGATGCCGAGGTCGAGCGGGGCGTAGATTTCCGGGTAGTCGAACTCCATCAGCACATCAGCGCCGCAGATGCCGAGTTGCGCGGCACCGAAGGCGACGAAGGTGGCGACGTCGAACGGTCGGACGCGCACCACGTCGAGGCGCGGATCCTCGGTGGGGAAGCGCAGGCGGCGGCTTTCCTCGTCGGCGTAGTCGGGGGCTGGATTGACGCGGGCGCGTGCCAGCAGGGCGCCGCATTCCGACAGGATGCGGCCCTTGGGCAGCGCCAGGATCAGTGGCGCGGCGAGGTCCGGTTCCAGGGCGGCGGCGGGATAGGGCGCGGTCATGCGCGGCGCCTTACACCAAGCCGTGGCGGATGGGAAAGGCCGGGTCGGTGAATGTAGTGGGCGGGTTGAATGCCCCACGAACCGGAAGCAGTGGAAGGCGGGGCGCTTCGTCTTAACAGCCGGAGCCGACCCATGTCTGTCATTGGGCGATCTGTCACGTCACCTGGGAACCGGGCGTTCGCCACAACTTGGCGCCGACGCTCTGCACCCATCATGGTCAATCCGACCAGGAGATAATCATCCCAAGAGCGGACGTCGGCCGATAGCTTGCTCCGTGATACGGACATGTGCATCTGTCACATGGATGCCATATCGCGCTACGTCGTCGAGACAGTCGTCAACGTCAATGTCAGGCTGGGTCTGCCCTCGCACCAACTCAATGGTCTTGAAAAGAGTCCAGGGTGCATAGAGCTCCGGCAGGTCGCTCACGCTGCTACCCTCAGTAACAGCAAAAACGCGGCCAGTGCCTCTGAACACGTGAACCTGCATCGCTAATTCCTTTGTGGTCACGCCATTACCCTATCATGGAGACGGTCAATCGGGGACGGTCGCCAACGACCCGCTCCTGCCGTTCAGCGTGCTGTCGTGGCTGCTCCAAATCGGATATCACGTTGAAGGCACTGGCACGTTGAAGGCGCTGACGCCGGATCGCGCACGAGCTGGTTGAGCCGACAGCGTCCTGTAAGCTGCTCGGTCACAGCGGGCATTGTGGCGTGTCTATCCGCTCAATATCCTCCCCCCGAGTCAGGCGCCGCCGAACCTGGCTCGGTAGATTATCAGGTCGATCACGCGACGCGATTCCGGCGGCCTTGGCTTGATCCTGATCGCTATTGATTGATCTCGGGCTCGACAATCCTTGCCAGGTTGCGCAGCGACTCCTGCCAGCCGAGATAGCAGGCCTCGAGCGGAATGGCGTCCGGCAGGCCTGCCTGCACGATATCCAACTCGGTGCCGACCGATACTTTCTTCAACGCCACCGTCACTTGCATCTCGCCCGGCAGGCTGGGATCATCGAATTTGTCCGTGTAGCGCAGGCGTTCGCCCGGAACGAGCTCGACATATTCGCCGCCAAACACGTGGCCTTTGCCCGTTGTGAAGTTCCGGAAGGACATTTTGAACGTGCCGCCGACTTTCGGTTCCAGATGATGCACGGTGCAGACAAAGCCGTTGGGCGGGAGCCATTTCGCGAGCGCGTCCGCCTCGAGGAACGCGCGATAGACTTTCTCTGGGCTGGTTGCCAGGACGCGGTGCAAGCGCACGGTATTGGGCATGTTCGTTTATCCTTATGAATTTACGGAACCGGCGTTGCCGCCGATCAGGCGCCTGGTATCGGCAGAACCGGCATGACCTCCACGGATTCCCCCGGGAAGATCGTGAAATGCGGATGCTTTTCGAACAGCCTGGCGGCCGCCTCGTGCGATTCCGCCCGCACGACCATGAAGGCGCCCATCTCGTTGCTCACGTCCTCGATACCGCGTCCGGTGATCTTCTTCGTCTTTCCGAGTGGCCCGCCCATGACGGAAATCGCCGCGTGATGCTTTTCGACCCAGGCTTTCCAGGCAGCCATGCCCTCCTGTTCCTTGGCGCGCCTTTCGGCTTCGGGAAGCGCCATCCACGCCTTCATGCGCGAACTGGTTTTGCTGCCGAGGAAGACGGCAACGTAGCTATCGTTCGTGGTCATGCGGTTTCCTTTCCTCTGCGGATTGCGGGCCGAAACAAGAGTTCGAAACAGCGGCGCAGGCGATGGCCGCCGTGGCTCTTCTAGTCCGGCGCCGGCACCGAATGGTGCTCGTGCCGGATGCGCCAAGCGCCGTCGACCTTGCAAAGGCCGATGGTCAGCCGAAACTGGAGGCCGCCCGGCACGGAAGGGTCACTGACTGTGGCCGACCCGCAACGCATGATGGCAACCGCAAAGGCGACGGTGTCGCCGACGCATATTTGTAGCTCTTCGACGTCGAAGGCTTGCCCGGGTTGGTGATAGGCGAAGAACAGATCCCAGGTCTTCTTGTAGTCCGCCAAGCCGCGCGACTGCAGCGGCGGCGGCGCGTCGAACATGATGATGTCGTCATCGTGATGTGCCAATATAGCCGGCAGGTCATGCCGCCGGACCCCGTCTGCCCAAGCTTCGATGAGTGCCTTGATCCCGGCTTCAGCGGTTCCAGCTCGTTGCGACATGACGCTTGCTCTCATGAATTGTCGATCCATGCCCCCGAGGACGAACGAGGCTTTGCCGGTCCGACATGGGATCTCAGATTTCTTGCAAGCGTCGGGAGCGGTCCATGCGGCCCGCTGCAGCTGTTACGGCCGAAGCCCGCCTATGCGGGCCGAGTGTCCAGTTCCTACGATGGCCCTCTCTGAACCGGCCAGGCTGCTTCCTTCCCCGTGCAGACATTCAAACAGACGCACCGGCAAACAGACGCACCGGCAAACAGACGCACCGGCGCGGCGAATGCCAGGTTGCAGCGCCGGGCATCGAGCGCCGCAGCGACCTGGGTCATCCGTCCGCGCTCAGTCATTATCGATGCACCTACATCGGCGGTGTAAATGCCGAGCTGTGCAACGCCTTACACCAACAGCCCTAAACATTGACGCACGGGCCGCCACCCCCGTCATGCCGGCGAAGGCCACGACTTTTCTTGTGGCACGAAGGCAAGAACCTATGCGGGTGGGAGTGGCAGCCAGGCGGTGGATCGGGCTCGGTATGCATCCCACAGCACGAGTCGTGGATGCCGGCCTGCGCCGGCATGACGGGGGCACAGCGGAAGCGTCGATCATTCGGACGGCTGGCATTACACCGAGCCGTAGCGGATCGCTCGCGCCAGGCGGGTTATGGGCGGTTCGCTGGATAGTACGGTAGCGGAACGCGCGGCATCGGCGGGCAGGGCTTCGGTTCGTCAGGCGTGCCGCAGTTCTCCTGGCTGTATGCCGGGTTGCGAGCATTGGGTCCTGGATGGCCGTGGGAAGGGGGAGGCGGCGGCGGCTGGCCGGGTGAGTTGACGGGCGGGGATGCGGTACCCTGCGCGTACACATTGGCGTGGGGATAGCAGGTCACCATCAGAGATAGTGGCAGGAGTAGCAGCAGGCGGCGCATTTGGTCCTCCCGGGTTACAACAGGCCAAGATTTTTCGGCTGCACGGATGCGAAAACACGTTGCAGGCCCGATTGATCCAAACCGTACATCCGCTGGAAGAGGCCGGCAAGCAGCGCGCGATAATCCGTCAGAACCGGGTAGTCGCGGTTCTGAAAGAGATGCGCCTGATCGACCGGCACTTGTTCGCCGGCGATCCGGCCGCCCTTGATGCCGCCGCCGAGAACCCAATAGACGCTGCCGTGGCCGTGATCCGTGCCGCGGTTGCCGTTCTCGCGGAATGTCCGTCCGAACTCCGAAATCACCACCACGGTCGCATCGTTCCATTGGGCCCCGATCTCCTCGGCGAAGCCCGCCAGGCCGCGACCCAGCTCGCCGATCCGGTCGGCGAGGTAGCCGGTTGCCGCTCCCTGGTTGACGTGGGTATCCCAGCCGCCGACATCGACGAAGCCCACGTTGAATTGATCTTTCATCAATTGACCGATGCGCCGGGCCGAGAGTTCGAACCCCTTCGGCGACACCGCGCCTCGATTGGCCTCCAGCATGTGATCGGTGATCGCATGGTAGACGTCGTCGCGGACCTGGAAGCCTTCATGGACGGAAGCGGCCAGCGGCGTCCCGTCGTACATCGACGTGATCAAGCTTGCCTGACGCGCGTCGATGGCGGGCTTGCCGACATTGTTGATGGCGATGTTCGGGATCGCGGCGCCGCCCTGGAACGTGAGCGGCAACTGGTCGGTGAAGGCGATTGGCTTAGGTTGCGTGAGCGTCTTCACCAGACGCGCCATGAAGCCGGAGCGATAATCCCGCGCCCCTTTCACGTCCTGACCAAGCTCGATCGTGTCCTGTGTCTCGAAGTGACTGCGGGTCAGATCGTCGGTTCCCGCGAACGCGACGAAAGCCACCTGCCCCTTCTTGAACAGCGGGAGGATGGTTCCCCGCAATGCCGGATGCAGACCCCAATCGGCATCCAGCGGCAATGCGGAGGTGGCGATGGCGGGATCCGGCTTGGCGATCGCCAGGGACGGCCGTGACGCGTGGTAGAAGTCGCTGCGCACGGGTATGACGATGTTCGTCGCGTCATAGGCGCCGCGCAGGAAGACGACGAGCAAACGGGCGCTTGTGGCAGGCGCGGCCCAGAGATGGCCGGCCGCGGTCAGCGGCGCGAGCGTCGCCAGCCCGGCGATGAGATCACGACGCATCAGGCGCATTTCGGAGTCTCCGGCTGGTCTGTCGTTCATCGCATGAATTCAGGGGAGGACAGGAAAAGCGTGTTCCAGTCCTGCGGCGAATTGGCCCGGTCCAGTGCGGCGCGTGTCTTCGCCGAAAGTCCCGATTGCAGGCCGTCGAAATAGAGACCGTTCTGCAACAGCGGAAACGCCGGCTGTTCAACCGTGGCCGGTCCCGCGGCCTTGAACAGCCCGGCGGAATTCGAGCCGATCTGGCGGGCGATCTCGAACCGCGCCGTCATTTGGCCCGACGAGTCCCAGGCCGACGAGACCATGGCGTAGCCATCGGGCGTCTGATGATTGTAAAGCCCCTCGGCCAGGCGGTTGAGCCAATTCTGGATCGGGACGGTGTTTACGATCACCTTGTCGTCGTAGGCGAGGCGGACGGCGGAAAACACGTAGCGGACGGGGTCCTTGAACCGGGTTTGCAACGCGGCGGTGAATTCCGGCGCGTGGAACATCGTGTCGAGCACCTTGGCGATGTCGCCCTGCGTTTGCATGAAGGTCTGGGCCATCCGATCGGTCAGCGCCTTGGGTGGATCGTCCGCAACGAAGTAGACCGCGATTTGCCGCGAAACGTGCTGCGCGGTCGCGGGACTGGCACAAAGGAGGTCCAAGGCCTGCTCGATCTCGGCGAAGCCGCTGCCCTTGATCGGTTTTCCCAGCAAGACCTTGTCGGCAAAATCGTGCCGGGCGGGATTGAACTCAAACAGTCCGTCACGGACCAGCAGCTTCTGCAGTTCGGGCTTCAGCTTGGGATTTTCCGGCTTGAGATCGATCCCGGCGCCGGTCAGGATGTGGGCCAGCGCCTCGACATCCTGTTGGCTGTAGCCTGACCCGACGCCCAAGGTGTGCAATTCCATGATCTCGCGGGCGTAGTTCTCGTTGATGTGCCCGACGGCGTTATCGGCGTTGTCCAGGTATCGCAGCATGGCGGGATGGCGCAGCGTCGCCATCAGCAGATCGCGAAAATGGCCAAGCGCATGCTTGCGGATCGCGTTGCGCTCGTAATCGCCGACGAGCACGCGCAGATTGGCTTTGTACTGATGGACATTGAAGTGATTGAACCAGAACCACGTCATGCGTTCCTGGAGCTGGTCGGGCGAGTAGAGGGCACGCAGGATGCTGGCGGTCGCGGCCTGTTTCGCGATGTCGGTCATGTCGTTCTGGAGAATATTTTGCGCGGCGGCCCGCTGGTCCGGATCGGCTATCTCGTTGGCCACACGCGCGACGGAATCGAAATCGTTGGCGAGTTCGAGCGCCGATCTCTTGCTGACGGCGAGAGCGTCGATCTGCTGTTGGGCGGCTTTCGCCAGGTGGTCTCCGGGTGCCGGATGGAGCTGCGACTGGAGCCACCGTTCCTGACCCATCGAGCGGAATGCGGTTATCGTCGACTGATTGGCGCCCCAGGTGATGGTATCGACCAAAGCGATATCGCGCGGCGCCGGAGGCGGCCCGGCATGCGCCTGCCTTGGCGTGGCCAGGGGTAGAACGGTCATCACGATGCCGGCGAACAAGGCCACCATCCGACGTCGCGGATACATCGCTTCGCTCCTTCGCAGCGCCGATGATTGCACCGGAAATGTGAGCCGAATGTGACTGCTCCTTAACATTTCGATACGGGTCAACATTTCGATAGGCGTCCTCGAGTGCTGAAAGCGCTGCGAGTGGAGCGGGTCTCTTGGCCATCCGTGCCGCATGTCCAGCCTTCGTTCGGCGACGGGCTCGCCAATGCGACATTACCGCGCTGGGTGGCGGATCAGAGGCTTGCGTCCGGATGCGGGCGGCCAAATTTGCCCAGGATTGACACTGCCGTGCAGGTTCGGCCGGTGTGGGGGGCACGATCCTCACCCTTGTCGCTTCGCGCCTCGACCTCTCCCGCGAAGCGCGGGAGAGGTTAAAAAAAGAGCAGTGCGGCCGCCGGTCTTGGTTGGAACGCGAGATGCGATTCCCCGGGGCCGATTGCGGTCGTTACGGCTGTGGCCAGGCCAGCTCCGGCACTCGCACCAGCGGCGTCTTGCCCATCAACAAGGTGTGGTCGCGCAGGGCCAGGGGTACCTGGACCTCGGACGCACCGCCATCACGCGGGGTGTGGGACATCAGCGTCAGCACCGCGGTCGCCGCCAGGGCCGTGTCCTTGGTGATGACGCGCTGCTTGGCCAGGGCCTCCAGCGTCTTGGCATAGCCGATCACGTGCAGATCGGCGGTGCCGACGGGCTGCAGGTGGTCGTCGAAACTCAACTTCGCGGTGGCCGACAGGCCCAGCGGTCCCCAGCCGAGTGCCAGATGGGTGACCTGCAACGCGCCGCCGGCGCCGCGCCAGGCCTCGGCCATCGCGGGAAGCGCGCCGGGAGGCGGCAGACCGCCCTCGAGCGTCGCGTCGACGGCCAGCGAAGAGATGTGCGGTCCGAGCGCCCAGGGCAACCCGGGCGGCAGGTCGATTGCCTCGGCGGCGAGCGTGATCGTGGGGGAAGCCGCCGCGACGACCTGGCCGGTCAGCAGGCCGATCGTAAGGTCGGGGGTGTGCAGGGCGCGCACCTCCAGACTGCCGGTCGGAGCGGGTGCGGCGCGGGTGAACGGGATCTCGACATGCAGGCGATCGGCGCTGAATGGCAATACCGGGCCGGGGGCAATCCGTATTGATTCCGCGCCAACGAGGTCGATGCCGAGGCGGTCGGGGCTGGTCATGGCCAGGGTCAGCACCACGCGCTGCCCGTGCCATGCGACGCGGCCGGGCGCGCTTTGCGGGCCGGCGGACAGGGCGAGGTCGGGCACCGACAGGGTGGCGGCCAGCGGCCAGCCGCCACGGACCGGGGTACCGGCGTCCACCTGCCAGCCGGCGGCCCGGCGCTGCGCGGCCCAGGCGTTGAACCCGGTGTCGAGGTAGTTCGCGGCGGCGAACCAGGCGGCGGTGTGGCCGGCGATCAGTGCAGCCAACAGGAGGCATGGGAGTACGATTGTCAGCCTGCGGCGCATCGCCAATCCCTTCGAAGCGGGCGCCGGATTACCCCGCAAGCCCGGGGCGTGGCAAACCACGAACGCTCGTGGTGGGCGCCGAAACGTTGCGGTAAATCACAACCTACGCGCGAGTTCCGGCAGAACAGTCCCCAACCTCGGGACGGCGTGCCGGATACGGTATCGGAATATTTAGAGTGAATGTTATCAACGACGTAACCGATGACATTTCGTTAATGTGAAAGAATGTAAATGCTTCAGCCCACAAACTTATCCACAGCTCCGGGTGCTGGACCGATCCCCGATCGGAACACCGTGTCGAGCCGCCGCATCAGAGTCTCACGCGGCGTGCCAGCTTGGATCGGCGGGCGGAGCTGAATGTGGATGACGCCGGGGTGTTTATGGAATGCGCGCCGGCCCCACAAGAGGCCGGAATTGGTCACCACCGGGATGACCGGCAGGCGGGTGCGTGCCGCCAGAGCCGCGACGCCGGGCTGCAGGGGCAAAGGTTGGTCCGGCGCGCCGCGTGTGCCCTCTGGGAAGATCACGATCTGCCGCTGCTCGCGAACCGCACGGTCGGCCTCGCGCAGCAGGTGGCGCATGGACATCGCGCCGGCCGCGCGATCGACCGCGATCATGCCGGACAAGCGGATCAGCAGGCCGAATAGCGGGATACGCGCCAGTTCGTGCTTCAGCACGTAGCAGCAGCGGGGCAGCAGGGTCAGCCAGACCACCGTGTCGTAGGCCGACTGGTGCAGCGAGGCGATCAGCGCCGGGCCGCCTGTCGGCAGCCACTCGCGGCCCGACACCTCCAGACGGATGCCGCAGATGACGCGTGCGCCGCCGACGATCAGGCGCGCCCATTGGATCGCGATCATGGGCACCCGGTGCGGCGCGAAGACAGCCAGCGGCATGCCGGCCAGGGTCATCACCAAGGTGGCGCCGAAGAAATACAGGTTGAACACGGCGGAGCGAAGCACGGTCATCCGGAATGTGCACCCCGCGCCGGCGTCGGCGGACGCTCCGGCAGCAGCATGGTCAGGTCCAGCCGCGCCGCAAGATACTTGGTATATTCCTCGACCAGCAGACGCGCCATGCTCAGGCCCGGCCGGTGCGAGCTCTCCGGCTCGACCGGTGCGGGGTAAAGCACGACGCCGGGCATCGTGCGGCGAAGCTCGGTCATCGCGCGCGGCATGTGGTACCAGGCGGTGACCACGATGAGCGAGTGGATGTCCCTGGTTCGCACCCAGGCGGCGGTCTCGATGGCGTTGCCGCGGGTGGAGGTGGCCTGTCGGCCGAGCTCGATCCGCGGGACGAGCCCGGCGGTGTCGACGCCGGCACGCCTGGCGAGGGTTGCGAGGTCGGTGCCGGGGCCGAGCCCTGAGACCAGCAGCCATTGGGCGCGGCCAGTCGCCAGCAGGTGCAAGGCGGATTCGACCCGATCGGCGCCCCCGGTCAGCGCGACGATGCCGTCGGCGCGCGGTGCGGCCGGCTCGGTCCGGTCGGCGACCCGAATGAACCAGGCGAGGCCGGCCGCCCAGCCGAGCAGCAGCGCCAGTGCGCTCCATCCGAGGATGCCTGCCCGGCGCCAGCGCGGCGTCATGGCAGCCGCCGGAAGGTTTCAATCCTCGCCAGATCGTCGCGCGGCCGGAGCGAGCGGTGATCCGGCTCGCGGTCGCAGGGCGGGTTCGCTACGTAGCCCGGCGCATGATGTCGGCCACGGGCAACGACAGCAGGGTCAGGCTCTCGGGCGTTTGGCATCATGGCAGCCGCCGCAGCCAACGCCGCACCGTGACCTGCGCCGTCATGCAGCCGATCGCCGCGGCGGCCAGCGGCAGACCTGGAAGCGCCAGCCACAGCCGAGCTGGCAGCGCCGTCAGGAAGTCGGCGGGCAGGCTGGCGCGCGGATCCGCCCCGGATAGCGGCGTGGCGAGATTGGCGAGCGTCAGCAGCACGGGCAGCGCCGCCAGCGCGCCGAGCCCGCCGCCCACCACGGCCAACAAGGTGGCGCGCACGGCGAAACGGCCGGCGATGTATCCGTCGGTGGCGCCGAGCCCGTGGACGATCTCGATCGCCTCGCGCCGTGCCGCCAGGCCGGCCCGTGTCGCCACCATGACCACGGTCACCGCGACCGACGCGACCAGCAGCAGGATCAATCCGGCGCAGGCCTGCAGGCTGCGCGCGAGCACCCCGAGGCGGCGCATCCAGCCGGCGTGCTGCTCGGTCATTGTGCCGGGCGCCAGCGCATCGAGCTGCCGGGCCAGTGCGTCGATGTCGGCGCTGCTGTCGGCCAGCCGGACGGCGATTACGGCGGGCAGCGGGATTGCCGGACCGTTCGCGGCAGCCCCGAGCCACGGGCGAAGCAGTTGCGCCAACTCGGTTTCGCTGAGCGGGTGGGCGTCAGCGACGTAGGGCGTGGCGCGCAGCGTTGCCAGGACCCGCGCCACACGCGTGCCGCCGGGTGCGGCCGGATCGGTGGGTTGCGGCACCTGCACGGTCAGCGCCGAGGCTGCGCCCGCTTGCCAGGAACTGGCCAATGCCGCGGCACCGACCCAGCCACTGAGTGCGAGAGCGGCCAGAAATCCCATCGCCGCCACCAGAAAGGGGAGCATGCGGTCGGAGATCGCCCGGCGCAGGCCCAACTCGTCGAACCCTGGCGGGCGCAGCAGCCGGGTGCGGCGTGGCCGGATCATCGGCCTGTCACCCTGCGCCGGGTCACTGTGCCCAGGGCGGCCGTGTATCGGATCGCTTTGTATCGGATCACCATGCGAGATCCGCCTTCACGAGGCGCCCGTGCTCCAGTCGAAGAACCGGCGCGGGGTGGCGGGCGACGAGTGGTTCGTTGTGGGTGGCGACGACCACGGTGGTGCCAAGGCGGTTCAGCTCCTTGAACAGATGCATCAGCCGCTCGGCTTGCGAGTCGTCAAGGTTCCCGGTGGGCTCGTCGGCCAGCAGCAGGCTGGGCCGCGCGATCACCGCCCGGGCGATCGCGACGCGCTGCTGTTCGCCGCCGGACAGTGCCGCGGGTGGCGCGTCGAACTGTCCCGCCAGGCCGACCCAGCGCAGCATTTCCGACACGTCGGCGCGAATCTGTCCCTCCGGGCGGCCGGTGATGCGCAACGGCAGGGCGACGTTGTCGTATGCCGAGAGATGCGGCAGCAGGCGAAAGTCCTGGAACACAACGCCGATGCGTCGGCGAAGCTGCGGCAGGACGTGGCGTCGCGCGGTGGTCACCTCGGTGTCCAGGATCGACAGAAGCCCGCTGGTTGGGCGGACCGCGAGGTAGAGCAGGCGCAGCAGACTGGTCTTGCCGGCGCCGGATGCGCCGAGCAGCCAGCGGAACGCGCCGCCAGGCAGTTCGAAGCTCAGGCTGTGCAGCACTTGGGTGCCGGACCTGGGGGTACCCGGCCGGGGGCGGTCGCCGGGGCGATCGTAGCGCAGGCCCACCGCCTCCAACCGAACCATCGCGACTCCACGTGTTTGCTGCGTGACCTTCTTGCCATGCGGCCGATGCTTGCGCACCATTGGTCAGCTATCCCGCGCCCGCGAGCCCCCTCAGCCCATGCAAATCGTTTGTCCCAACTGCACCGCCGCCTACGAGGTGCCGATGACCCTGCTCAAGCCCGGGCGGACGGTGCGCTGCGCGCGGTGCGCGCACGAATGGGTACCGTCGCCCGCCGGGCCCGAGGTCGTGACGGTAGCCGCGGCGTTGACGACGCCCGCCACGGCGGCGGCATCGGACTGGGACTCCGAAGGAATTCCGCCAGTGCCGTGGCCGCCGCCGACTCGCGCCTCGGCGATGCGTTCCAATGTCGCGCTGCGGATCGCCTGGGCGGCGAGTATCGTGGCCGTGCTGGTGCTGGGGTGGGGCGCTTATGCCTGGCGCGCGGCCATCATGGAGGCGTGGCCGGCGAGCATCCGGCTGTATGCCGCCCTGGGGCTGACCGCCGACCACTGACTGGCGACCACTGACAGGCGACCACTTGACTGGCCGCCGCTCCCAGACGGCCCGTGCTTAGTGCAGTCGGCTATGTCAGCGGGACCGGGTGACGAGGCCCCGGCAGCGCGTGATGAGGCGCCGGGCGAACCAGGGTTGCCGTGACCGGCGACGCGATGAGAATGCCGTTCGACCGTCCGGGGAAACGCAACCATAGGGCTGACAACAACGCTTGCCGCGCGGCGATCGGTGCTGGACGGGATTGCGGTGGCGGTGGACGGCACGAAAGAGCAGGCCATCCGCATCCTGGCCGCGCACGAGCAGGCGTTGAGCGGGACGCCCGAGGCGAGCGCGATCGGCTGGCGCGGGAGGTCGATGCGCTGGACCGCGATGGCGTGGTGGAACTGCTGCGCCTCGCCGGTGGTGTGTAGGGGGATCGGACGATGACATTGGCGCACGAGTTGGCTGAGCGAGCGCATCGCATCCGTTATGAAGATCTGACGCCGACGGTGCTGGAGTGGACGCGCGCGGCCTTCGTCGACACGATCGCGGTGACGCTCGCCGGCATCAATACGGACACGGCACAGATTCCGCTGCGCGTCGCGGGGATCGCCGGTGCGGCCGGGCGATGCCTGGTGTTCGGCACCGACAAGCGGACCAGTGCGTTGGATGCCAGCTTCGTCAATGGCGTTGCCTCGCACGCGCTGGATTATGACGACGTGTCGGGCGCGCTGGGCGGGCATCCGTCGGTTCCGCTGGTGGCGCCGCTGATCGCGCTGGCCGAGCAGTTCGGTGCGTCGGGGCGCGATGTGGCGTTGGCCTATGCGGTGGGGTTCGAGACCGAGTGCCGCATCGCGCGCGGTGTGCATTTCCATCATTACGATAAGGGATGGCACCCAACGGCGACGCTGGGCATCTTCGGCACGGTCGCCGGGACGGCGCGGCTGTTGGGTTTCACTCCGGCACAGACCGCGATGGCGATCGGGCTGGCGGCGTCGTTTGCTGCCGGGCTCAAAGCAAATTTCGGCACGATGACGAAACCGCTGCATGTCGGGCACTGCGCGCGCAACGGGCTGCTGGCGGTGTTGCTGGTGCGTGAGGGGTTCACTGCCAATCCGGGCGCGCTGGAGCACAAGCAGGGGTTCCTGGAGGTGTTCAACGGTGCTGGAACCTACAGCATCGAGCGGATGCTGGACAGTTGGGGTGCGCCGTTCATGATCGAGGTGGGGGAGCCGGGGTTGAAGCCCTACCCGTGCTGCGGCTCCACGCATGGGGCGATCGATCGCGCGCTGGATCTGGCACGGCGGTATCGTCCCGCGGCGGACGCGATCGGCTCGATCGAGGTGATGACGCACGCGCGCCGTCTGCCGCACACCGATAATCCCGATCCTCGCACGCCGCTCGGGGCGAAATTCTCGATGCAATATGCAGTGGCCCGTGCGCTGGTCGATGGTGCGGTGCGGCTGGAGCATTTCGAGGGCGACGCGCATCTCGATCCGCTTGTCCGGCGGGTGATGCCCCGTGTGACGGTGCGGGCGCATCCAGAGATGGTGGATGACTCGCCGTATCAGTGGGGTGCGGAGGTGGTGGTAACGCTGACCAGCGGGGAGCGGCTGGCATCGCGCATCGACGATTACCCCCGGCGTGGGCCGGGTGGCGATCCGATGCGGCGCGAGGAATTGTGGGCGAAGTTCGAGGACTGCGCCGGGCTGGCATTGCCGCGGGCGCAGGTGGCGCCGCTGTTCGCGCTGTTGGAGAAGCTGGACGCGCTGTCGGATCTGGCGGAGGTGTCGCGGTTGATGGAGTGCCGGACGCGTCCGGTGGCCGGGGCTGCGGAGTAGCTGCGCGGACTACGCGTGGTCGTTGTAGCGGTGCACTGCCAGTCTTCGCTACACGGATGATTCGCCCGCCGTCGTCTCTGGTCGCCAACCGCTTTGCGCAGCCTCGGTTGGCGAGTAAGGCGCTGCCATGAACGCGGCCATTGCCTCGCATGCACCGCGGTGTCTCTCCAAGGCGGGGAATACGCGTGTTGGCACAAGCTGGGGCAGTTTCTCCTGGAGGTAGGTGAACGCGACTGCTGCCGTCACGTCGGCCACGCTGAGCTTCCCACCGCAGAGGAATCCATCATCGAGGTGCGCTTCCAGCCAGGCGAGCGCGGAGGCGATCTGTCGCTCCAGCCGTACCATCCACACCGGGTCGTCGTGCGAGGCGCACGGCGGGCGAACTCCAGTAAGCGCTCGTAGGTTTTCTCGGCCAAACCGAGTGCAGTTGCTTCCGCCCGCAACACGCGGTATCGCGCCGGCTCGTGACGTGGCAGCAGCCGCCGCTCGCGCGACGCCTGTTCATGCAGAAAGTCCAGGATGGCGCGGCTGTCCCAGAGGCGCTCGCCGTCCGGCCGCACGAACACCGGCACCTTTCCCAGCGGTCCTAGCTCGAGCATGGTGTCGAAATCGGCGAACGTGGAGAGCACCCTCGCTCGAACGCCACGCCGTAGTGATGCAGCGTCACAGCCACGCGGCGGACGAAAGGACTGTCATACTGTCCGATCAGGATATGCGACTTGATCATCGGGCATCTTACGGCAGACCGGCCCACGGCGCACTAACGGATAGAACGCTGAATGTTCGGTTGTATCGACTATTCACCGTGTCGCGCCAGGTCCCGACTGGCGGTCGAACGCCACGAGCCATGCCTGCGCGCGGACCACACATGTCTCGTTCCCGACATGACAAGCCACACCAGGATGCGAAACACAATGATCGCGAGGGTTATCTGCACCCATAGTCCGATGTTGCCGACGGTCGCCTCGATCCGGTCATTCCAGGGGTATGGCAGAAGCCCGCAGCCGGCTTCGATGACCGAGGTCGTTGTCCGCTTCCACCAAATAAGCAGCTCCGGCACGTAGACCCAGCCGTAGATATACGCGGCGAGGATCGCGCACGCGGTCCATATTCGGAAGACGTGGTTGCGCACTCTGGCCTTCGTGCCGTCCCATGCCCCTCGCAACGCCGGTTCCCTTCTCGCTTCGAAGCTTGAACCCGATCTCGGTCGGATTGTTCCCGTCGCTCGCACGCGATCGCCCGCCCGTCCGCGACTTGCCTTTGCGCTACCAGCAAAGCGGTGATGTCTGGGCACTTGGCCTTCGTATCACCAAGGTCGGCTGCGCCGGGTCCCACACGCCGCTGGCCGTCCTATAGACCCATTGCGACGAGAGGTTCGGCCGGTGCGCTACCCCAATGCACCTGGCTTCTCTTATGCGATTCCCTGCTTCGTCATCTGCGCGGTCAGTCGTCCGTACACGTGCCTTGCGTTGCCTTCGTAAATTCTCTGGCGGTCCGCTTCGCTCAATGCGGGCGCTGCCTCGATGTAGCGTTTCGTGTCGTCGAAATGATGCCCGCTTTCTGGATCGATCCCGCGCACCGCGCCGACCATTTCCGAGGCGAACAGGATGTTCTCGACGGGGATCACCTTGGTCAGCAGGTCGCTACCCGCCTGATGATACACACAGGTGTCGAAGAACACGTTCTTCAGCAACAGCTCCGGCAACGGCGGGCGCTTCATGTCCTGCGCCAGGCCGCGATAGCGGCCCCAATGATACGGCACCGCCCCTCCACCGTGCGGGATGATGAATTTAAGGGTCGGAAAATCCTTGAACAGATCGGCGGTGATCAACTGCATGAACGCCGTGGTGTCGCCACAGATGTAGTGGCCGCCGGTGGTATGGAAATTTGGATTGCAGGACGCGCTGACATGGATCATCGCCGGCACGTCCAGCTCGACCATCTTTTCATACAGCGGGTACCACCAGCGATCGATCAGCGGCGGGTCGGTCCAGTAGCCGCCGGACGGATCGGGGTTGAGGTTGCAGCCGACGAAGCCAAGCTGGGTCACACAGCGTTTAAGCTCGTTGATGCAGTTGGCCGGCGCGACGCCGGGGGACTGCGGCAACTGGCAGACGCCGATGAAGTTGCGCGGGAACAGCGTGCAGACACGGTGGATCATGTCGTTGCACAAGCGTGACCAGACCTCGCTGGTGGCGGCATCGCCGATGTGGTGCGCCATGCCGGAGGCGCGCGGCGAGAAGATCGTCACGTCGGTGCCGCGTTCACGCTGGATGCGCAGTTGCGCGCCCTCGATGCTGGCGCGGATCGCGTCGTTACTGATGCTGGGCGGGGCAAGTGCCGCGGTACGCGCGGCGTCGCCGAGGGAGGCCACCTGCTGCGCGCGGAATTCATCCAGCGGCTTCGGCGCTGTGGTGTAGTGACCGTGGCAATCGATGATCATGCTGCTCTCGTTGGGTTTCCCGGGGAAGCTTACTTCGGGTGTGGGAATGGTGCCAAATTGTGGCGCTGGGGAGTGGGCGGCGACGGCCGAGCCGACCCGCCGCGGCGTTGCCGTGTGGTCCTGCCACTGGACTTGCGGGCCGGGTCCGGCTTGTGTGGCCGCGGGTCATTTATCGGAGACAGCAGATGGAAAAGCGCCGGCTTGGAAAGTCGTCGATCGAGGTCGCCCCGCTGACGTTCGGCGGCAACGTGTTCGGCTGGACGGTTGACGAGGCCATGTCCTTCCGGCTGCTGGATGGGTTCGTGGCAGCGGGCTTCAACTTCATCGATTCCGCGGACGTGTACGCGCGCTGGGCGCCAGGCAACAAGGGCGGCGAGTCCGAGACGATCATCGGCAACTGGCTGAAGTCTCGGGGCGGACGCGACAAGGTGATCATCGCGACGAAGTTCGGCATCGAGATGGCGCCGGGCAAAAAAGGTCTGTCGCGCGCCTATATGATGGAGGCGGTAGAAGCTTCGTTGCGCCGGCTGCGGAGCGACTATATCGACCTGTATCAGTCGCATCGCGACGACCCCGACACGGCGATCGAGGAGACCCTGGCAGCGTACCAGGAGTTGATCGAGCAGGGCAAAGTTCGCGTGATCGGCGCGTCGAACTACACCGCGCCGCGGCTGGCAGCGGCACTGGCGACGAGCGCGCGGCTGGGCCTGCCGCGGTATGAAAGTTTGCAGCCGCTGTACAGCCTGGTGGAGCGTGGCGCGTTCGAGGGCGACCTGGAAGCTTTGTGTCTGAAGGAGAATTTGGGGGTGATCGGCTACTACTCATTGGCAAGCGGGTTTCTGACCGGGAAATACCGTTCCACTGCCGATACGGCGGGGCGCGCACGCGGTGCGGGGGCGGAGGCGTACATGAACGAGAAGGGTTTCCGCACGCTGGCGGCGCTGGACGCGGTGGCGAAGGCGCACAATGCCAAGCCGGGGCAGATCGCACTTGCGTGGCTGATCGCACGGCCCGGCGTGACGGCGCCGATTGTCAGCGCGACCAATCCTGATCAGCTCGCGGAGATGGTGAAGGTGCCGGAGATCAAGTTGACACCAGCGGAAGTCGCACAAATCGACGCGGCGAGCAGCTAGCGTCACGCGGCGGCATTGGCTCGGGTACCGGGCCGGCATCTGGCGGTGTTTGCCTGGCTCCCGGACCGGCGCCTGGCTGGCGTGCGGTCGCGTATGTCCACTCCGCCGGCCGCTGCGGAAAGGCGGCTCCCAAGGCTCGTCCGCGCAGAGGTCATCGCCAAGGGCTATATTGTAACACACGACATTGTGATTCCCGACGCCAAGTGTTGCACTTTGTCACGATTGACTACAAGCCTGGCTACGGTTGGTCGGACCATAAGAACCGGCCGACAGAGATCGAGACATGACGTCGTTGGGTGCCAGCGGAAGAGCGTTCCGACCCGAGATACCGGGTCCGGGCCGTTGCGCGTCGGAAGCGACCTCTGCCCGCGCCGCGCCGCCGATCTTCCTGCACACCGGGTGGTGCAGCGCTGGTACCTGGCTGTGGTCAGGGTTTCGTGCTGTCCCAAGGGTGTTGGCGTATTACGAGCCGCTGAATGAGGTTCTGCCACGCTGTCGGCTGACGTGCTGCCTTCGCTGCGTGCTGATACCTGGTCGTCACACCACCCACGGCTGACGCGACCCTACTACCATGAATATGCGCCACTGCTGCGCAATGGGACGCCGGGCGTCGATGGTTTTCGCCGTGCGTTCGGGGCGGCGAACTTCTTTGCTGACGCCGCGGCCGAACTGCCTGAGTTGCGCGCGTATATTGCCATGCTGCTTGCGCACGCGGCTAAGCAAGGGCGCCGGCCGGTCCTGAAATTCTGCCGCTCGATCGGTCGCGTCGCCTGGATGCAGCGCAACTTCCCCGGTGCGGTGCATGTTGTCGTGCTGCGCAATCCGGCGACGCAGTTCGGCTCTGCGTACTGGCAGTACATCCACAACGCCAATCCGTATTTCCTCGCCATGCCGATGCTGATGCTGGCGCGCAACCGCGATGACGCGCGCGTCGCGGAGGCGCTGGAGATCCTGCGTGCAACGCTGCCACTGGTGCCCGCCGAGGCGGATGGCAAGGCGGCGCTGGCCGCCGGCTACGATCATCTGCGGCAGACCTTGCCCGCGGACTGGTATCGCTGCTTTTTGGCGTTGTGGACGCTGGCGGCACACAGTATTCCGGAAAGTATAGATTGCGTTATCGACACGGACTTGCTGGCGCTGTCCACCAGCTATCGGGCAGCGAGCCAGCGCGGCCTGGCCGTGCTGACCGGCGTGCCGTTCGAACTGGGCGAGGACGACGCGCCGAGCGACGGCGCGGTACGGGCGAGCGCGGTGCTGGGTGCGCCACGTGCCGCGGTCTGGCAGTGTCACCAGGCCGCGACCGTTCTGCTGTCGGCGCGGGGTGGGCCAGATTGGGTCGATACCGAATTGGGTGCGCGGATCGGCGCGATGCTGGCGCAAGCCAACCTGATCGCGATGGATGGCACCGGCGTTCTGCGGGCGCGGACGTTCGAGCGGATCGCCAACCGGCACGACCTGCTGGCCCGGGCCGAACGGGCGGAACGGGCGCTCGACGAGGTGTATGCATCCTACTTCTGGCGGGTCACGACCAAGCGGCGCTCGATCCACCCACGGTTCGAATCGTCGCAGCACGAGTATGCCGGCCGGTAGCCGCCCGATCCGCGCCCCAGGGCTATGCCGCCCGGAGCGGCACCAGGTGGCCGAGGAACGTTTCGGCACAGGCGCGCCACGAATATCGCTCCGCGTGGGCGCGGCAAGCGGTGCGATCGGCGGTTAGCGCCTGCAGCGCCGCCTGGCGCAGGTCGATGTTGACCGCGCCGATTTTGCCCGCCGCGCCCGCCAGCACGTCCTTGGGCCCGGTCACCGGGAACGCCGCGACCGGCGTGCCGCAGGCGAGTGCCTCCAGGATCACCAGGCCGAACGTGTCAGTCAGGCTAGGAAACATGAAGACGTCGCCGCCAGCGTAGGCGCGGGCAAGCGCCTCGCCGTGGCGCGGGCCGGTGAACAGCACCTTGGGATACGCCTGCCGCAGCGCGGCGAGCTGCGGGCCGCCGCCGACCACCACCTTGGAGCCGGGCAGGTCCAGGTCGAGGAACGCGCCGATGTTCTTCTCGACGGCGACGCGGCCGATATACAGGAAGATCGGTCCGGGAAGGTTCCATTCCTCGCGCGGAGATGGTCTGAACAAGTCCAGATCGACGCCGCGCGACCAGGGGCGAATGTTGCGAAAGCCGCGTGCCACGAGCTCGTCCCGCAGCGACGGCGTGGCGACCATGGTGCCCTGGCCGGCGCCATGGAAGTGGCGCATCCAGGCATAGATCGGACGCACCGGAATGCCGGTGCGCGCCTGGATATACTCGGCGAAGCGGGTGTGGAAGGCGGTGGTGAAGCCGAAACCGGCGCGCTTGGCCCAGCTTCGTGCCGCCAGGCCTAGCGGACCTTCGGTCACGATGTGCATTGCGTCGGGATTGAACGCCTTGGCGATCCCGACCAAGCGGCGGCGCGGCAGCAGCGACAGCGGGATTTCCGGATAGGTCGGGCAGGGCATGGTGCGGAACCGGTCGGGGCCGATGACCTCGACCACGAGGCCCATGCGCCGCAATTCCTCGATCACCGCCGTCATTGTCCGGACGACGCCATTCACCTGCGGCGCCCAGGCGTCGGTGACGATCAGGATCCGATGTGGGGGCGGGACTGGCTCCGGGAGCGCGATGGGATGCGACAGGGCGGGCGACGGGACGCTGGCGCAACTCTCCTCGGTCGCCTCGGTGCGGGGCAAAGCGGTGACGGGGGGGTGGATGAGCGTCAGGCGGGTTGCGGCAAAGGCGCCTGGCGCGGCGCGAAGAACGACAGGCGGTTCAGCGCGGCCCAGTCGATCAGTTCCAGGCGGCCGTCATGGTGCTCGACGAGTGCGGTGCAGCTTTCGACCCAGTCGCCGTCATTGATGTACAGCACGCCGCCCACCTCGCGCATCTCGGCGTGGTGGATGTGGCCGCAGACCACGCCGTCGAAGCCGCGGCGGCGGGCCTCGTTGGCCAGCGCGGTTTCGAAACGGTCGATCGCCTTCACGGCTTCCTTGACCTGGCGCTTCAGCCAGGCCGACAGCGACCAGTACGGATAGCCCAGGCGGCGGCGGATTGCGTTGAAGTAACGATTGAACGTCAGCGCCACGGTGTAGGCCCAATCGCCCAGCAGGGCGAGGAACTTGGCGTAGCGCACCACGCTGTCGAACTCATCGCCGTGGATCACCAGCAGGTGCTTGCCGGCGGCGGTGAGGTGGACGGCCTCGCGGCGCAGGCGGATGCCGGCGATCTCCAGGCCGAGCGGCAGCCATGCGCGGAACATTTCGTCGTGGTTGCCGGGGATGTAGGTCACTTCGGTGCCGGCGCGGGCCTGGCGCAGGATCAGGCGCAGCACCTCGTCGTGGCTGTCGTCCCAGTACCAGGATTTGCGCAGGCGCCAGCCGTCGATGATGTCGCCGACCAGGAACAAATGCTGGCAGGAGGTGCGGCGCAGGAAGTCGGCCAGGAAGTCACTGCGGCAGCCACGGGTCCCCAGGTGGGTGTCCGAAATGAAAACGCTGCGGTAGTCGGTTCGCGCGCCGGGGGACATTGGGGCGTTCATCGCAAGGCAGCAGATAGGCGCGGGCGAGTCGTGGATAAAGTGAAGACTGAGTGACAAATCAGAACATTGGCCTGGTTTATCAAAGTCATTCGTGAGACACGGTAATGTCATCAATGCGTCATCATCGCGTGGCACAAAGGTAGCTTGCCTTGGACAGAGAGGCCGATTCACGTGGCCGCCCACATCACATTGTGCCGCACCGCATGGTGCCACGCCGCATGGTAATCGTTTTCAATCCGGTGGCGGGTCGCCGTCGGGCGGCGCTGCTGTGGCGGGTGCTGGATGTGCTGGCGGCCAATGGCATCCGCCTCGACCTGGCGGAGACGCACCGGGCCGGCCACGCCGAGGCCCTGGCGCGCGAGGCGGCGCAGGCCGGCGCGGCGATGGTGGTGGCGGCAGGCGGCGATGGCACGATTGCCGAGGTCGCCAACGGGCTGATGGGATCGCGCGCGCGGTTAGGCGTGATCCCGCTGGGCACCGCGAACGTGCTGGCGCATGAGTTGGCGCTGCCGTTCGCGCCGCGGGCGGTGGCGGCGGCGCTGGCGTTCGGGCGGACGCGGACGCTTTGGCCGGGCGTGGCGCGCGGGGCGGACGGGTCGCGGCTGTTCGTGCAGATGCTGGGGGTGGGGTTCGACGCGCAGGTGGTGCACCGGCTGTCGTTGCCGCTGAAGCGCGTGCTCGGGCGCGGCGCGTATGTGGTGCAGAGTCTGCGCGAGACTGCGCGCTACCGGTTTCCGCCGGTCCGGTTGCGGATCGATGAGGTGGAGACCGAGACGGCGAGCGTGGTGATCAGCAAGGGCCGGCTGTACGGGGGGAAATACCTGCTGGCGCCGGAGTCGCTGCCGGCGGAGCCTGGATTCTCGGTGGTGCTGTTCGGCTGCGGTGGGCCGGCTGCGGCGCTGATGTATGGGGCGGCGCTGCCGGTGGGGCTGCTGGGACGGGCGCCGGGCGTGCGGCACGTGCGGGCGCGGCGGATCGAGGTGGTGGGGAATGCGCCGATCCCGGTGCAGGCGGACGGCGACCCGGCTGGGTTCTCGCCGTTGAGCGTCGTGGATGCGCCTGGGCCGATCGAGGTGGTGATGGGGTGAGGGGGTGGCCGCTTGATTAGCGCCGCTGCGGGACCGAGACTGTGCCGATGCGGCACGGTGGTCGAATGAACGACGAACTACGGACGTTCTGCCGTGAAACCGAACATCGGACAAGGCATCCGCGAGGCTCGCTGCCGCTTCACGCGGCGAATACTTGTGCCCTGCATACATCAGCGTAATTCTTCCTGCAAATCAGGCACCTCGGTCTTTCACTTATTTTGGGGTTCCCGCCTGATCGGTCTAATACTTGCTGGGCGAGACCGAGTGATCTGCCAATACCGTTCCTATAACAAAATGTGGGGACGTTGCCTTCTTCCCCTGCCCTCCGTGGCAAAAACTTGCCCCTAGCCCGCATGTCTCGCACTTTCGCGGGTGCTGGCTTGGTCCTTGCCGCGCCAACAGGTTTTCGCACGTTGATCACATACCCATTGGGATCACTTACCCATTGGGCGAATAAACCCGGTATTGGCGGCGGCGCGAAAATACGCCTTGGTCCCTTGCGGCACGACAGTGCCCAACACTGCCCTGCCCCACTATCCCGCAACAGTATGAGAAATGCGGGCTAGCTGCCTTGCTTGCAGAGACCTGGACTCCCCAGCCGGTGCATAAGGGTGCCAATCACGCCTCGTTGCTGCTAACATGTAACGATGAGTGAGCGCCACGGGGTGGCATGCAAGTTCTTCCCAGGCCTTGATCCGGCTCTCGGTTCACCCGATCGCCCTGTCCGGCGCGGCGTTCGGAATTGCAATGTGTGACAGATAGACCAGTGGTGCGTACACGTTCCTGGAGGCAGCCGATGCCGCACAGCCACGATCTGACAGCGCCGCCGGCGCAGGTATCGATCGGCGCCGCCCTGATGGAAGAAGCACGTCACGCCGGACTCCTGGACGACAAGACCGAGCACGTCAGCTTCCGGGCACCCAAGGGGCTGGTCGACGCGGCAAAACGAGAGACGGGTTTGCGCTCGACCACGAAGCTCGGCCTCGTCGCCCTGGCGACGCTTGCGCGCCCGGACCCGGTGGCCGCCGCGATGCGGCGGATCCGCGGCTCGCTCGGTCCGTCGCATACGCTTGAGTATTGACCTCGATGCGCTGCTTCGGCGCTGCAAGCCGGAGAATTGGCGCGGCCAACTGACCCCACGGCCGATCGAACACGTGGTCGCGGCGGCGTCGGTCACCGGCACTGCGCGTTTGGCGTTGGTGCCGGATACGAATGTCTACATCAGCAACATGAGCGGGACCCTGCCCACCAAGGTCGAGATCCTCCTTGACGCGGCACTACAGTGGCGTTGCTCAGTTTGTGTCGCGGAAATCACCGCCGACATCGCGCATTATGATCCCGCCGCGGGCAATTGGCGCCGTGTGGGGCGGCAATACGGCATCCTGGGGGTCGATCTCGGATACGCGATTACCGGTACCAGATGCCGAGACCTGGCATCTCGCGGGGGCAATTTCCGGCACGCTTGCCCGCATTCAGGGATTCCAGCCGCATCAGCGCAAGGAATGCCTGAACGACGCGCTGATTTATCTGACGGTCGCCAAGCGTGGGCTGCCAGTTGTCACCGCCACTCGAGCGGAGTTCGACCTGATTCAGCTGATCGCCCCTGGCGGCACGTTCCTACACTTCTGACGAGGCAGGCACCAATCGCCGTTGTGCTTACCGCGTCTGCTGGATCGCCGACAGGATCCACCGCCCGCCCGGCACGCGGACGAACGTCCAAAGCTCGGTCGCGGTGACGTGCTCGGTCGGGCTGCCGTCGACCACTCGGCCGGTCTGGTCATACGTGGCGTCGATCATCTGGAAGCGCATCGCCACGGTGGCGTATTCGCGGCCACGCTCGGCCCAGGCCTCGGCAAGGTCGCCCTGCAGCAGGCGCACGTCGGTGACCGTGTTGCGCACACCACGGCTGGCCTGCTCGGCTAACTGCTCGCCGAAATAGCTCAGCATCTCCGGGGTCACGAGCGCGGACATGCGGTTAAGTTCGTGCGCGCTCCAGGCGGCCTGGACAGCCACCAGGGTCTGCTCGAACGCCTGGTAGTCGGTTGGCGCGATGGAGATCGGCACAACGCCGGGACGGCCGCCGCCCATCACTGGCCCCGGGGGCGCCATGCCGCCGCCCGTGGAGCCACCGCCGGGGGCGAACATCGCGGGGCCGCCGGCGTAAAGCGGTGATGGGCCGCGGAACATGCGCATCAGCCAGCGCACGATGAAGACGATAATGGCGATGCGGAACAGCATGCCCAGCAGGCCGAACATCCCGAAGCCTCCGAAGCCATGACCCAGCAGCAGGCCGGCCAGGCCGAAGCCGAGCAGACCGCCGAGCAGGCCGGAGCCGAAGCCCCCGCGATAGCCCCCGCCGTAGCCCCCATTGTAGCCGTAGCTTGAGCTGCCCGGCGTCATGCTGCGCTGCATCGGCGAGGAGTAAGGCGCGGTGTTGGTGGCCGGCGGCGGCGACCAGGTCTGGCTGCCGCGGCTGCCGAACGACGAGCCGGCACCGGCGCGCGCATCGGCGAGCCCGGGCGCCAGGGCGAGCGCCAGCACGGTGATCAGGGCAAGCAGTCGAAGACGGGTGCGCATGGTCTATCACGCTCTCGAAAGAACGCGGTCAATATAGGGAACGGGTCAGGCCCCTGCCAGGGTCATCCCGTTCACCCGCACCGTCGGCGCATCGGTGCCTCGACGGAAACGCAGGTCGTTGGCTGGCGTCAGGTGGGTGAACATGTCGATCAGATTGCCGGCTATGGTGATCTCGGCGACCGGCTCGGCGATCTGGCCGTCACGGATCAGGAAACCGGCGGCGCCACGGCTGTAGTCGCCGGTGACGCCATTGATGCCCATGCCGATCAGCTCGGTGACATAGAGGCCGAGGCGGATGTCAGCCATGAGCTCGGTCGGCGACAATGTCCCCGCCGCCAGATACAGGTTGGAGGGCGACGGTGAGGGCGGGCCGCCGGTGCCACGCGCGGCGTGGCCGGTAGAGGTCAGGCCAAGCTGGCGGGCGGAGCGGGCATCGAGCAGCCAGGTGGTCAGCATGCCGTCCAGTATCAGGGCGCGGGCAGCAGTGGGCGTGCCCTCGCCGTCGAAGGCGCGCGAGCGGGAGCCGCGCACCCGGTGGGGGTCATCGTGGATGGCGATGCCAGGGGCGAAGATGCGGGCCCCCATCTTGTCCTTCAGGAACGACGTGCCGCGGGCGACCGATGCGCCGTTGATCGCGCTGACGAAATGCCCGACCAGCCCGCCGGAGACGCGCGGGTCGTAGATCACCGGCAGCTTGGCGGTGGCGGGGCGGGTCGGGTTGAGCCGGGCGATCGTCCGTTCCCCGGCGCTGTGGCCGATCGCGGTGGGGTCGTCGAGATCGGCCAGGTGCACCGCCGAATGGTGGTCATAGTCGCGCTGCATCCCGGTGCCGGTGCCGGCCAGCGCGGTCGCGGAAACCGAGTGGCTGGTGCGCACTGTCCAGCCGGCGAACCCGGCGGAGGTGACCAGGAATGCCTCGGTGCGGCCGTAGCCGGCGGAGGCACCTTCCGAGTTGTTGATCCCGGGTACCGCCAGGGCGGCATCCTCGGCGAGACCGGCGCGGGCCAGCAGGGCTGCGGTGTCGGGCTCGGTGGGGTCGTCAAGGTCGAGCGCCATGGGTTGCGGTGGTGTGGCGGTCTCGGCCAGGCCGGCGTAGGGGTCCTCGGGCACGACCTTGGCCATCGCCACGGCGCGCTCGGCCAGGGTGGCGAAGCCGGACGGGTCCAGCGCTGTGGACGACACGATGGCGGCGCGCTTGCCCAGGAACACGCGCAGGCCGAGGTCACGTCCCTCGGCGCGCTCGACGTGCTCGGGTTTGCCCAACCGGCGCTGCACGCCGAGTGAGGTGCCGGAGATGAGCACGGCATCCGCGGCGTCCGCGCCGGCGGTGCGGGCCTTGGCGATCAGGTCGGCGAGGAGGTTGAGAGCGTCAGACATCTCGAATGTCCATTGTTTAGGGAGGAGCGTGGCGTTGAAAGAGCCTGACCAACTCCGAATACGGTGCGAGCTTGCGGTCCATGGTATATAGGTGGGCTGGTTCGGTCATCGCCTGAGCCACGATGATGCGGTCGAACGGGTCTTGATGATGCAATGGAAGGTCGGCGACGGCGGAAGCGGCGTGCCAGCCGATTGGAAGCTCTGCAAATCCCACGTCGATCGCTTCCATCGCGATCCGCTCCGGCCGTACCGCGAAATCCGCCCGTCGCAGGCGTATCTTGATTGCGATCTCCCAGATACTGGCCGAGCTGAATAGCACCTCGTTCTCGGGTTGCTGGAGCGCCTCTCTGACTTCTCCAGGCAACCGGCTCGTTTCGTCGAGCGCCCAAATGAGCATGTGCGTATCAAGCAGTATGCGCGTCATCGGCCCTCGAACAGCGCGATGATCTCATCGGGCAGCGGATCGTCGAAATCGTCGGGTATGTGAAGCTTGCCCGCCAGTGTGCCAAGCCGACGCGGTTGCCTGGCGGCGGTGATCGGCACCAGCCGGGCCACCGGCTTCCCGGCCCTGGCGATGATGACCTCTTCGCCTGCCGCTGCGGCATCGAGCAGGCGCGAGAGCTGGGTCTTGGCGGCGTGAATGTTGATGACACCCATGGCCAGGTCCTCTTTGATCGATCTTAGCTAAGCTTAGCCCGATCAGATTGCAAGGCCGCGCCGGCGGTGCGGGCCACTGGCATCAGATGAGGTGCACGAGGTCCGAGTAAAGTCCAAGCCAGTGGTCTGCGGCTCGGATCAACCAAATCGCCCGCAAACCTGTCGTGGAACCGCTTGGTACCTTCTTCGAACGGCAAGGATGTCGTCCGGCAGCGGATCATCGAAGTCGTCCGGGATGTTGATCTTGCCGACAGGAAGTCCAAGCCCGCGCGCAGGAGTCGAATTGCCAACCGGCTCAAACCACTCTCACGCCACCGATTCCATGGCAGGGCGATCGCCACGGTGCGTCGAAGGGTCGTCGCTCATGCGGCGCGCCAAATATAACGCAGATGTAACAAGTCGGGAGGCCCACACGGCACAACCGCATAGGCTCGGCCATCCTCGTCGCCGAACTCGACCAGGACATCGGTCCCGCCGAGGCTGTCGACCACCGTTCCAACCTGCCCACGCGCCAATCCGTCGGCCGGCCGGTCGGTCAGTAGCGCGACGACATCGAGGTCAAAGAGCGGCGGAACAACTTTCTTCGCATCTGACATTACAGCCCCCAACAGGTCACGAACCTCGGGAAGGTCTCTCCCGACCGGATGATCCATTGCGTCCTTACCACGGCTGCAAGTCCAAGCCGCGTGACCGGCAGGTCCGCTCTCCACCTTCCGCCATGGGTATCGGCGCCGACCTCCGTCGCCTCCATGGTGGCGGCCGCGTCGAGCAGCCGTCGCCGAAGCCAGTCGGCGTCCGCAGCGGTGATCCCCAGCGTTTGTCGGAACACTCGCGCCTCGTGCCGTCCGCGCGGAAGCGAAGGATCAAGACTGTAGTGCGTCAACTTGCGAACGTCATGCCAGCGGCCCTAACTCCTGATCGTTCGGCCGGTGTTGGGCCGCCGGTGTGAGTCTTGGTTTTGCGCGCGGTCGCCCCACCAACCCCGCGCGCGATACCAGCGGCCCGAAATGATGGAAGGGTCATCATCGCGGGCCGCTGGTATCACATATTGCGACTTCGGCGTGCGGCAGACGCAGCCGTTGACGCTTATGCCGCCAGGCGCTCCGCCACTTCGGCCAGGCCGGGGACGTGGTCGACCGGGCCGAGCGTCGCCAGGGTTGGCGCGGCGCGGAAGACGCGGGTGGCGGCGCGGCAGATGTCGGCGGTGGTGACGGCGTTGATCTTGGCGACGGTTTCCGCGGTGGGGATCACTCGCCCGAACACCTGCAATTGCCGGGCGAGCTGCTCGCAGCGGCTGCCGGTGCTCTCCAGCGACATCAGCAGGGAAGCCTTCACCTGGGCGCGGGCGCGAGCGAGCTCGGTCTCGGTGACGGCGTGTTGCACCTTGTGGAGTTCTTCGAGTGTGACCGGCATCAGCTCGGCGGCCTCGCTCTCGCCGGTGCCGGCGTAGATGCCGAACAGGCCGCTATCCATGAACGGCGAGCTGAACGAGTAGATCGAGTAGACCAGTCCGCGCTTTTCCCGCACCTCCTGGAACAGCCGTGACGACATGCCGCCGCCGAGCAGGGTGGAGAGCAATAGTGTGGGGTAGTAGTCCGGGTCGCCGTAGCCGGCGCAGGGGAAGCCCAGCACGATGTGCACCTGGTCGAGTTCGCGGGCCTCGCGAAATTCGCCGCCGCCATAACGGGCGGCCTCGGCCTTGGGCGACGGGTCGCCGGGCAGGTCGGCGAAGTGCTGGTGGACCAGTTCCAGGATGTGGTCGTGGTCGAGTGCGCCGGCGGCGGCCACTACGACGTTGGAGGCGGGGTAGTGGCGGCGCATGTAGCCGGTCAGCATGCCGCGGGGCATGGCGCGGATGCCTTCCTCCAGGCCCAGCACCGGACGGCCGATCGGCTGGTCGGGGAAGGCCTTTTCCTGGAAATGGTCGAATATGATGTCATCCGGCGTGTCGTTGGCCTGGCCGATCTCCTGCAGGATGACGCCGCGCTCGCGTTCGAGTTCCTCGGGGTCGAAGGTGGAGTGGGTCAGGATGTCGCCGATGATGTCGGCGGCCAGCGCGGTGTCTTCCTTCAGCACCTTGACGTAGTAGGCGGTCTGCTCGCGCGCGGTATAGGCGTTGAGGTGGCCGCCCACTGCCTCGATTTCCTCGGCGATTTCGGCGGCGGTGCGGCGTTCCGTGCCCTTGAAAGCCATGTGCTCGAGGAAGTGGGACACCCCGTTTTCCTCGGCCAGTTCGTGGCGGGAGCCGGAGCCGACATAGGCGCCGAGCGAGACGGTCTCGACGCGCTCCATGCGTTCGGTGACGACGGTGAGGCCGGAGGGGAGCCGGGTCAGGCGGATGGCTTCGGTCACGGGCGGGGCTCCTGTGTGGGGCGCGGCTGGGTGTGGGGTGTGGGGTGTGGGTGGGATATAAGGTGGACTGGGGCGATGACCAAACAGTGAAGGTTGTCCCCTGCTGTCCGGCCTGGGTTGGGTCGCGGTGCGAACGCCTCGTACGGCCGATGGGCGGTTAACACCGCCCGTGCGGCCAAAGAGGGCCAAGCCGTTCGATGTTCTCAGGGTGGCGACGAAATAGCTCTTTGATGGCTGCTTCCAGTTCATTCCGGAGCCTCTCGGGCGCTCGCCCGATGGTCCCATGATTCTGCGTATTCAGGTTGGGAAACCACTCCACGGTGATCGGGATTGCCGCCAAGTGCCGGAGGTCGAGCGTGAAAGGCCGAGATTGGCCCATGCTTGCGGCGGCCTCGCGACCGAAGCTGTACAGGCCGGGCGGTGTTCTCACGCTCCGGGTAGTTGCTCCATACATAATCGCCGGAACGGTAAGGTGGGGCACTCAACCCTGTTTGGCAAAGTCGAGCAGAACGGCGAGCAGTTCGCAGCGGGATTGGTAACGCTCACCGCTCTCGCCGGGCTCACCAACGACAGTGTGTTCGCGGTCAAGCAGACCTGGCGCGACGGCGATATGTGGCGGCGTGCCGGCCGGAGCGAGGTCCTGCTGTGGCTCGGTGCGGCGGCGACGTGGCGGGCGGATTTCGTTCATGGCGGCGATAAGCTCGGCGTTGCCGTGCCCGGTTGCAAGCGGCATGCCGGCTTGGGGGGGGCCGGGGCGCCCGGATTTCGGTAAGCAAGGGTTGAATAGGGGGCGTCGGGACACCGCCAGGAGGGGGAGGGCGTGACGTGGGACAACACACGGGCCGACCCCTGCCTGGCCGGGCCCTGACGTACGAGGAAGGCGCCGTCGCCATGCAAGCGGCACCCCGATCCATGGCGATCACTCGGGTGGCTGGATGCATTTTGAGCGAATCGGACAGGATACTAGGATTGGACTTACCCAATTATCCTTCGATAACAGACCGCGCGGAGTACCATAACGAGTGCCCTTTAACTTTTTCGTTCCTAGCCCACATGGCCCGATCGAAATCAATGTCGAGCCAGGGTCCTCCGTATTATTTGTGGGTGCTAACGGCGGGGGGAAAACTCGGCTTGCTGTGCAGATTGAGACGGACCTTGCCCTGAACGCTCATCGTATTTCGGCTCATCGGGCGCTCACGCTGAACCCAAGTGTCGCCAAAATCGGTGAGCAGGCAGCGCTCGCCGGCCTCAGGACTGGTAATACCAATCACTCGGTCAATGTTGGATATCGAATCGGCAGCCAATGGCATAGCAATGTGGCGACTGCTCTTCTTAACGACTTCGATTTTCTAATTCAGGCACTATTCGCCGATCAGGCAAACAAGTCGTTGGAAACACATCAAAAGATTCGTGCGGGTGGTAGTGGCCCAGCCGACCCCACGAGACTTGAGCGGCTCGTCGAGATCTGGGAGCGCTTGCTACCGCACCGGCACCTCCATATCACGGGGGACGACATTCAGGTTCCGTGCGTCCAAGGGTCGCTCACGACCTACAAGGCGTCCGAGATGAACGACGGCGAGCGCGCTATCTTCTACATGGTTGGTCAGACGCTTGTCGCGGCTGAGAACTCGCTTCTAATTTTCGACGAACCCGAACTCCATGTACACCGTTCGATCATGGGCAGGCTCTGGGACGAGTTGGAGGCCTGCCGGCAGGACTGCGCGTTCGTCTTTATCACTCACGACCTGGAATTTGCTGCCTCTCGCGTGGCAAAGAAGTTTGTCCTCCGCGATTACGACCCTGCGCCTCGTTGGACCATAGAAGCGGTCCCAGAAAACACCGGATTCGACGAGGAGCTCACAACGCTTATCCTCGGCAGTAGACGGCCCATTCTCTTTGTCGAGGGCGATCAGACCAGCCTAGATGTGGCGATCTACCGATGCTGCTTTGCCAAATGGACGGTCATACCGAGAGGGTCTTGCGAGGCGGTTATACATTCGGTCGCCACGATGAGGCACAACCATGCACTTACTCGCGTGACCTGCTCAGGTATCGTGGACGCCGACGACTATGGACCCGACGACGTCACACGCTTGGGATAGCTGTCTTGCCGGTCTCGGAGATAGAAAACATCATTGTTCTGCCAAGCGTGAACCGAGCCATCGCTGAAAGCGAAGAGTACGTTGGTGCCGATCTCGAAGGCCGGTTGATCGGTCTGCAGGCGGCCATTTTCGGGACTCTCAGTTCAGCCAAGGCGATCGATACTGTTGTTACACGGTATTGCAGGCGCCGGATCGACCGGCTCCTTAAGAAAATTGATCTTGGCGGCGCCAGCGATGTCGCAGGTATCACCGCAGAATACTGGCGCCTGACGACTGCACTCAACATTGGGGACATCGCCGAGAAAGCCGCCGCCCGTAGTCAAGAGGCGTTGCGCGAGCAGGATCTTCCGAAGCTTCCAGGCGACCACGACAATAAGGGCCTAATGGCACTGGCTGCGTCACGCCTGATGAGCTCGAAGCTGGAAGATTTTGAAAGCTGGCTCACCAGGGTGTTGAAGAATGGCACGGTGCCCGCGCTGAGTGCGACTATTCGCAATAGTGTGTCAACAATTCATCCAGAGTGAATGACTGCGATCTTACTGTCGCGGCATGTCGCTTTCTTGCCAACCACCGTGAGAACGGTGCTTCGCGCACCGCGGGTTGCGAACGGTTCGACCCTGATCGGCAAGTCGGCGCGGCTTCTCGGTAAAGTCTTGCTAGCGGTTAAAATCCGGCGTTTGTGTCCAGCACACATGACGGATCTCCGCCAGTTTGGCGCGGTCGGCAGGGCACCAAGTGTTAGGGCCTGTAGTCATTTAGGGGCTTCCGGCGCGGGGAAAACATCGATTCATAAGGTGTCAGCCGATTTGGAGCTGACCAATGCGCCGCCACGCCCTTCGCGACGACCAATGGGATCGTATCGGAGACTTGTTGCCCGGACGTGAGGGCACTGTCGGTGTGACGGCGCAGGATAATCGGCGGTTCGTCGAGGCGG
>DASRQX010000422.1:0-16876 GCA_035696165.1 Acetobacteraceae bacterium | reverse complement strand
GCTTGCGCGGTGTCTCGATCGCGGTGAGTTGCGCGACTGGCTTGCCCCGGCGGGTGATCTGCACCGTCTCGCCGCTGGAAGCCCGCTCGACCAGGTCACTCAGGAGCGCCTTGGCCGCGGCCAGGCTGATACTGCCGATGGCTCTCTCCTGACCATCTAGTTAGTCATATATAGCGCAGCACCCCGGAATATCCACCAATCTCCGAAGGCGGCCCCGCATCCTCTGCCAGCCGCTCACACGCATACCGACTCGCCCAACGCCGCGCACGCCGCCTGCACCAGCGGCACCAGTGCGCGATACTCCTCAGCGCGTGGCGCGTTCGGCCGCCAGGCCAGGCCAATCGTCCGCCACGCGCCGGTCCCGCTCAGCGGCCGCAACTCGATCGCCAGCCCGTTGGTGATCCCGCCTTCCACCGCCAGCCGCGGCAGCAGCGTCACCCCCAGCCCGCTCGCCACCATCTGCACCAGCATGTGCAGGCTGGTCGCCGCGTAGTCCTCGGACGCCTCGCCACGGCCGAGCCCGTGCTGCCCGCACACCGCCAGCGCCTGGTCGCGCAGGCAGTGCCCGTCCTCCAGCAACAGCAGTTCGCGCGCCAGCGCCGCCACCGGCACGCGCGCCCGCGCCGCCAGGGGATGGCCGCGCGGCACCGCCGCAAGGAATTCGTCCCGCCCCAGCATCACCGTCGAGGCATCACCGCACGCACAAGGCAGCGCCAGCAGCATCGCGTCGATCCGCGCCTCCTCCAGCCAAGGGACCAGCCGTCCGGTCAGCTCTTCCCGCAGTTGCAGTCGCAATTGAGGAAAACTCTCGCGCAGCGCCGGCATCAGCCGCGGCAGCAGGAACGGGCCGATGGTCGGGATCACGCCCAACCGCAGCGGCCCACCCAGCGGTGCCCGCGCCGCATCCGCCACATCGGCGATCGCGTCCAGCGCCGCCATCGCCCGGCGCGCATGGCGCACCAACTCGTGTCCCAGTCCGGTGAACACCACATGCTTGCCGGCATCCCGGTCGAGGATCCGCGCGTCGAGCTGCCGTTCCAACTGGATTATCCCGGCCGACAGCGTCGATTGCGTCACCGCGCACCGATGCGCCGCGCGGCCGACATGCTGGGTTTCGTCCAGCGCCAGCAGGTAGCGCAGTTGCTGCGGCGTGGGCAGGGTTCTCATCGATTTTTCCGATCATGAATGCCGATATTACTCATTGGCACGATCGGCGTGCGCGCGCCATATCGCCGGCGTACCCCAGGCGCGCGGAGACGCAGCATTCCGACCAGCGGCGACAGCTTCTGCGAATTCTTGGCGAAACTGTGCGGGACAGCGCGTCCGAAGGGTTGACACCGCGGTGCCGGACACCATCGAGAGGATCGATGCAAGCCGCGGCATTAGCTTGTTCGAGCATGGCGAAAAACGACTGAATACGATCGGAGAGAACATGGACGGCGAAAGCAAGTGCCCGGTGATGGGCGGGGCTCACGGTCACACCTCGGTTCTGGCCAGGGTCAATCGCGACTGGTGGCCGAACCAACTGAATCTTCAGGTTCTCCACCAGCACTCCGCCCTGTCCAATCCAATGAGCAAGGCGTTCAACTACGCCGAGGAATTCAACAGCCTCGACCTGGGTGCCGTGATCAAGGACCTGCGTGCCTTGATGACGGACTCGCAGGATTGGTGGCCGGCCGACTATGGCCACTATGGACCGTTCTTCATTCGGATGGCGTGGCACAGCGCAGGCACCTACCGCATCGGCGACGGCCGCGGCGGCGCATCCTCCGGCACGCAGCGCTTTGCGCCCCTCAATAGCTGGCCGGACAACGTGAGCCTCGACAAGGCGCGCCGGTTGATCTGGCCGATCAAGCAGAAGTACGGCCGGAAAATCTCCTGGGCCGACCTTATCATCCTCACCGGCAACATTGCTCTCGAGTCGATGGGGTTCAAGACGTTCGGTTTCGCCGGCGGGCGCGAAGACGTCTGGGAACCCGAAGAGGACATCTACTGGGGGCCCGAGGGCAAGTGGCTGGCAGACCAGCGCTACAGCGGCGACCGTGACCTTGAGAAGCCTCTCGCCGCCGTCCAGATGGGCCTGATCTACGTCCATCCGGAAGGGCCGAACGGCAAGCCGGACCCGGTCGCTGCCGCAATCGATATTCGCGAGACGTTTGCTCGCATGGCGATGAATGACGAGGAGACAGTTGCGCTCATCGCCGGCGGCCACACGTTTGGCAAGACCCACGGCGCCGCCGATCCCGGCCAATATGTCGGTCCCGAACCCGAGGGCGCCGGCATCGAGCAGCAAGGCCTCGGCTGGAAAAACAGCTTTGGCACCGGCAAAGGCGTCCACACGATCGGCAGCGGGTTGGAGGGCGCATGGACCACCAGCCCGACGAAGTGGGACAACAACTTCCTGGACAACCTGTTCCGTTATGATTGGGAACTGGTGAAGGGCCCTGGCGGTGCGTACCAGTGGACTCCCAAGGACGCATCCGCGGCGGGCACGGTGCCGGATGCCCACGATCCGTCAAGGCGGCACGCCCCGATGATGCTCACGACAGACCTCGCGCTGCGGATGGACCCGATCTATGCGCCAATTTCGAAGCGCTTCCACGAGCATCCGCAGGAGTTGGCAGACGCGTTCGCCAAGGCCTGGTACAAGCTGACGCACCGCGACATGGGGCCCAGGTCGCGGTATCTCGGCCCGCTGGTTCCCGCTGAGCCGCTGCTGTGGCAGGATCCCGTTCCCGACGTGAAACATGAATTGGTCGATGCGCAGGACATTGCTGCTCTGAAAGCGAAGATCCTGGGATCCGGACTGTCCATCTCCCATCTGGTCTCGACTACCTGGGCGTCAGCGTCGACCTTCCGCGGTTCCGACAAGCGCGGCGGCGCGAACGGCGCGCGCATTCGCCTCGCGCCGCAGAAGGATTGGGAAGTCAACCAGCCGGCTCAACTGGCGAAGGTCCTTCAGAAGCTCGAGCAGATCCAGCAGGAGTTCAACAAGTCGCAGTCCGGTGGGAAGCGGGTCTCGCTCGCCGACCTGATCGTTCTGGGCGGCTGCGCGGCCGTCGAGGCAGCGGCGAAGAAGGCCCGACACGACGTGACGGTGCCTTTCACGCCAGGGCGGACGGACGCATCGCAGCAGCAAACCGACGTGGACTCGTTTGCCGTGCTTGAACCAACCGCCGACGGGTTCCGCAACTATCTGCGAAGCGGACACCTGCAATCGGCTGAGGAGTTGCTGGTGGATCGGGCGCAATTGCTGACATTGACCGCTCCTGAGATGACGGTTCTCGTCGGCGGCATGCGCGCCCTGAATGCCAATGCCGGACAGTCCAAGCACGGCGTATTCACCACGCAGGCCGAGACGCTGACCAATGATTTCTTCGTCAACCTGCTCGACATGAAGACGAAGTGGGAGCCTGCTTCCGATGGCGTGTTCGAGGGGCGCGACCGCGCGACGAACGAGTTCAAATGGACCGGCACCCGTGTCGACCTTGTCTTCGGTTCGAACTCCCAGCTTCGAGCCACCGCCGAGGTCTATGCATGCAGCGACTCGCAGCAGAAGTTTGTGCATGACTTCGTGGCCGCGTGGACCAAGGTAATGAATCTCGATCGCTTCGACCTGGCCTGATCTCCACCCGTGTCATGGCTGGCCCCCGGGTCGGCCCAAAGGGCCGCCCGAGGACAGGCTCCGGCCGGCCATCCACGAGTTTCTTGCTGGCGACACTCAAGTCGTGGGTGGCCGGGCCAAGCCCAGTCGTGACACAAAGGGGCACGCCTTTCGCGACCTGGTATGACGCATGAGGACACGAAGCAGGTAGGGCATGCGCAACGCGCGCAGCGCCGTTGATTTCCTGCTTCGTGGTCTTCGTGTCTACTACGTAAATGGCCTTCGGCGGCGGCCTGGGCTGGACCCACGCAGGAGCATTTTCATCCATCGCGGTGCGGCCGCCCGCCGGCCGCTGGCTTACTTCGTGGTGAAACTTTTTCGTCTGCGAGGGCGTCCGTCAACGTCGTAGAACGTTACCTACCCGGTCTCACTCAGCAAAATGGCAGGCCGCCATATGCCCGCCGGCCAACTCGCGCAACGCCGGTTCTTCCGCCGCGCACCGCGCCGCCGCCTGCGGACACCGCGTGCGGAAGCGACACCCACTCGGCAGGTTGGTAGGACTGGGCGGCTCTCCCTCCAGCCAGAAATTCTCCGTCACCCGCGCACCACCCACCACCGGAGCGGCGGCCAGCAGCGACTTGGTATACGGATGCGCGGGCGTATCGAACACAAGTTCCGTCGCGCCCGTCTCCACCACTTTGCCCAGGTACATCACCACGATACGGTGTGAGATCAACCGCACCACCGCCAGATCGTGGCTGATGAACAGGTAGGTCAGGTCGAATCGCTCACGCGATTCCAGGAACAGCCGCAGCACCGTCGCCTGCACCGAAACATCCAGCCCCGAGGTCGGTTCGTCCAAGATCACCAGGCTCGGCCGCAGCATCAGGATGCGCGCCAGCCCGACGTGGCGCTGCTGCCCGCCGCTGATCTCGTGTGCATAGAGCTCGAGATGCGTCTCCGGCAGCCCGACCGCCGCCAGCACCTCGCGCACCCGCGCCCGCCGTTCCGCCGCCGTCAGCTTCGTGTGGATCACCAGCGGCTCTTCCAGCGCCCGCCCGATCTTCCAGTGCGGATCAAGCGACGCGCCCGGATCCTGGTAGCAATATTGCAGCCGGTGGCGCAGCGCGCGGCCCGCGTTCGGCGACAGCCCGCCGATTTCGTTCCCCTCGAAACGAATGTCCCCCGCACTGGCGCGATGGATGCCGACGATGGTCTTGCCCAGCGTGGTCTTGCCGCAGCCGCTCTCCCCGACCACGCCCAGGATCTCCCCGCGCGCGACCGCCAGCGACACGCCATCCACCGCGCGCAGCCAGCCGGTGCGCCGACCCCAGGCGTTGCGCAATGGAAACCGCGTCTCCACGCCGCGCAACTCCAGGATCGGTGCGCCGTCGTTCATGCCATCACGCCGCGACACGCGGGTGATGGCAGCGTACCTGGTGATCCGGCGCGGGTTCGCTCGGCGGCGGATGCGTCGCGCGGCAGGGATCGTCGGCCAGCGGGCAGCGCGGGGCGAAGCGGCATCCCGGCGGAGGTGCGATCAGGCTGGGTACCTCGCCCGGAATACCGCGCAGCGCGGTGTCGCGTGACGGCAGGCTGTCCAGCAAAAGCCGCGTATAGGGCACCATCGGCCGGCGGAAGAAACTCCCGATCGGTGCCGTCTCCAGCGCCTGTCCGGCATACATCACGGTAACGCGGTCGCAGATTTCCCAGGCGGTACCCAGATCGTGCGTGGTGAACAACACGGACACACCGCGTTCATTGGCCAGCGAGCGCAGGAGCTTCAGGATCTGCGCCTGGATCGTTACGTCCAACGCGGTGGTCGGCTCGTCCGCGATTACCAGCTTCGGCTCCGGCAGCAGCGCCATGGCGATCATCACCCGCTGGCGCTGGCCGCCGGAGAGCTCATGCGGGTATTTGGTCAGCAACCGTTCCGGGTCCGGCAACTGCACCGCACGCAGCATCGCCAGCGCCCGTGCGCGGTCAGCACGTCTGCGGCTGCGCCCGTAGATACGCTCGCCGGGATAGCAGTCGGGCGATTTCCAACGCAGCAACTCGGTGATCTGATCGCCAACCGTGAACACAGGATTGAACGAGCTGAACGGATCCTGCGGCACGAAGGTGATCGCGCGCCCGCGCACCTGCTGAGCCGCCGCGCGCGGATCGAGTGCCAACAGGTCGCGCCCGTCGAATCGCAGCGTGCCGCCCGACACCAGCGCATTCGCCGGCAAAGCGCCCAGGATCGCGCGCGCCAGCGTAGTCTTTCCGCAGCCGGATTCACCCACCAGCCCCATGATCTCGCCCGGCGGCAGCGCCAGGCTGATCGCGTCCAGCACGTGCGCGACGCCGCCCTCGGTGGTGAAGGACACCGACAGGTCGCGCACCGACAGCAGTTCAGCGCTCTCGCCCAGCCTGATCCGCCCAGCCTGATCGGCACGTCTATTTCCCATTGCGGCGCAGCCGAGGATCAAGCGCATCGCGCAGTCCGTCGCCCAGAAGATTGAACCCCATCACCACCAGCAGGATCGCGACGCCGGGTGCCGTGGCGTACCACCATGCCTGCGGCAGGAATGCACGGCTTTCCGCAATCATGCGGCCCCATTCCGGCGTCGGCGGCGGTGGGCCCAACCCCAAAAACCCCAGCGCGGCGGCCACAAGTATCGCGCCGCCCATGCCGATCGTGGTGCGCACAATCAGCGAAGAGGCGATCGAGGGCAGCACATGCAGCACCATCACCCGCGCCGGTGACGCGCCGAGCGCCACCGCCGCCTCGATGAACACTTCGTTGCGCAGGCTGCGCGTCTCGGCGTAGACCAGCCGCGCCCAGAACGGCCAGTAGGTCACCGACAGGGCCAGGATTACGTTCTGGATCGCCGGCCCCAAGGTCTGCGCGATGGCGATCGCCAGCACGATCTGCGGCACCGCCAGGAAAACGTCCGACACGCGCATCAGCAGGTCGCTGACCCGGTTGGTGTAATAGCCCGCGACCAGCCCCACCGGCACGCCGATCAGCACCGACATCAAGGTCGCAACCACTGCAATAATGATGGTCAGCCGCGCGCCGAACAGCAGGCGGCTATAAATGTCCCCGCCCATCCGATCGGTGCAGAACCAGAACGTTGAGCCCGGCGGCAGCAGCCGGTTCGCCACGTGGTAGGTGCTGACATCCCGCGGAAACGTCGCCAGCGGATACGCGAATACCGCGGCCAGCAACAGGATCGAAATGATTATCAACCCCAGCAGCGCCGAGCGATCGCGCAGCAGGCGGTGAAGCAGATTCACGTGAAAATGCGGACGAATGCCCGCTCCACCAGCGTCATGGCCGGACTTGATCCGGCCATCATCGGCCGCGCGGGTCCAGCGTCGCCTGCGCGATATCGACCAGCAGGTTGACCATGATGAACACCACGCCGACGAAAAGGGTAAAACCCATCACCGCGTTGTAGTCGGAGCGCAGGATGGAATTCACCGCGAAGCCGCCCAGGCCAGGCCAGTCGAACACCGTCTCCACCACCACCGCGTTGGCGATCAAGGTGCCGAAAATCAGGCCGATCTGCGTCAGCGTGCCGATCAACGCGCTGCGCAGGATGTATTTCCACACCACACGCCGGCGGGGAATGCCCATCGCCGTCTGGTAAAAGACGAAATTGCTCGACATCACGTTCAGCACGCCGGCGCGGGTGAAGCGCACGATCGTCGCCATCGCCGGCAAGGCGAGCGTCAGCACCGGCAGCGCAAGATAGCGCAGCGACTGGCCCAGCGTGTCCCAGTCGCCGCGCAGCACCGCGTCCAACGTGTAGAATCCGGAGATTGGATCAGGCCCCCAGCCATCGATCCGGCCTTGCACCGGTGTCCAGCCGAGCCGCATCGAGAACAATAGCTGCAACAGGATCGCCAGCCAAAATGCCGCCATCGCCAGGCCGGCGACGGTGATCACTCTCACCAGATGATCCAGCAACGAATTCCGCCGCAACGCCGCCGCCACACCCAGCGGCACGCCCGCCGCCACCGCCAGCACTATGGCATACAGCGCGAGTTCGAACGTCGCCGGCAACCGCGCCCACAGATCTTCCGCAACCGGGCGCTGGGTGAACAGGCTGATGCCCATGTTCCCCGTGGCCACGTCGGCGACATAGCGCGCGAACTGCCGCGGCAGCGGCTGGTCGAGGCCGAACTGATGCCGCAGCGCCGCCACCTGGTCCGGTGTCGCGTTTTCGCCTGCCATCACCCGTGCCGGATCGGACGGGATGATGTGGGAGACAGCGAAGACAATCAGCACCAGCCCCAACAATGTCGGTGGCATCCACAGGCAACGCCGCACCATCATGGCCAATAGCCGCATCGCCCAATTCACCGCCCCTTGCCGAGCAGTGATGCCGCCCCGCTTGGCCGCAGTATCGACGCCGCTGAGCACCTGCGGCAAGCTGTGATCCGGCGGTTTCCGTCCCGCCCGACACGCCACGAAAGGGAGAGGCGCCGATGTCCGACACCCGCAACACACTCTGCAATGCCGTGGACAGCTCCGTGCTGATGGGACACATGCGCGAACTGGCCCGGTGGGTGAAGCTGTCGGGCACGCCGGACGAGCTGGCCAGCCTGCGGTATTTCCGGGCACGCATGGACGACTACGGCTACCGCACGGAACTGCTGCTGCACGACGCCTATATCAGCCTGCCCGGCAGGGCGCGCGTCGACGTGGACAATCAGGCGCTGACCAGCATCACGCACTCGTTCTCTCGCACTTCGCCGCCGGGCGGGGTTACCGGCCGCCTGGTCTACATCGGCGACGGCGAGGACGCGGATTTCGCTGGTAAGGACCTGCGCGGCGCGATCGTGTTGGCCGAGGGCATCGCCAGCCCCGGACAGGCGGCGCGGTCCTCGCACGCCGGCGCGGTCGGGCAGGTCCAGATCAGCCCGCACGAGCACCTGCATGAGATGTGTGTCTCCCCGGTATGGGGCAGCCCATCGCCGGAGACCCTGGCCAATCTGCCCAGCACCGTCGTTTGCACGGTATCGCACGACGATGGTGGAATGTTACGGGATCGGCTGGCCCGCGGCGAACAGCCGCGCGTTACGCTGCACGCCGAAGTGGATACCGGCTGGCGCAAGACGCCGATCCTGGTCGCCGACCTTGACGGGCCGACCGAGGACGGTCCGTTCATTCTGTTCTCCGGTCATCACGACACCTGGCATTACGGCGTGATGGACAACGGTGCCGCAAACGCAACGATGCTGGAAACCGCCCGACTGCTGGCGCGCGAGCAGGCCGCCTGGCGGCGCGGGTTGCGGCTGTGCTTCTGGTCGGGCCATTCGCACGGCCGTTATTCCGGCTCCACCTGGTACGCCGACCAGCACTGGCAGGAACTGGAACAACGCTGTGCCGTGCACGTGAATGTGGATTCCACCGGCGGTATCGGCGCCACGGTGCTGAAGAACACCGCGTCCGCGCCGGAGCTTGCCGCCTTGGCGGCCGACGCGATCGGCACGCAGGCGGGCCAGGATTATGCCGGTAAGCGCATGTCGCGCTCGTCCGATCAATCGTTCTGGGGCATCGGCATTCCCGCGATGTTTGGCGCGCTGAGCGAGCAGCCGCCGTCACCGGTGAAGATGCGCAATGCGCTGGGCTGGTGGTGGCACACGCCGCACGACACGCTGGACAAGATCGATCCGGCGAACCTCGTGCGCGACACCAAAGTCTACGTCCACACGCTGCATCGGTTGCTGACCGACAAGGTCCTGCCGATGGATTATGCCGCGCATGCCCGGGTGCTGCTGGCGGAACTGGCGTCGTTGCGCGATGCGCTTGACGGGCGTTTTGACCTTGGCGGTCTGAGCGCGGCCACGGAGGGCTTGCGCGCGGCGTCGGCGGCCAGCGGCGCGTCGGACCATGCGCTGATGCGTGCTTCGCGCGCGCTGGATCCGCTGTATTACACGACCGGCGATCGTTTCACTCATGATCCGGCACTGCCGCTGCCGGCCTGGCCCGTGTTGCAACCGTTGCGCGACCTGGCGAGGACGGCGCCGGACACGGACGAGGCGCGGTTCCTGACTGTCGGCGCGACACGTGGTCGCAACCGCCTGCTGCATGCGCTGCATGTTGCGACTCATGCGCTCTCGTGATGGGACTCGGGCGTTTGATCCGTGGCAAGAAAGTTTCACCACAGAGGCACGGAGACACTGAGAAGAAAGATGATTGCGCTTTGGGCGAAGCACATTGGCTTTCCTCTCAGTGCCCCAGTGCCTCAGTGCCTCAGTGCCTCAGTGGTGAAACTTGCCTTCTTCCACACGATGCAAGACCCAGAACGGCCGCTATGCAGATCCACCGTCACCGATCCCGCAGCTTCGGATCCAGCGCATCGCGCAGCGCATCTCCAAACAAATTAAACCCAAACACCGTCAGCATGATTGCCAACCCGGGGAACACCGCGATCCACGGCGCGGTCGTTGCGTATTCCTCCGCGCCACCCTGCAGCATCAGCCCCCAGGCCGGGACCGGTTCCTGCACCCCCAGCCCCAGATAGGACAGCGACGCCTCCGCCAAAATCGCCTGTCCGACAAACGCCGTCAGCATGATAAGGAACGGCGCCATCACGTTCGGCACCATGTGCCGCAAAATGATCCGTGTGTGCCCGAACCCGCAGGCCCGCGCCGCGTCCACATACGGCACCTCACGGATCGGCAGCGCGCTGGCCCGCACCACGCGCGCGCAACGCGGGATCAGCGGGATGGTGATTGCCGCGATCACGTTGTGCACGCCGGTGCCGAAGATCGACACGATCGCCAGCGCCATGATGATCAGCGGGAACGCCATCAGGATGTCCATGAACCGCTGCATGATCAGATCGATCCGGCCGCCGAAATAGGCGCTGGCCACGCCCAGCACCAGGCCGGCGAACCCGCCGACTATCGCGGAACTGAACCCCACGATCAGCGCGGTGCGCGCGCCGAACACGATGCGGGAAAATATGTCGCGCCCCAACTGGTCGGTACCCAGCAGGTGCGTCCGGCTCGGTGCCTCGGTCATCGCCGCGAAATCGTTCGAGGTCGGGTTATACGGCGCGATCCATTCCGCACCCAGGCCGTTCACCGCGATGATCAGCACGAGCACCATCCCCAGCGTGCCGACCGGCTGGCGGCGGCAGAACTCCAGCGCCGTGCCGAGCGCCGAGCGCTTGATCTCCGTCACCTCTTCGGCAACGGCCTGTGGCGCGAAATGGAACGGTGCGCTGGTGGACATGGCGCGTTTCCCTTCAGGCGAAACGAATGCGCGGATCGAGCCACGCATACGTCAGATCGACAACGAGATTGGTGAACACGAAAATCGCAACGACCAGCATCACCAGTGCCTGAGTCAACGTGTAGTCCTGGTTCTGCACCGCCAGCACGAACAGCCGGCCGATGCCGTTCAGGTTGAACACCTGCTCGGTGACCACCAGCCCGCCGATCAGGAAAGCGAATTCGATCCCCAACAAGGTCACCACCGGCAGCAGCGCATTTTTCAACGCGTGCCGGTTGATGATGATGCGGCGCAGCAGGCCCTTGGCGCGCGCGGTGCGGATGTAGTCCTCGCGCATCACCTCCAGCATGGTCGAGCGGGTCATTCGCATCGACACCGCCGCGTAACGGTACCCCACCGTGATCGCGGGCAGCAGCGTCATCGACAGATTGCGGATCGGGTCCTTCCACAGCGGCACGTACTCGATCGGCGGCATCCAGGGTGACCCGGTGATCGCCTGGGTGACGTTCAGCACAAGAACGATGCTGAGGATGCCCAGCCAGAACGATGGCGTGGCGATGCCGGCGATAGCCGCGGTCCGCACCACAAGGTCGAGCCATGTGTTCTGCTTCAACGCCGAAATGGTGCCAAGCGGGATCGCCACCACGATGGCCACCACCGCCGCCAGCAGCGCGATCTCGATCGAGATCGGCAGCCGGGTCGCGATCTCCAGCACGACCGGCTTGCCGGACCACATCGAGTTGCCGAGATTAAGCGTGAACAGGCCCCAGACGAAATCAGCGAACTGCACGATCATTGGCCGATTGATGCCAAGCTCGGCGTGGCACATCTGCACCGAGTGCTCGCTGAACGATCCGCCGCCGGAACCCAGCCGCACCACGCAGACGTCGCCGGGGATCAGCCGCATCAGGATGAACACCAGAGCGGCCGCCCCGATCAGCGTCGGGATCGTCATCAACACCCGCTTCGCGATGTAGCTGTACATCAGTGCCCTCCTGGGTCGCCCACCGATCGCCGCGACGCCATCCGCATGGTCGGCGCGGCGGCCCGCGCTACTGGTCGAGCCAGATATTCGCCAGGTCCTGGTTCACGTAATGGCTAGGACCGATCTTCCAGCCCTTCACATAGGATCGTTCGGGAATCATCCGGTACCACCACAGCATCGGCCACTCGTACGCCTTGGTATCGACCACATAGGTCTCATACTCGCGCATCAGGGCGCGTTGCTTGGCGAAATCGGTCTCCTTCAGCATCTTGTTGTAAATATCGATCTCGGTCTGATCCACGTAGCCGCCGTAGTTCTCGGTGAACGCCGCGCGCGGCAGATATTTCTGCGTGTCCATCAGTGGGTTGACCACGCCGTTGCAGTTGGCCTCGACCACTACGGCGAAATTGCCGTCGCGCATCGCCTCGAACCATGGGCCGGTTGGCACCACCTTTTGCGTCGCGTGCACGCCGATCTTGCTCCATTCGTCGATGATCCAGGTGCCGACGAACATGTATGGCTGATCCACGTTGCGGTTGAGCAACTCGAACGTCAGCCCCTCGGCCCCGGCCTCCTTCAGCAGGCGCCGTGCCTCCGCGCGTGACTTCTCGATATCCGGCCAGAAACCAGCCATCTGTTCCAGTTCGGCCTTCGTCGCCGCCAGCGGCGAGCCGGGAAACACGATGCCGCCGACGGTGTGCACATTGGCGATCTTCGACAGTGCCGGCGCACCGTGCCACTGATCGATCGCCAGCAGCAGCGCCTTGCGCACCCGCACGTCATCGAACGGCTTGCGCCGCGAGTTGGGCGTGATCAGGTTGCCGCAATTCCAATCGCTGGTTTGCACCGTGATCTTGTCGCCAAGCTGCTGCTGAAGCTGGTTGATCGCCGCCGGTGGCAGGCCACGGAACTCCATCGCCGCGCGATCACCCCGGATCGCGTCCACCCGCACCGACTGCTTCGGCGAAAAGATGCCGACGACCCCATCAAGGTAGGGCTGTCCCTTGTGGTAGTAGTTGGGATTGCGCGTCCCCTTGATCGATTGGCCAAGGTCGTAGCTGGCGAACCAGAACGGCCCAGACCCCATCACATTCTTTTCGTACCAGTGCGGGTCCTTCTCCAGGATCTTCTTCTCGTAGATCATGGCATAAGGATCGGCGAGCGCCGGCAGGAAGGCCAGGCTGCCGTATTTCAGGTGGAACACCACGGTGGTCGCGTCCGGCGCCTCGACCTTCTCCACCATCGTGTACCAGGTCTCGCGCGCGCTGGAGACACCTTCCGGCGGGAAAATGATCGCATTCCACGTCGCCGCGACGTCAGCGGCGGTCAGTGGCGATCCGTCCTGGAACGTTACGCCCTCGCGTATCTTGAACGTATAGGTCTTCCCGTCGTCCGTCGGCATCGGCATCTCGGTGCACAGGTCGCAGAAGAAATGCGTGGTGTCGGACGGATTGCTCGGATCGAGCCGGATCAGCACGCTGTAGAACGGCGCGATCGTGTGCACCAGCGCATAGGTTGTTTCTCGATGCGAATCCAGGCTCGGCGGCGCGTCGGCCGGGATCATATAGGTCAGGGTCCCGCCGTGCTTCGGTGTATCCTCCGCGTCACTCGGCCCGGCCGCGCCCGCCGCGAGAACAACCCCCAGGCAGGCCGCCATCAGACCTTGCGTCACCGTGGTTGCGTACATCTTTCTTGTTCTCCCTGTCGTGCAGCGCCTCGCTGCCGTCCTGGGCTATCGCACCTCGCTGCAAGCAACGAAATGTCCCGGCCGCACTTCACGCGTCTCCGGCCGCGCCCGCTTGCACCCATCCACCGCGATCGGACAGCGCGGATGGAATACGCAGCCGGAGGGCGGATTGATCGGGCTCGGCACCTCACCCTGCACCGGCCGAAAATCGCGCGTCTGCTCAATGCTTGGGTCCGGTACCGGAACGGCGGCGAGAAGCGCCTTCGTATACGGATGCTGCGGGTTGTCGAACAACTCGTCGCTGTCGGCCAGCTCGACGATGCGCCCCAGATACATCACCGCGACGCGCTGGCAGAGATGCCGCACCACTGACAGATCATGTGCGATGAACAGGTAGGTCAGGCCGAACTGCTCGCGCAGGTCCTCCAGCAGGTTGACTACCTGCGCCTGGATCGACACGTCCAGCGCCGAGACCGGCTCATCGCAAACGATAAACTCCGGCTCCAGCGCCAGCGCGCGGGCAATGCCAACACGCTGGCGCTGTCCGCCAGACATCTCGTGTGGATAGCGGTCTGAAAAGCCCGGGTTCAGCCCGCACACCGACAGCAACTCGCGCACCCGCGCCGCGCGCTTGCCGGCATCCGGCTGGATACCGTGCACATACATCGGCTCGGCAATGATCTCGCCCACCTTCATGCGCGGGTTGAGCGACGAATAGGGGTCCTGGAAAATCACCTGGATGCGCCGGCGCAGCGCGGTCAACGCCTTGCGGTCCAGCCCGGCGATATCGACCCCGTCATAGACGATCTCACCCGCGGTCGGTTTCTCCAGCCGCAGGATACAGCGCCCCGTGGTGGTCTTGCCGCAGCCGCTTTCGCCCACCAGGCCCAGCGTCTCGCCGCGCCGCACGGTGAAATCAATGCCGTCCACCGCCTTCACTTCGCCGACCAGGCGGCGGGCGACGATGCCCTCGGTGACCGGGAAATGCATGCGCAGTCCCTTCACCTCCAGCAGCGGGCGCAGCGACGTCACGGACGCGGTCATGCCGCCGCGCCCGTTTCGCTGGCGATCTCATGGCTGCGGAAACATGCCGCCAGGTGCCCGGCCTCGCCGATCGGCGACTGCGCCGGTCGCGCTTCGCCACACGCGTCGGCGGCGAAACGACAACGCGGCCGAAACGCACAGCCGCCATCTAGCCGCGTCAGGTCCGGCGGCTGCCCATCGACCGGGTCGAGCCGCATCTGCCGCGGCCGGTCCAGCCGCGGCACGGACCGCAGCAGTGCCATCGTGTAGGGGTGCCGCGGGTCGTGATAGATCGCCTGCGCGGTGCCGCTTTCAACGATGCGGCCGGCATACATCACGTTCACCCGGTTGGCGTAACGCGCCACCACGCCAAGGTTGTGCGTGATGATGATCAACGCGACATTGAGCCGTCGCGTCAGTTGCTTCATCAGCTCCAGTATTTGCGCCTGGATCGTAACGTCCAGCGCCGTCGTCGGCTCATCGGCGATGATCAGCTTCGGCTCGCAGGCCAGCGCGATGGCGATCATGACGCGCTGGCGCATGCCGCCGGAAAGCTGGTGCGGATACTGCTTCAGCCGGCGCGCCGGATCGGCGATGCCGACCAGGTTCAGCATTTCCATCGCCCGCTTGTGCGCGCCGTCACGATCCAGGCCGCGATGCTGCTCCAGCCCCTCGGTGAGCTGCCGCCCGATCGTCAGCACCGGGTTCAGCGAGGTCATCGGCTCCTGGAACACCATGCCGATGGCGCCGCCGCGAACCTGGCGCATCTCGGTTTCATCCAGGCTCATCAGGTCGCGCCCGGCGAACACAATCTCACCCTGTGTGATCCGTCCCGGCGGATCCGGGATCAGCCGCAGGATCGACATCGCGCTGACCGACTTGCCGGAGCCGCTTTCGCCGACGATGGCAACCGTCTCGCCGGGGTCGACGGTGTACGACATGCCATCGACCGCGCGCACGACTCCCGCGCCGGTGCGGAACTCGGTGTGCAGATTTCGGATCTCAAGGAGTGGCTGCAATGGCCCCCCGGAACGTTGTCTCCCGTCGGCAACGTATAGCGGTCGCCTTGGGGAGTGTCACCAACATGCATCGTCGGTTGCACGTCGTTATTCCCGGGCGTGCCGAACCGTGGCGATCGGAACGCCGGGGGGAGCCGGAAACCGGGAGAAATTGGTGGGCGCGACAGGGATTGAACCTGTGACCCCCTCCGTGTCAGTCAGGGTGGCATGCCAGTCAGCGTATTGATAATACATCTATTATTGACCGACGATCGGGCTCTTGCCCAGATGGTGCCCAACGAACGTCAGGCAACCCGCTGCAGCACGGCGGCGAGGTGCTCGACCCGGTAGGTGACGTACCGGGCCACCATCCGCGGCGAGCTCCACCCCATGATCTGCATCAGGCCGCGCACGTCGCCGCCTTCGGTCAGGAACCTGGTGGCGAAGTCATGGCGCCAATCGTGCACCCGGAAGTCTGTGACGCCGGCCGCAGCGCAGGCGGTCTCATGCGCCTGTGCCAGTGGGTTGCCGCCCTGCCCGCGCGTGTCGCTGTAAGGTTTCCCCTTCGCGGAGAGGAACACCAAGCCGCGTGTCGGGCACCCTGCTGCGTGCCAGAGACCGAACAGCAGCGCATCGACGCGCCGGTGCATCGGCACCGTGCGGACGCGGCCGGATTTGGTCTTTGGCAGCCGCAGGGTGCGCGCGCGGAAGTCGACGTCCCGCCAGTCAAGTTGGAGCGCCTCCTGGCTGCGTAGGCCGCCATAGGCGAGCAACAGCACCGGGCACGCGGCATGTGGGTTGTAGGCCGCCAGGAGGCGTTGGCGTTCGACGTCGTGTAGGTGTGCCACACGCTCATCTGGGCGCTGCTTGACCGTCTGGATGGCTGGTGAGGGGCCTAGTCCGAGTGCCTTGCACCCTACGTTCAGGGCGGCCACGAATGTCGCCCGCCAGCGCGCTACGCTCGCCGGTGAGAGCGCGTGCCCCCGTATGCGGAGCCAGTCCTGCCAGGCGGCCGGCGCGTCTGCTACGGAGCGGTGTCCGATGCGCTCGTTCAGGTCCGAGACCATGGTCTTGTCCCAGGGGGCTATGCCACCCGGCCGGAGCAGGTACGGTTCGAAAGCCTCTGCAATGGTTACGGCGCGCGCGCGACCGGCAGGTCCGTCGAGGACGGATTGTCGGATGCGCGCTTCCTCTGCGGCCGCGACGGCTTCCGCGTCAGCTCGCGAACGCGATCCTGTGCTGAACTCGCTGACGTTGAACGTCTCGCGACCAACGCGGACTGTGCCGCGCGCGTGCCAGACCTCCCCCCGGCGTCGGAAGTGTAGGGCCATCTCAGTGCTTC
>DASRQX010000421.1:0-13668 GCA_035696165.1 Acetobacteraceae bacterium | reverse complement strand
CGCGTGCGCCGGCGGCTTCGCGCTCCTGCATGAAGGCGCGGAACGGTGCGACACCGGTGCCTGGGCCGATCATGATAATCGGCGCATCGGGATCGGCCGGCAGGCGGAAATGCGGGTTGGGCTTCACGCTGATGGGCAATGTCGCACCCACGCCACGCCGTTCCGCGGCGTCGGTGGACGCCACTCCCTTGCGCGCCCGGCCGTGGCTGTCCCAGGCGACCTTGGCGATCAGCAGATGCGCTTCCTCGCCGACCGCGGCCTGGCTGGAGGCCACCGAATAGTACCGCGGTGGCAACGGTCGCAACAGCGTAGTGAGCTGTTCAGCACTCAACGTATGTGGTGCGACGGTCAACAGGTCAATCAGCTGCCGATCACGCGAAAACGCACCAACCTTCGCCTCGTCAGCAGACAGATCCCGCAACGCCGCGTCCCCCGTCAGGGCCGCGTACTCGCCAATCTGCCCGCGCGTAAGCGTTGTGATATCAAATTGGTTCGACAGGGCGTCGCGCAGCGCCGCATCCCCCACCTGACCTACGGCGGTCAAAATTTCCTCGACCAGCACTGGATCGTTGGTCGGCGTGAAACCGATCGCGTCACCTGGCTGATAGGTCAGGTCGGTGCCGGCCAGCGACAGCTCAAGATGATACGTCTCGATATCCGACTGACTGCTGTTCAAATTGACATGCGCCGTGACTTCCGCGGCAACCACGCGCGGCGCGTCATCCACAGTCTCGACCGACGCGGCGCGGCCGAAGTCGACATGGATCACCGCAGCGCCCGGTTCCGCCGGGGTCTCGGCCAACACGCGCAATGTCGTTTCGGTCCACGCGGCGGCCGGCTGCTTATAGTCCAGATCGCATTCCACCAGCGGCGCGATGCGCGTGGCGCCTAGTGCGGCGAAGCGTGCGTCGAACTGCCGGCCGGTTTCACAGAACCGCGCATAGGCGCGATCGCCGAGTGCCAGCACGGCGTAGCGCAGACCGTCCAGGCGCGGCGCGGCGTCTTCCATCAGCGCGGCGTGGAAGGCTTCGGCGCGCTGCGGCGGATCGCCCTCGCCCCAGGTGCTGGCGATCACCAGCACCGTGCCGGCACGCGCGATCTCCGCCGGCGTCGCATCCGCCATGTCCAGCACGCGCGCGGCGAACCCCAGCCGCGCGACGGATTTGCGGGTGGCGGCGGCCAGTGCCTCGGCGTTACCCGATTCGCTACCGTATAGAATTGTCAGCTTCGGTTTCGCGGCCACCGGCGCGGCAGGTGCGGCGCGCGTGTCGTTGGCCGCCTGGAAGCCGGCGATATATCCGCTCAGCCATTGCCGCTGCTCTTGTGTTGCGTTGGTCAGCAACCGCTTAACCAGGGCAACCTGGTCTTCCGGCAACGGCGCCATCGCGAGTGGCGTGGTCATGAAAATTGCTCCTGCGGGCACCACGGTTCTTCGCAGGGAATAGAAGGACTTTCTCCAGACTGGTCAACACCGTCAAACAAAAGAGAATATTTGCGCTACCCAGGCAATCAGACCGGCATCATTTTCTATATCCCGCCGGTCCCGGAGAATACCTCGGCGGCCCGCCCGACGGTTTCAACCGACCGTGATGTCCAACCAGCCGCGCACATCATAGCATGCCGCATCGCCCGTCCGCAGCAGCACCGTGGTGGTATCCGATTCGACGATCGCCGGCCCCGCAAGCGCCTGGCCCGCGCCCAGCGTCGCCAAGTCGAACACCGGCACATCCGTCCAGGTGCCCAGGTGCACACGCCGATGCGACTTCGCTGCAACCCGCGCCGTGCCACCGCCAGCCGACACGCCAGAAGCGGGCGGCAGACGCCCAACAACCGACGCCCTCGCGTTCACCAGCACAACGTCCTGATCCGGCAACGAATAGGTATACAACGCCGCATGGCGGGCATGGAATGCCGCTTCGATGTCGGCGCCCAGTGTCGGCGAGCTCCAGTCCATCGCGTCCAGCGGCACCGCGATCTCGAACACCTGTTCGCCATACCGCATGTCGGCGGAGCGCCGCACCGTGACCTCGCCATCGAACCAGCCCAGCCGCTCGCGGCCCTCGCGGTCCATCGCGGCAAACGCCGCCTGCAACGCGCAAATATCGATCCCGGATCGTTGCGTCTGGCTGCGCGACAGCTCGACACGCAGATCGGTGTTCAGCATGCCCCAGGCGGACAGCACTGAGGCAGCCAACGGCACGACGACGCGGCCAACCCGCAACTCCGCGGCAACCGCGGCGACGTGCAGCCCGGCCGCGCCACCGAACGCCAGCAGCGCGTAGCCACGTGGGTCGACGCCACGCCGTACCGTCGCGACGCGAACGCCGTCGGCCATGCGGGTGTTGATCAGCCGATGGATGCCTGCCGCCACGGCAATCGTTTCGATGCTCAGCGCATCGGCGAGCCGTGCCACCGCATCGGTCGCCGCCGCCACATCCAACTGCCGCCGTCCGCCGAGAAAATTCGCCGGATCAAGATAACCCAGCACCAGATTGGCATCCGTGACAGTCGCCGCCGTGCCGCCTTGGCCGTAGCACGCCGGCCCCGGTTCGGCGCCGGCACTCTGCGGTCCCACCTGCAACAACCGGCTGCGATCCAGATGCGCGATCGAACCGCCGCCGGCGCCCAGCGTCACGATATCCAACGCCGGCAGGGCAATGCGCGCGTTGGCCACCGCGCGGCCGTCCGACAAGTTGGCCTGGCCGTCCTGCACCAGCGCGATATCGGTCGAGGTGCCGCCCATGTCAAAGGTGATCAGGTCGCGCGCGACGCCCTCGCGCGCCAGCGCCACCGCCGCCGCAACGCCGCCGGCGGGACCCGACAGCGCGGTGCCGGCGGCCAGGCGCACCGCCTCGTCCACCGACGCAACGCCGCCGTGCGACAGGATAACAAACAGCGTGCCGGCATAGCCCGCTTCGGCCAGGCGGGCCTGCAAACGGCGCAGGTAGGCCTCGATCACCGGTCCCACCGCGGCGTTGGCGACGGTGGTGGAAAAGCGTTCGAACTCCTTGATCTGCGGCAGCACGTCGGCCGAGGTGGTGATGTAGGCGTGCTGCAACCGCTGGCGCACGGCGGCCGCGGCGGCCTTCTCATGTTCCGGATTCTGCCAGGCATGCAGGAAACAGATCGCCACCGCCTGCACGTTCTCCGCCGCCAGCCGATCCAACGCGGCATCCAGCGATGTACGATCTAGTGGCACCTCCACCGCGCCATCGGCGCGCATGCGCTCGCGCACGCCCAGTCGCAGCCGCCGCGGCACCAATGGCACCGGCGGTGTCATCCGCAAGTTGTAACGTTCCGGCTTCAGGCCTTCGCGCATCTCGATGATGTCACGATGGCCCTCGGTGGTCAGCAGGCCGATCGGCGCGATCTTGCCTTCCAGCAGCGCGTTGGTGGCGACCGTCGTGCCATGCACGATACGACCGGCCTGACCGAGCAGCGCGCTCGGCGACAAATGCAGCGCGGCGGCGGCGCGGGTGATGCCGTCCAGCACACCATCGGATTGATCGCCCGGCGTCGTGGCCGCCTTGGCCATGGTGGTCGCGCCGCCCGGACTCGTAACGACGATGTCGGTGAAGGTGCCGCCGACATCGATGCCGATCGTGTAGCTCACGCGATCACCCCCTCCACCGCGTCCTTGGCGCGCGCGGCGGGGTCGCGGTCAGCCGGATCGCCCCAGCCGCCGCCGCCGCCCGACAGCACATGGATCACGCTGCCGGGTGGAATCACGACGCCGACCTCCTTGCTTTTCAGTTTTCGAGGTGGCGCGTCGGGCGACAGCAGCGTGTAGTCGTGCGGCGCACCGTTCTTGCCGCCCAGGATGCCGCGGGTACCGTGCACCACGCCCTCCCCGGCCGTGTTGGCACGCGCCGGCCCGTCGGTTTCGATACGCAGGCGCATGTCACCGCCGGTGCCGCCGCGATGCTTGCCGTCGCCGGCGGAATTCGCGCGATATTCGTGCGTTTCGAACAGGAGGGGAAAACGGGTCTCGGCGACCTCGATCGAGCCGAACTTGATGCCGCCGGCGGAGTGCCATTCGCCAATGGTGGAAAACCCGTCGCCGGCGACCGACCCGCCGCCGCCTGGCCGCGCCTGGAACATGTGCCAGATGAAGCGCCGGCCCGTGCGCGGATCGCGGCCGTCGATGGCGATGCGCAGCCGCCGACCCCAGCCGCCCATCGCGCGGTCGGGGCAGGCCGTCGACAGCGCAACGATGATCGACTCGATGATCTCGTTCGAGCAATGACTGGTGCACATGGTAACCGGCGCGCCCTCGCGCGCCCAGACGATGGTGCCCTCCTTGGCGATCACCTTCATCGGACGGAACGCGCCCTCGTTCTTGGCGATGTCGGGGTCCAGCAGGAAGGCGAAGGCCATCGTCACCGCCGACTGCATGTTGGCGTGCGAGGAGTTGACGAAGCTCACCACCTGCGGATCGGAGCCGGAAAGATCAACAGTAAGGTCGCTGCCCTGCTTCGTGACCTTGGCGCGGACCGCGATGTTGGTGGTGCCGAAACCATCGTCATCCAGCCAGGCGGTGCCGTCATAGACGCCGTCCCGCCAGCTTGCGACGATATCGCGCGCATGGCGTTCCGCGGCATCCAGCATGGCTTCCACGGACGCCGCCAACGTTGCGCCGCCGAACTCGGCGATGACCGTGTTCAGCCGCTGTTCGCCCAGCCGCGCCGCGCCGATCTGCGCCGCGAGATCGCCAAGGAAATCGCGCGGATGGCGCACATTCAGCGCCAGCATCTGCAACAGATCCTGGCGCAGCACGCCGTTCTCGGTCAGCCGGATCGGCGGCAGCCGCAGGCCCTCGTGCCAGATCTCAGTCGCGCCGGGGTTGTAGGCGCCATGAGTCGCGCCGCCGATATCGGAATGATGCGCCCGTACAACGGACCAGAACATCAATGTCGGCCCGTCGAACACCGGCACGAACGCGGTCAGGTCGGGCAAATGCGACCCGCCGCGATACGGATCGTTCAGCATGTAGACATCGTTGGGTGACGGCGTCGGAAACACCTCCACCAATGCCTTGGTGGCCCACGGCATCGCACCGACATGCACCGGGATATGGTCGGCCTGCGCAACCAGCCGGCAGCGCCCATCGATCAGCGCCACGGAAAAGTCGCGCGACGAGTTCAGGATCTGCGAGTAGCTGGTGCGCAGCATGGCCTCGCCCATTTCCTCGGCAATGGCGTTCAGGCGGTTCTGCAACACCGCGACGGTGATCGGATCAGTGATGGTCGACGGGCCTTCGATGAGCATGAGTGCTACCAGCCTTGGTGTTTCGTGCCGGATGCTAGCCGGCATTTCTCCAACTGTCGCGGGATGCTGGGCCCACCGTCGACAAACATGCAGCCAACGCTGGCTGCTCCACGCGACCACCAGTCAGCAAATCGCCCCGTCAAGGTCTTCCAACAGCGACCCGGCAACGCCTTCTTCCGCGATGGCCAATTGATGGTCCTGCATCACCGGCGCCAGTCCCGCATCCCATGACGCAAGCACCTCCGCGCCCTCCAGCCGGTGTCCCGGGCGCGGCGCTGTTTGAACGGCGAGCGAATAATCTTCGGCACCGAAACGCCACGGCCGTGCGCCGTATTCGCGCATGACGTAGTTGCCGATCCGCAAGCCGGACCAGTCGAAATCGCCATGATAGCGCAGCACGGCCCCTGCCTGCGCCAAGTGATTCAGCAACCTGCGCTGCGCGGCGGCCGGCATGCCATCGGTGCAGACCATCGGCGGGCAGCGCTGCCCCAGCCGGTCCGCGGCAATCGCGAGCAGATTGGGATTTTCGCACACATACACTGCACAGCCGGCGACGGCCCAGGCAGGAGGTGAGCGCAGCAGGGTGCGCAGCGAAACATAGCCGGGCTCACCCGGCACCTGCACGCCGCTCTCCGGCCCCACGCCAGGAAGATTGAGGAACAGTGCGGGACGCGCCAGTTCATTGACCAGCACGCCGGCTCTGGCCCACACGTCGCGCGCGCTCTCCTCGACCGCGTCCTGCTGATTGCCGTCTTCACCCGGCAAATCCGCGAGCGTATCCGCCCCGCCCTGCCTCGCCGCAGCCAAAGCCACACCCTGGCGCCAGACCGCCAGAACGAGGGTGGCGGCCGGCCGGCCGTTATCGAGCGCGTGGGCATCCCCCAGCACATCGGCTGCAAGCTGCGCGCGTGTCAGGCCATTCGCGGGAAGCCGCTGCAATACTGCTTCCACCCGGCAACACAACTCGGCCGCCGCATCGGGATTCCCGCCAGACAAGCGCTTCAACAATCCGATCGCGATGGGCGCCTGGAGAAATCGGGCAAGGTCGGGATGGCCGCAGCCATCAACCACGGCCGACCACCGGGCGCGCATCACGTCGCGCGCGGCAGCAGGGTTCGTGATGGGACCATCAAGTTGTTCCAGCGCATCCCGCAAGGAGATGGCAATGCCGGCCCGCGCCAACGCGGCGTCCAGTTCGCGAAGATCGATCTGAAGCGAACCGGAAAACTGCGGCGGCCGCCCGATCAACGAGGCCAGCACAGCGTGTTCCTCAGTCGTGATCTGGCTGATCCGGAACTTTTCGCGCGCCTGATCCGGCTCGGCGCGTTCGAAGCGCCGGCGCAACCGTTTGCGCAGCATGGCAAGATGATCGCCGCCGAGCAGACGCTGCAGCCGATCATCCCGCGTCGTGCTCATGCCGCCGCGAACCTGCGGTCAGGGTCGTCCTCGCGCAGCCTGGCGCGGCCGTCCCAGGTCCAGCGCGAGACGAACACCGCGTCGATACCTTCGCGCCGCTGCAAGTGGCAGATGGAAACGCCCGGCAGTTCCGCATAGCAGGCCCACTCGCTTTCGCTGGTGATGATGAAATCGAGCTCAAACTCCCGGATCAACCCCATGCAATGGGCACGGGCGGCGGCATCGATGCCGGCGAAGGCCTCGTCCAGCAACACCAGCCGCGGCGCGCGGGCATAGCCGCCTTGGCTGTAGAAGCTGGCAACGGCGGCAAACAGCGGCACGGTAAGCCCGAGCGCGCGCTCACCGCTGGACGCCGGACCGGACAGTTTGCGCCACTGGCCATCCTGCCAGCGCTGAACCCGGAACTCGTGCCAGCGCCGGTAGTCCAGCGCACGGGCAAGCTGGTCGAGCAAGCTGCCGCCGCCGGTCGCGTCCGCCCGCTCGCGTTCGGCGGCGATGCGTTGCTGCAGCATGGCGCCCACAACGCCGCGGTCCTCGGCCGACCACAGATCGGCATTGGTGTTCAGCAAACGCCTGCGTGCGGCGTCGAGGCCAACCGGTGCACCCTCGGCCCCTTCGGTCAGGGGCAGCCATTGCAGGCGATAGCGCACACCGGTGGAGGTGGGACGCTTGTGCAGTTCCTTGTTGATGGCGTCCACCTGCCGTTCAGCCGCTTGCAGCAGCCGTTGCACTTCGGTGGCGATCTCGGCCTGCAGGTGATTCTCCAGCACCTCGCGTTCACTTGCGGTCAGCAGCTCGTGCCGATGCGCGATCTCTTCCGCCAGGCGGCCGGCGAGCTGGTCCGGCCGCTCGGGCCGATTCTGATAGATGATGTGTACAACCAGACCGAAGTCTGTCGCCTCGGCCGGCGCCTGATGCCCGAGCGCGGTCAGCGAGCGCTGCAACTCCGTCAGTTCCTCGCTGATCTGCCGCTGGATGCGTGCCCAGACCTCGTCGCCGTCGTTGAGATCGACCAGCGCTTGTTCCGCGCGCCGGGCGAGCGTGAGCGCAGGGTCGATACTCCATGCGCCATGCAGGTCGGGCAGTTCGATCCGGGGCAACGCGGCCGACAGCAGCCCGGTCGCGGCAAAGTCCTGAAGTCTGCTGACCGCCTGCGCCCGCGCCTCGGCGCGCTGCTGCAAAGCGCCCTCGGCGCCGGTGGCCCGTTCGGCGGCAACCGCACGCGCTTCCCCCGTTTCGCTCAGGGTGGCCGTTGTGGCGGCGACGGCATGTTCGCCGGCACGCACGGCGCGCGCGGCATCGTCGAGCCGTCGGTGCAACTCCTCGACCTTGGCGCCGACGGCTTCGCGCAACACGGTCCATCGCGCCGCCGCCGCTTCCGCCTCGGTCCGGCACGCGGCGTGGTGCTCCTCGCGTTGTTGCCGATCGGCATGCGCTTCGGTCTCGCGGAGCTGCTGACGCTGGAGTTCAGGCAGCACCGCGCGCAATTCGGCGGCGGCCTGCACAAGCAATTGCTGAGCCTCGTCGAACCGCGCGAGTTCGGCTTCAATGGCGGCCAACGCATCCACCGCCTCGGGCAGCCGGAGGTCCGTTGCGGTGTCGGCGAAAATCTCGCGCGCGGTCCGCAGCATCTGCTCCGCTTCGCGGTATTGGGCGTCCGCCTGGGCCAGCCGCTCCCGCGCAATCTGGAATTCGCGGGCGCAGGTGGCGGCGGCGACGTGCGCGTGGCGAAGTGCTTCGTCCGATGGCGCGTTGCGCCACTCTTCAGCGGCTTCGTGCTCGGCCTGTGCGCACGCTTCAAGCTGCGCCTGTAGGGTGACGCGCTCTCCGGCTAACTGGTCTTGGCGCTCACGGATCTCCGCAAGCCGACTGGCGCGTGCGGCCGCGCGTGCGGCAAAGCCGATGTAGGCGGCGCCAGGCTTGCTCCACGCGCCGGCCAGCGCGCCGAGGCGGAACCGACCGTCCGGCGCGATCCAGGCCTCGGTGTCGACCTGATCGTGCTCGCCGCAAGCGATGCCTGCCAGAACATTTTCGATGATCTCCGCCGGGACCAGCGCGTCCGGCAGCTCAGCCGCCTGAAGCCAATCAGTCAGCGACGCTTCGCGGTGCGGCCGCGGCAGCGCGTGCGTGTCGTGCAGCGTGACGCCCTCGGTGGTCCGCAGCCGGCCGTCCGGCGCGACCCATGCGTCGAGCAGGCCGGCCGCCTCCAACGCAGCCTCGAGCCCGGCGCGGTGCATCGCATCGACGTGGTCGCGGAACTCGATCAATTGCCACAGCGGGCTACCGGCACGATCGACGCGAACGCCGGTGTCCCGCGTGTACGGCGCGGGCGGCACCGCATCTTCGCCGGATTCGAGACGCCGGCGCTCGTCTTCCAGCGTGTCCACTTCCTGTTGCAGCGCACGCAGCAGGTCCTCGATGCCGATGCGATGTGCAGCCAGGCGCAGACTGGTTTGCTGCTGTGCCGATTGCAGGGCGATGCGCGCCGGGTTGTCGCCGCCCAGCCCGACGATCCAGTCGGCCAGGTTCGCCAGCACCACGTCGCCCGAAACCCGCAGTTGTCGCAGCCCAGCGAAGCAGTCTCCCCACGCCTCAACCAAGGCGTGGCCTGCGCGCTCGACATCGCCATCGGCTTGCGTTCGCCGGTCGGCAGCCCGGCCTGCATCCTCCTGCTTTTCGTCGAGTGCCTGCCGCCGGTTTGCGAGCAGCGTCTCGGCCTGCGTCAGTTCGGCGCGGCGCTGGCGAAGCACCATGATCTGCTGGCGGCGCGCGCTGACCGCGGCTCGCATCTCCGATTGGGCAACCTCGAATGCGCGCGGCGCCAGTTCCACCAGTGGCGCCGGCTTCAGCGTGGCCAGCGGGTTGGTCGTATACTGGCCGCTGACACCGACCGCCTCGGCCCGATCGGCGGCAACCCGACGCCGTTCGCCTAGCGCATGTTCCGCCCGCGCCGAACGAGTGACGTATTGCCTTGTCTCATCGCTGGTCCGCCGCAGCTTCTCGATTGCCGCGTCAAGCGCGGTTCGCGCGTTCTCCAGGGCGCGCCGCCGTGCCGCCGCTTCCTCTGCCGCATGCTCCAGGCGGTTGGCGTCCTGCATTGCCGGATCGGATCGCAACGTCTCGAGACGTGCGCGCAGGCCGGCCAGATCAAGCATGGCCTGATCGTGGCTTGCCCGCGCGCCAGCCTCGCTGTCGCGTGCGGCTTGCAACCGAATCCGGGCCTCGTTGACCGCACGGCTCGCGTTGTCGAACTCGGTCTGCGCCTGACGCAGCAACCGCGCCTGCCGACGGCTCTGCGTGCCCGCGTAAACGTGATAACGCTGGTCGAATCGGCCGACCGCCCGCTGCAGTGCCTCGTATTGTTCGAGTTCGCGCCGGCCTTCCTCGAGTTGGTTGAGCGCGTCCGCCACGTCGCCGAGCAAGTCGGTCGCCAGCGGCGGCAGCGCCTCGGTCAGCGCGTCCGACAGGCTGGCTTCGTCCGGCTTCTTTGAAAGCTGTGGCTGGCGCAACTGCACCAGCGTATCCATCAGCGCGGCGTACCGCGTGTCGCCCAGATGAAACAGCCGCTCGTCAACCGCGCGGCGATAATTGGTGGCGGTCTCGAACACCTGGCCGCACCTCTCCAACGCCTCGCGCAGGCGCTCCTTCGTCAACACGATACGCTGCGGGCTGGTGAGCCACAGGTCCTGCCCCAGGCGGCGTCCGTCCGCAGCGTCCTCGATCACGAAGAACCAGCTCTCGATCTGCGGGCGGGCGGCCGCGGCTGACAGTCCGGCGCCAAGCGTGAGGTAACGCAGCGTGCCGTCGTCGGCGACGCGGCCGAATTCGATCCATGCATAGCCGACGCGCCGGTCGTAGCTGCCCATCAGCAGGTTCCAGGCCATCCGCTTGCCGGGGTCGCCGTCAGGTTCGATGCGGGACGGCTTGAGCTGTGCGTCGAACAGGAACGGCAGCGTCAGTGCGAGCACCTTCGACTTGCCGGTGCCGTTGTTGCCGCGCAGCAGCAGGTGCCCGTCGCGGAACCAGAACTCCTCGCTGTCGTAGTGGAACAATTCGACCAGCCCGATGCGCAACGGCTGCCAACGCGCAAGAGTCGGTACGGGCAGGTCAGGCCGGAGCCGGGCAACCGGGAGCAGATCGAGCATGGTGGTCATGCCGCGCCCATCATGCCGGCTTCGTCGCGACGCGCATCTCGGGATCACCCAGCGCGAAGCGAGCAAGAGCCGGCAAGAGGCGCACGATGCCGCCGTCGCGCGCGATCAATTGCAGCCTCTCCAGCCGCTCGAGCGCGATTGCCGCTAGCTCTTGCTCGGCGCCCGGCTCGCGTGCCGATTTGCGCCAGTAGCGGCCGTATTGCGCCTTCGCGTCGCACAGGAACGTGGCGACCTCCGCTTCGGGAATGGACAAGCCGCCGGTCGCCAGATGGTCCGCCACCAGCAGCGTGGCATGGGCGTCGGTCCCCTCGGCTGGCATTGCAATGTCGGTCAACTCACCGGTTTCATCCACAAGCGCCAGTCCTTCTGCGCGCTGTTCGGCCGTCAAACCGGCGGCTTCGCTGAGACGTGCCGCCATCGGCCCGCGCTGGTTCACGAAGTAGACGCGGGCTTCGGCTTCGAGTTGCTCGGTATAGACCACGGGGTCGTCGAGCAGCCGGCGTGCAAGGTGGTGGCGCAACGCCGTGCGCCGGCCATCGTCGCTGTCGGCGACATGCTCGTCCACGAGCGTGCGGAGCCGCTCCTCGAACACCACCGGTGCCTCCCCCGGCGCCCAGGTCGACGGACCGCGCACCGCGGCCAGCATGCCGGCCAGCGTGCGGCGATGCACGTCATACAGCGCGTCCGCGGCTTCGCCACCGGCACGCACGAACCCTTCCTCGTCGCCGGCCACGCGCAGCAGCACACCGAGATCAAGCAGCGTCCGGCAGACCGCCACAAGCTCGCGCCGCTCGTGCTGGGCACTGAGCGTGAAAGTGAATCCGCTGCCGGCGAGCGCCGGCTCACCGGCAAGTTGCAGCAGACGATCGCCCAGCACGCGCAGTGTGATCTGCGGTTCCCCACGCTCCAATACAGCGCAAGCCAGGCACAGCAGCACGTAGCGGCGGCGGTCGTAGTCCGGCAGACCGCGCGTGGCGTCGGCCAGGACCGCCGGGCGCTTGTAAAGCCGCGCGCCTTCGCGCTCGATGTGCAGCGCCCACCCAGTCTCGCGCGTGAACCACTCGCGCAAAGCATCGGCGTGGCGGCGCACGGCGGCAAAGTCCTCATGCGCCGGGCTGATCAGCGGCGCCATCAGCAGAGCGCGAATACCCGCAGCGAATTCCTGGCGATGGTGATGCTGCTGTTGCTGGCCAATGCTGCGGCTGTCAGGGCGGATCGTCATTGTAGCTCGCGCCCGGGTGCCTCGCGCCTGGCCGTGATCGTGATCAGGTGGTCACGTCCGGCCAGGATGCCGTGCGGCGTGACGATTTGCGCGTGGCTATCGATGGCGAGCGGCTCGAGCAGGATGCGCAGCAAGCCGTCGCCGGTGGTGCGCTCGATAGGCTCATCCGGCCCGGTCTGCTCGGCTAGCGCCTCGCCAAGCAGCCCCAGAAACAATCCGAACGCGTGCACGTCGAGTTCACCCAGATCGGAGAGCCGAATCGCCCGGCCGGTGGCCAGCCGGGCGCGCGCGGCTTCGACCTGCCGGAATTCTTCCGCGAGTTGCTGTCTCAGGTAGGCGCGCGCGTCGCTGCGATCCTGCACCTTTGGTAGCGGGCCCCGCGGGGTCGCCTCGCCCCATTCGCGAAGGCGCGGGTGGATCATCAGCTTCGGGGCATCGGCCCAGGGCGTCCCCGCCGGCACGTCCTGCTCGGCGGCGACATTGGCCAGCAAATGCCGCGCGGGGTTGAGCGCGAAAGCGGCGCGTGCCAGCCGGTGCGCTTCGCCGTCCCCGGCGCAGTCGGCGAACCAGCCCGCCAGCACGCGGAAATCGGCCGAGCGATCGCTTCGGCCACTACGCCGCTCATTGATTGCGGCGATGGCCCCCAGCAATTGCGGGATGGCCGAGCGCGCCCGCGCACGCAGCAGATCCGCCTGTGGCGGCTCATGGCCCGTGCTGAGAAACCAACCGCGCAGACCGGTCCAGCGCTCGCGCCAGGCATGCCAGCGCCGAACCTGCTCGTCGGCCCGGTCCACCGCGTCGTCCGGTGCCGCGTCGCCCGCTTCGCGCTCGGCCACCTGCCGCAGCAGGTCATCGATGCGAGGGGTCAGTGCCACGATAGAGCGGGCAATCGAGTCGGAGCGGCGCACCAGATCGCCCATGAACCGCTCCAGGTAATCGATCAACCGCCGCTTGTAGGTCGCCACGGCAGTCGGCTCGGCCTGCTGCAACTCGATGCTGCGTGCGACACCGGCCATGAAGGCCTGCGCGTTCTCTGCCAGGCTCTCGAACACGCGCACAAGGTCGCGCAGTGTCTCGTGGACCTTGGCCACGTCGGCCTCGGCCGCCTCCGCCAGCGCCCGCAGCGATTGCAGGCGGCCCGCGATGTCTTCCAGCGCCACAGATTGAAGTTCAGCACGACGCTGCAGCGTCCGCAGGAAAACCGCCAGCGCCGCCTCGACCGCTTCTCCGCCGTGCGAGAGCCGGTAAAGGAAGCGCGCGCGATAGAAGTCGCTGAGGCTTGAGACCCTTGCCGTGTCGGGCTGCGATTCGAGATTGCCCCACGCCGCCAACTGCGTGAGCAGGGCGTTGACTTCCTCGATTCGCGGCGGCGGGCCTGGCCACTGCGCTTCGGCCAGCACTTCGTCGGGCCGCAATTGCAGGCGATATTGCCGCTTGGCTGTCGCGAAGACGTCAAGGATGCTGCGGTACAACGCGGATTTCTCCGCACTGACATGCCTGAAGAGTTCTCTCGAGTCGGTCTGCACGGCCTTTTCCAATGCGCCACCGTCATGCCGGCGAAGGCCGGTATCCACGACTTTCTTTGTTGCTACAAAGCCAAGTCGTGGA
>DASRQX010000420.1:0-12005 GCA_035696165.1 Acetobacteraceae bacterium | reverse complement strand
CGAACCAACCGAATCCCCCACCCAATTCCTAGCCGCCTGGCAAGCCAACACCGCTGCCCTGCACCACACCTACTCCCCCACCCAGGAACACGATTCCTGCGGCGTCGGCTTCATCGCCGCCCTCAACGGCAAGCGCCGCCGCGACGTCGTCGAATCCGCCATCGCTGCGCTGAAAGCCGTCTGGCACCGCGGCGCGGTCGACGCCGACGGCAAGACCGGTGACGGCGCCGGCATCCATCTCGAGATCCCACAGGACTTCTTCGCCGCGGCCGTCGAGCGCAGCGGCTGTGCCGTCATGCCCGGCCCGACCGCCGTCGGAATGATCTTCCTGCCGAAAACCGATCTGAACGCGCAAGAACGCTGCCGGCAGATCGTCGAGACCGAGATCCTCAATTTCGGCTACCGCATCTACGGCTGGCGCCAGGTCCCCATCGACGTCGCCTGCATCGGCGAGAAAGCCAACGCCACTCGTCCCGAAATCGAACAGATCATGTTGTGGAACGCCAAATCGGCACCCGAGGCCGACTTCGAGCGGGACCTCTACATAATCCGCCGGCGGATCGAAAAGCAGGCTATCGCGGCGCAAATCCCCGAACTGTATCTGTGCTCGCTGTCGGCCCGCTCGATCATCTACAAGGGCATGTTCCTGGCCGAGAACCTGGCCGATTTCTACCCCGACCTGCTCGACCCGCGCTTCACCAGTCGTTTCGCGATCTACCACCAGCGCTACTCGACCAACACCTTCCCCACCTGGCGGCTGGCGCAGCCGTTCCGCATGCTGGCGCATAACGGCGAAATCAACACCGTCTCCGGCAACACCAACTGGATGAAAAGCCACGAGACACGGCTGGCCGACGATCGGCTTGGTCCGTGGGTCGAGGATATCAAGCCGGTGGTGCAGGCGGGCGGTTCCGACACCGCCGTGCTGGACAACGTGTTCGAGCTGCTGGTGCGTGCCGGACGTGACGCGCCGATGGCCAAGGCGCTGATGATCCCGGCCAGCATTGGCCAGGATGCGACGATGCCGAAAGCGCATCGCGACATGTTCCACTACTGCAACGCCGTGATGGAGCCGTGGGACGGTCCGGCGGCAATCGCGGCGACCGACGGGCGCTGGGTGATTGCCGGGCTGGACCGCAACGGGTTGCGGCCGCTGCGCTACACCGTCACCACGTCCGAGCTGCTGGTGGTCGGTTCCGAAACCGGCATGGTGCTCTTCGACCAGGCCGACATCATCGAGAAAGGCCGTGTCGGCCCGGGGCAGACCATCGGCATCGACCTGGAGACCCCGCGGTTCTACCGCGACGACACGTTGAAGGACTTGCTCGCCGCGCGCCAGCCGTTTGGCGAGTGGGCCAGGCACATCAAGGTGATCGACCACATCGTCAAGACCGACGCGGTGGAGCCCATCGTCAACGACGTCGAGATGCTGCGCCGCCGCCAGGTTGCCGTCGGCTTCACGCTGGAAGAACAAGAACTGCTACTGCATCCAATGGTCGAGGACGCGCAGGAGGCGGTCGGCTCGATGGGCGACGATGCGCCGATCGCGGTGCTGTCCGAGCGCTATCGTGGACTACATCATTTCTTCAGACAAACGTTCAGCCAGGTGACCAACCCGCCGATCGACAGCCTGCGCGAATCACGTGTGATGACGTTGCGGACCCGGCTCGGCAACCTCGGCAACGTGCTGGACGAGGATTCCAGCCAGTGCGACCTGCTGCAGCTTGAAAGCCCGGTGCTGTCCACCGCCGAGTTCCAGGCGATGCGGGAATTCATGGCCGCCTCCGCCTGCATTGTCGATTGCAGCTTCCCGGTTGCCGAGGGCGAGGCCGGGCTGCGAGCTGCGCTGGAGCGCATCCGCCACGAGGCAGAGGAAGGCGTGCGCGCCGGCTGCACCCATGTGATCCTGACGGATGAAAAATTCGGCCCGGAGCGCGCACCGATCCCGATGATCCTGGCCACCGGCGGCGTGCACACCCATCTGGTGCGCCAGTCGCTGCGCACCTTCACCAGCCTGAACGTGCGCTCGGCCGAATGCCTGGACGTGCATTACTTCGGTGTGCTGATCGGCGTCGGTGCCACGACCGTGAATGCTTACCTGGCGCAGGATTCCATCGCCGACCGCCACCGCCGCGGACTGTTCGGCGACATGACGCTGAAAGAAGCAGTCCAGCGCTATAAGAAAGCGGTCGACAAAGGCCTGCTGAAAATCATGTCGAAGATGGGGATCAGCGTGATCTCCTCCTATCGCGGCGGCTGCAATTTCGAGGCGATCGGCCTGTCGCGCACGCTGGTCGCGGAATTCTTCCCTGGCATGCAGTCGCGCATTTCGGGCCTGGGCCACACCGGCATCGCGCGCAAGCTGCTGGAACTGCACGCCCGCGCCTGGGACGAAGATGTCGTTACGCTGCCGATCGGCGGGTCATACAAGCTGCGCCGGAACGGCGGCGAGGCGCACGCGTTCGATCCGACGCTGATCCACACGCTGCAATCCGCGGTCGCCAGTGACAGCTACCAGACCTACCGCCGTTTCGCCGAGGGCGTGCAGAAGCTGCCGCGGGTCGCGTTGCGCGATCTGCTGGATTTCCGTCGCGACCTGAACAAACCCGTCCCCGTCGACGAGGTCGCCAGCATCACCGAGATCCGCCGCCGGCTGGTCGCCCCCGGCATCTCGCTCGGTGCGCTGTCGCCCGAGGCACACGAAACACTGTCGATCGCGATGAACCGTATCGGCGCGCGATCCGACAGTGGCGAGGGCGGCGAGGACCCGGCGCGCTACAAGCCGCGCGCCAACGGCGACAATGCGTCCTCGGCGATCAAGCAGATCGCATCGGGTCGTTTCGGCGTCACCGCCGAATACCTGAACAACTGCCGAGAGATCGAAATCAAGATCGCGCAGGGCGCCAAGCCCGGCGAGGGCGGCCAGCTTCCGGGCATCAAGGTCTCGGCGATGATCGGCCGGCTGCGTCATGCCACTCCGGGGGTGATGCTGATTTCTCCCCCGCCGCACCACGACATTTATTCGATCGAGGATCTGGCGCAGCTCATCTACGACCTGAAGCAGATCAATCCCGAGGCCAGCGTCTGCGTGAAGCTGGTGTCACGCTCCGGCATCGGCACCATCGCCGCCGGCGTGGCGAAGGCGAAGGCCGACGCCATTCTGATCTCGGGTCATTCCGGCGGCACCGGCGCCAGCCCGCAGAGCTCGATCAAATATGCCGGCCTGCCGTGGGAGATGGGGCTGTCGGAGACACACCAGGTGCTGATGCTGAACCGGCTGCGCCATCGCGTCCGGTTGCGCACTGATGGCGGCATCAAGACCGGGCGCGACGTGGTCATCGCCGCCATGCTCGGCGCCGAGGAATTCGGCATCGGCACCGCCAGCCTGGTCGCCATGGGGTGCATCATGGTGCGGCAGTGCCACTCCAACACCTGCCCGGTCGGCGTCTGCACGCAGGACGAGAACCTGCGCGCGAAGTTCGACGGGTCACCGGAGAAGGTGATCAACCTGTTCTCCTTCATCGCCGAGGACGTGCGCAACATCCTGGCCGAGTTGGGCTTCCGCAAGCTGGAGGACGTGATCGGCTGCACCGACCTGTTGCACCAGGTCAGCCGTGGGTCCGAGGTGCTGGACGATCTGGACCTTAATCCGTTGCTGGTGCAGGCCGATCCGGGTCCGCATGCGCGCTACTGCACGATCGTGGGCCGCAACGAGGTGCCGGAGACGCTGGACGCGCAAATGATCGCCGATGCCAGCCCGCTGTTCGAGCACGGCGAGAAGATGCAGTTGCAGTACACCATCCGCAACACGCATCGCGCCATCGGCACCAAGATCTCGTCGAAGATCACCCGCCAATTTGGCATGTCCGGGCTGCAGCCGGGGCATCTGACGGTGCGACTGCGCGGCTCGGCCGGACAGTCGCTGGGTGCTTTCGCGGTGCAGGGGCTGAAGCTGGAAGTGTTTGGCGACGCCAACGACTATGTCGGCAAGGGACTGTCGGGTGCGACAATCGTGGTGCGCACCGCGCCGTCGTCCACCCTGCGCAGCAACGAGAACACCATCATCGGCAACACCGTGCTGTATGGTGCGACCGCCGGCGCGCTGTTCGCCGCCGGCCAGGCAAGCGAGCGCTTCGCGGTGCGCAATTCCGGCGCGATCGCCGTCGTGGAAGGCTGCGGGTCGAACGGCTGCGAGTACATGACCGGCGGCACCGCGGTGATCCTGGGACCGGTAGGCGATAATTTCGGTGCCGGTTTCACCGGCGGCATGGCCTTCGTCTACGACGCGGAAAACCAGTTCGCCGTGCGGGTCAACCCCGAAACGTTGCAGTGGCAGCGCGTCGCGCATCCGCACTGGGCCGAGGTGTTGCGCGATCTCGTCGCCCGCCACGTGGCGGAGACCACCAGCGAGCACGCTGCACGACTGCTGAACGACTGGGACCGCATGCTGCCGCGCTTCTGGCAGGTGGTGCCAAAGGATTACGTGCGGCATCTGCCGGTGCCATTGGAAGAGGCGGAGGCGAAGCGGGCCTGACTTACGTACACCTCGCCCGCGCTTGCGGGAGCGGTCGAGACGCGAAGCGGCGAGGGTGAGGGTCGTGCCGCGGCACCACCCTCACCCGCGTCGCAAGTGCTCCGCGACCTTTCCCGCGAAGAGCGGGAGAGGTGTACGTCGGTTCTCAAGATTGGCGCCCGCGGCATAGGGTGCGATAACGCCCGGCGATGCGATACTTGTACCACCTGCCGCTGTCGCCTTATTCGCGCAAGGTCCGCCTGGTGCTGGCCGAAAAGCGCCTGCCGGTCGAACTCCGCACGGAAAAAGTGTGGGAGCGTCGCCTGGAGTACCTGGAGCTCAATGCCGCCGGCACCGTGCCAACGCTGATCGAGGACAACGGCCTGGTCATCGCCGACTCCACCGTGATCTGCGAATACCTGGAAGAAGCCTATCCCGACACGCCATTGCTCGGCCGCACGCTAGCCGAGCGGGTCGAGGTGCGCCGTCTGGTCGCCTGGTTCGACGGCAAGTTCGCCCACGAGGTGTCGCGCAACCTGCTGGGCGAGAAGGTGATGAAGCGCCTCGCCGCGCGCGGCAACCCGGACGCCGCGGCGCTGCGCATGGGCTATGTCGGGCTGCGCCATCACATGCAGTATCTCGGCTGGCTGGCGGAGACGCGAAAATGGCTTGCCGGCGCAACGATCTCGCTGGCCGATTTCGCCGCCGCGGCGCATCTGTCGGCGCTGGACTTCATCGGCGACGTGGACTGGACCCTGTCACAACCCGCGCATGACTGGTACGCACAGGTGAAGTCGCGACCGAGCTTTCGTGGCCTGCTGACCGACCGCATGCCCGGCATGACGCCACCGGCGCACTACCCCGATCTAGACTTCTGATCAGTGATCAGCAGGACCTCGCAGCCCGCCGCGCTACTGACCACTGATCACTGATTAGGCCCGGCATCCAGCAGCGCCAGATCCTGTTCCGCCAAATCCGCCGTCGTACTGTCGGGATCGAGGGTCATCGCGCGCTTCCAATCCTCGCGCGCGCCGTCGCGGTTGCCAGTAAGTTGGCGCAGGATGCCCCGCTCGAGCAGCGCCTCCGCGCTGTCGGGATTGATCGCCAGCGCGTGCTCGATGTCGCTGGTGGCGACGTTCAGGTTGTTCAGGTGCCGCCAGGCGGAGGCACGCAGCACGAAGGCCTCGGCGCGGCGCGGATCGATCGCCAGCGCATGGTCAAGGTCGTCGACGGCGTCGCGATAGCGCTCTATGTTGCCTTCGGCCACTGCGCGGTCGATCAGCAGGTCGGCGTCGTTCGGCGACAACGCCAGCGCCAGCGTTGCGGCGTCAAACGCGCGGTCCGGTTTGTTGGCCATCATCCAGGCCTGCACCGCCTGGCCGAACACCGAGGCGCGCGCCAGATCGGGCGCCTTGGCGGTGTCGGCAAGCGTCTCCAGCATCTCCGCCCCGGTCTCGACGTTGCCGAGTTCGATCTGCGCCAGCGCCTGGCAATGCGTGGCCCCGTCGCTGCCGCCGCTGCTTGCCCAGCTATCGGCGAAGGTACTGGCGCCTTGCGGGTCGTCGTACAGCATCGCCAGGCAGTGGTCGTAATCCGGCCCTTGGGCGATGCGCGGCGGCACCGGCGGCACCGGCAGTCCCGCGGCCGCAACAGTGCCTTGGGGCGTTCCGGTGACTGCTGGCGCGCCCGTCTGGGGGGCCGTGCCGGCATCGGCTTGCGCGGCGCCGGTCGGGCCGGCAGCCAGAACGGCCAGCAACGCGAGCGTCGCGGCCCGGGCGAACATGCCGGCGAACATGCCGCCAACCCTAGTGCGTGCGCCCAGTTTCAGGCAAACCCAATCGCATGCAGGTGCGGCTTGTGGTGTTTGGCCTCGGCTATTGCGGCGCGGCGGCGGCGGCCGCGGCGACCGCCGACGGCCTGGCCAGCAGCGGGATAACCCGCTGCACCGACGCACCCACGACGCGTGCGGCGCTGGCCCATGCGACCCACGTGCTGAGCACCGTGCCGCCGACAGATACTGCCGACGGTGCCGGGGCGTATGACCCGGTGCTGTCACGTTATGCCACCGATCTGACTCTCGCGCCAATGCTGCGCTGGGTGGGCTACCTGTCGACCACCGGCGTCTACGGCGACCGCGGCGGCGATTGGGTGGATGAAACAACGACGCCGACACCGGAATCGCCCCGGTCGGCGCGACGCCTCAGTGCGGAAGCGGAATGGTCGCGCATGGCGTACCGCTGCGCAGTCGAACTGTTCCGCCTGGGCGGCATCTACGGCCCCGGCCGCTCGGTATTCGACGCCCTGCGCGCCGGCCGCGCCCGCCGCATCATCAAGCCGGGCCACGCGTTCGGCCGCATCCATCGCGACGACATCGTCCAGGCGGTGCTTGCAGCCATACATCAGCGGCGCGCCCGCGGCGTCCGTATCCTGCACCTGGTGGATGACGAACCCGCCGAAAGCGCCGCGGTCATCGAGGAAGCCGCGCGCCTGCTCGGCATCACCCCGCCGCCCGCACTCCAATACGCGGCCGCATCCACCACGATGACCCCCATGGAGCGCAGCTTCTGGGCGGAGAACCGCAAAGTGTCCTCGCGCGCCACCCGCGCCGCCCTGGGCATCGCCTGGCAGCATCCCAGTTATCGCGAGGGCCTAAGCGCCATCCTGGCCGAGGAGCGCGCCCAGGGTCTCGCGTAGCAAAGTCAGGTCCTGCTCGCGCGACAGCCGATGATCGCCATCCTTGACCAGTGTGATCCGCACATCCTCGCTGCTGACGCGCTCGGCGATGCGCAGCGCGGTTTCCCACGGCACGTCGGGATCGCGCTGCCCATGCAGCAGCCGAATCGGGCAGTCGATTGCGATCGGCCCCGTCAGCAGCAGATGGTTTCGCCCGTCCTCGATCAGCGCGCGGGTAATCGCATAGGGCTCGCCGTATTGGCTCGGCACGCGCAGGGCCCCGTCGCGCAGCAGCACCGCCCGCTCCGCAGGCGCCATCGCCGCCCACATCAGCGTTTCGGTGAAATCCGGCGCGGCGGCGATGCCGACCAGTCCCGCGACCCGCGCCGGACGCGCCAGGGCGGTCAGCAGCGCGATCCAGCCGCCCATCGACGAACCCACCAGCACCAGCGGACCCACGGTCAGCGCATCTATCGCCGCCAGCGCATCCGCCGCCCAGGCGCCGATCGTTCCGTCCTCAAACGCGCCGTCGCTCGCGCCGTGACCGGAATAATCGAACCGCAGCATCGCCTGGCCGCGCGCCGCGCAGAACGCCGCGAGCGTCGTCGCTTTTTCCCCCGTCATGTCGCTGCGATAACCGGGCAAGAACACCACCGCCGGTGCCCGGCCGGCCGCGCGGATCCATGCCAGCTTGCCACCCTCGGCGCGCGCCAGACGTCCGGTGCTGTCCATATGCCCCAATCTGTGGCCGCCCCGGCCGGCTGACAAGGTTCCCGCCGGCAAGGTTCCCGCTGGCAAGGTTCCCGCTGGCAAGGTTGGCGTCGCGCCGGCAACCGGACATACCTCGCTGTCATGCCCGCCGCGCAGCCATCCGAGTCCCACTCGCCCGGATCCCTCCGGCCCGTCGTTCTCCAGGTGCTGCCGTCCCTGGTCACCGGCGGGGTCGAGCGTGGCACCGTGGAGATCACCCAGGCAGTCGCCGAAGCCGACGGCGTGGCGCTGGTTGCCTCGGCCGGCGGGCGCATGGTGGGCCAGGTCGAACACGCCGGCGGCCGCCACGTCACCCTGCCGCTCGACACGAAAAACCCGCTCGCCATCTGGCGCAACGCCGCCTGTCTGGAGGCGCTGATCCGCGATGAGCACGTCGCCATCGTGCACGCCCGTTCGCGCGCGCCCGCCTGGTCCGCCTGGCTCGCCTGCCGCCGCACCGGGGCGCATTTCGTCACCACCTACCACGGCACCTACGCCGAAAACGTCCCGCTCAAGCGCCGCTACAACGCCGTGATGGCGCGCGGTGAAATCGTCATCGCCGCCAGCCGTTTCATCGCCGAGTTGATCACCGCGCGGCATGGCGTCCCGCCCGGGCGCATCCGGGTGATCCCGCGCGGCGTCGACCCGACGCGCTTCGACCCGCGGGCAGTTTCTCCCGACCGGCTGGCCCGCCTGTCCCACGCCTGGCGCCTGCCGGACGGCGCGCCGACCGTGGTACTGCCCGGGCGACTGACCGCCTGGAAGGGCCACACCGTGCTGATCGACGCGTTGGCCCGCCTGGCGCGCCGCGACGTTGTCGCCGTGCTGGTCGGCTCCGATCAGGGCCGCCACCGCTACGCCGCCGCCCTTGTAGGCCGCGCGCAGGCGCTGGGCGTCGCCGATCGCCTGCGCCTGGTCGGCGAGTGCGACGATATGCCCGCCGCCCTGATGCTGTCGGACGTGGTGGTGCACGCATCGACCCAGGCGGAAGCATTCGGCCGCGTGGTGATCGAGGCACAGGCGATGGCCCGCCCGGTGATCGCCGCCGACCTGGGCGGCCCGGTCGAGACCGTCGAGCACGAGGTCACCGGCCTGCGCGTGCCCGCCGGCGACCCGCGCGCCCTGGCCGAGGCGATCGAACGCGTACTGGCACTGCCGGCGGACGCGCGCCGAGCCTTGGGTGCCGCGGCACGCGCGTCGGTGCTGCGCAGCTACACGGTGCGCGCGATGCAGGAGGCCACGCTGGATGTCTACGAGGCAGTTATAGGGCTGTAACCCACCTCTGCCGCTCTTCGGGGGCTTGGTCCGCTCTTCGCGGCCCAAGCCCCCGAAGAGCGGCAGAGGTCTCCGGCGCCCCCGCCCCGCACTACGTCGTTGCCTGATACAGCTCCGCCTCCCACCCGGCCGCGGTCAGCGGGAACGTCTTCAGCGTGGCGCGGACCGCGAACTGGTAGATCGGCTGGAACAGGATCAGGTAGCTCGCCTGGTCCAGAAGCGCCTTCTCGTACTCCAGATACAGCGCCGAGCGCTTCGTCGTATCCGGCTCCGCCGCCGCCGCATCCACCGTCTTCATCAGTGCCGGATCGGGCGTCCAGTGAATCCGCTTCGCCACGCGCCGAACGCTCGCCTGCGCCCACTGATCCGTCTCGACCCCGGACGGATTCCAGAACGTCAGCACCCCGCCCGGCGATTTCCCGGTGGTATACTGCGTGCGCAAATTCACCTGATCGACCGGATCGAGCACCACCTTGATGCCCACCCGAGCCAAATCCGACTGCAGCTTTTGCGCCAGTACCGCATACGACAGACCCGACACCGCGGCATCACCATAACTGATCTTGAAATCGAACCCGCCCGGAAAACCCGCCTTCTGCAGCAACTGCTTTGCCCGATCCAGATCCTGGTGCCAGCCGTACTGCTTCGTCGTCGCCTCGGTCGAGCCATACAGCCCGATCGGAATAAAGCTAGCGCAGCGCAGCGCCTGGCCGCCGAGCAAGCTGTTGATGATCCCGTCGTAATCGATCGCACAGGCGATCGCCTGGCGCGCTTCCTTGACCGCGAGTGCCTTGTTGAACTCCGGCTCGTTGGTCAGCGCCATGTAAACGAAATCCAGGCTGCGCAGACCCTCCACGCGCACCTGCTTGTCGCCCTTCAATGTGGCGATCTGTTCCGGGATAAGATTGAAGGCCACGCCGATGTCGCCGCGCTTGATCGCCAGAAGCTGCGTCGCACTGTCGCCCATGTGGCGCACGATCACGTGCTCGAACTGCACCTTGCCGCGGAAATAGTGCTCATTGCGGGTCAGCAGGATCTGCGCGCCGCGCGTCCAGCCCACCATGGTGAACGGACCGGCGCCGGCCGAGTGCTGGTTCAGCCATTGCGTGGCCTTGTCGGTGGTGGGGGCATCCTTGGCCGCGGTGCCGCCCTGCGCCTCCACCGCCTTCTCTTCCATCACGCCGAAATTCGGCCCGGACAGGATGGCAAGGATCGGCTGCGTCGGATCGACCAACATGATATCGACGGTCTTCGGATCGATAACGTTGATGGAGGCAACGTTCGTCACGTATTGCGATGGTTGATCCTTCAGATTGATCAACCGATCGAACGTCCATTTCACGTCGTCGGCGGTGACCGGGTTGCCGCTGTTGAATTTCGCCTCCGTCAGGTTGAACCGCCAGCCCCTGCCGTCCGCGGTCTTCGCCCATGACTTCGCGAGCGCCGGCTTGACCTCCAGGTAGTCGCCGGGCGACATGGTCACCAGCGACTCATACGCCGCCCGCAGGCTCAGCGGCGCGGTGTATTGCGCCTCGCGCGCCGGGTCGAAGGTGATCGAGTCACTGATGTCGATGCCCAGCACCAGCGTGCCGCCGCTGCTTGCCGCGTGCACACTGTCCGGCAATCCCGCCGCCAGCGCCGCGCCGCCGATCCCCAGCAGGCGCACCAAGTCGCGCCGGCCGATCCAGCCGATCTCCCGCACGTTTGCCTCCGATTGTTCGTCGTGTTGCCCGCGATCATAGAGGTGCGGCCGGACAATACAACTTGGCTCACGGCACTTGGCGCCCGATAAACCATAGGCTATGCGGCGGCGATAGTGGGGGAAACCCCAGGGGGGAAGCCAACGGGTGCTGCGCTACATCGCCTCGCGTCTGGTCATTGCCGCGGCGATGGTGCTGCTGGCCACGCTGATCATCTTCCTGATCGCCAACACGGTGCCGGGCGATCCGGTGCTGACGCAGCTTGGCGACGTTGCCGCCAACAACCCGGCGATCGTCGAGGCATACCGCCACAAATGGGGCCTCGATCTGCCGATGTGGGATCGCTACTGGATCTTCCTGCGCGGCCTGACGCATTTCGATCTCGGTATCTCGATCTCCTCGCAGCGCCCGGTGATCGAGGACATCGCGCAATACGCCCCCGCCACGATCGAGCTGTCCACGGTGGCGTTCCTGCTGTCGCTGGTATTCGGCCTGCCGCTGGGCGTGCTCGCCGCAATGAAGCGCGATTCCTGGATCGACCACCTTGCCCGCGCCCTGTCGCTGACCGGCGTCTCCGCGCCGACCTTCTGGCTGGCTTTCATCATGCTGGCGGTGTTCTACGGCTGGCTGGGCTGGGCGCCCGGCCCCGGGCAAATCGGCAGCGATCAGTTCCCGCCGCCCGAGGTCACCGGTTTCATGCTGATCGACGCGCCGCTGGCCGGCCAATGGGACACGTTCTGGGACGCGGTGACCCATCTGATCCTGCCCTCGATCGTTCTGGCCGCGGCGACCATCGGGCTGATCACCCGCACCACACGCGCCGCGATGCTGGAGGCGCTGTCGCAGGACTATATCCGTGTCGCGCGCGCCAAGGGTTTGCTGCGGCGTGTCATCATGTTACGCCACGCGCTGCCCAATGCGCTGCTGCCGGTGGTGACGCTGGGCGGTCTGGCGTATGCCCAGCTGCTGACCGGCACGGTGCTGACCGAGACCATCTTCTCCTGGCCCGGCCTCGGCCGTTATACGTTTCAGAGCGCCGTGATTCTCGACTTCCCGGCGATCATGGGCATCACCCTGGTCGTTGCGATCGTCTA
>DASRQX010000419.1:0-5860 GCA_035696165.1 Acetobacteraceae bacterium | reverse complement strand
GGCTTGGGGTGCTCGACCCGCGCGATGCGCTGCAGACGATGCTGGCGGTGACGGTGATCGCCACCCATGCCGGCGCCGTCGACGCCTGCCGCCTCGCGTTCGCGCCGGACGCCTCGGCCGTGCAGGCGCTGCGCCAGCGGGCCAGCGCCACCGCGCTGGTGCGCGTCATGGCCGGGGCGCTGCGGTCGTTGAAGCAGCGTCGGTTGCAACCGGTGGCGCCAGCGCGCGACTGGGGCGACGCGGCGGCGGTGCTGGCGGGGGTGCTGCGGGACGCGCCGGGGCGGCCGGCCGAGGCGGCGCGTGGTGGCAAGGCAGCGGCGGAGGAACCGGCGGAGATCATTCGCTGGATCGATGAGATCGACGACGCGGAGATGAACGAGGAGATCGAGCGGTTGCGGCGCGAGGCGGCCGGCGAGCCTCCGTTGCCGGTGAAGCCGGGGCCGCGGCGGATCTACAAGTACAAGCCGGACGATTACGCGCGGACCTGGGTGCCCGATAAGCGGGCGGCGCGGAAATACCCGGGGTGGGAGAACATGACCAAGCCGGAGCGGCGGGAGTTCTTTGGCTATACGTATACCGGGCCGGTGGCACCGTTGGAGATGCTGACGCCGGCGTCCCGCGCTGCCGCGGCGGCTGGGGAGGAGTGAGCCAGGGGGTGGGTCTCTGGCGGTGAGAGTCCGCCACGGGCTGCCTCCCGGCGGTCGGGGTGGGTCGCGGTGGCGAACGGGCCTTTCGCGAAACCGCGACACGACTACCGGGTCAAACGACCGAGGGCATGCCCTCGGTCGAGCGCTCCGAGGGCATGTCCCGTGCAACAGTCCGCCGCCGGCATGCGGCCTCGGGGCCGGCCGTGACCGCGAGGGTGGAACTGGCGGCTAATGCGCCTTTCGCGAAACCGCGACACGACCCCATGCAACAGTCTGCTTTACGGGAGCATGCTGGCCACCATTGCGGCGAGAGCGGAGGTGGCGGTAGGCGTGGTTTTCGCGAAATGCGTAACTACCCTCGGTCGAGCACTCCGAGGGAATGGATCAAGTGTGAGAGGTGTGCGCGATGCAACAGTCTGGCACTCAGGTGGTCGCGGCCACGATCGCGTATGGCCAGCGGGTTGGGTGGTTTGGGGCGGCACACCCTCACCCGGGTCGCTGCGCGACCCGACCTCTCCCGCAGGCGGGAGAGGTGAACACGGGAAATGCGCAACGACCCTCGGGTCGACCGCCGAGGGTGTGACCCATGCGACTGCCTGCGGCACAGGCGACTGCCACGGGGCACTTCACCGGGTGGGACGGCAGCTTGGCGGGGTCAGGCTTCGCCGACGCACTCCAACATCGCGGCGGCCAGCGCCTCGCTCGCCGGCTTGCCGCCCCACAGCACGAACTGGAATGCGGGGAAGAACCGCTCGCACTCGGTAATGGCGATGTCGACCATATCCTCCAGGCTCTCGGCCGAGGCGCCGGGCGCGCCGCGCAACAGCACCGAGTGGCGGAACGCCGGCATGCCGTCGTCGGTGTCCATGCCGAAATGGCCGATCCACAGCCGCTCATTGGCCAGGGCCAGCAGTTCATACAACGCTCCGCGGCGCTTCTCGGGCACCTTCAGATCGAAGGTGCAGGTGAAATGCATGGCGCTGATCTCGTGCGACCAGTTGAAATACAGACCGTAGTCGCACCAGCGGCCGGGGGCTTCGGCGGCCATCTCTTCGTCGGTGCGACGGTCGAACACCCAGTCGTTGGCCACGACGATCTGCTCGAGGATGTCGAGCGGATTGGCAGCCCTGGGGACGTCGGTGTGGAGGCTGGCGGACATGCGGGGTCTCCCATCGCAAGGAAGGCCGGGCGTGGCACGATCTTGGGACCGCGACATTTGGTGGGACTCGGCGCCCGTCAACCACGAGCGGTAGCCTACCGAGGCGTCGGGCCGTGCCGCAAGGGGCGGTTGCGGGAGTTGGGCGGCAATTTTCATATGCCATCGCAAGTTCACGGCGGGCGGGTGGGCGGGCGAGTGGGCGGGTCGTTGGTTGGGGATGGGCGGGTGGCGGATAGCACTTCGCTTATCCGCCCTGCAGTGGGCTCTGCGGTGACGCCTCCAGTGCTGCTATTCGGGCCTCTAGCGCGGCTAGCCTGGTCTCCGCCGCCTCCTGGCCGGCGCGCGCGTTGGCGGCGAGCTCGGCGACCGCGTCCAGTTCCTCGCGGCGGACCAGCTCCAGGCGGCGGATCGCCTCGTCGAGCCTGGCACGCACCATCGCCTCGATTTCCTCACGGATGCCGGCTAACGCGGACAGGGCGCCGCCGGCGACGCCGGCCAGGTCGTCCAGAATGCGCGGGCGCTCGACCATGTCGATCTTCTCCTTTGGCCCCTTCGGGGCGGGTCTGCCTGTTCGCGGACGGCTTTTGCCGCCGGCTCGATCATGCACGTATAACCCGCGGCCATGATCATGGTTACCGGCGGCGCCGGATTCATCGGCTCGAACCTGCAGGCGGCCCTGGTCGACAGCGACCAGGAGACGGTCGTGGTGGATCGGCTGCGGTCGAACGGCAAGTGGCGCAACCTGGCGAAGCATCCGCCGACGCGGTTGCTACCGCCCGAGGAATTGGAGGATTTCCTCGCCACTCATCCGCCGCTGGAGATGCTGTTCCATCTCGGGGCGATCAGCGAGACGACGGCAACCGACGGCGACGTTGCCTGGGCGGTCAATGTCGAGCTGCCGTCCCGGCTTTGGCGGTGGTGTGCGGCGCGCCAGGTGCCGTTCGTCTACGCGTCGTCCGCGTCGACCTACGGCGACGGGTCGCTGGGGTTCGAGGATGACGGGTCGATTGGGTTTCTCGAGCAGCTGCGCCCGCTCAATCTGTACGGCTGGACCAAGCATGCCTTCGACCTGCGGGTCGCCCGGATGCTGGCCACCGGGCAACCGCGGCCGCCGCAATGGGCGGGGTTGAAATTCTTCAACGTGTTCGGGCCGAACGAGTACCACAAGCGCGGCATGATCTCGGTGGTGAAGGTCAAGCACGACGAGATCCGCGAGGGCCTGGCGCCGCGCCTGTATCGCTCGGACCAGGTGGATATCGAGGATGGGGCACAGCGGCGCGACTTCATCTGGGTGGGCGATGTGGTGGATGTGATGCTGTGGCTGCGCGACACGCCGGCGGCCAGCGGGCTGTTCAATGTCGGTACCGGGGAGGCGCGCAGCTATCGCGATCTGGCCCACGCGGTGTGCGACGCCGCCGGTGTGGCACAGCGCATCGAATTCATCGACATGCCCGAGGCACTGCGCGGCCAGTACCAATCGTTCACCGAGGCCGGCATAACCCGCCTGCGCGCCGCCGGTTACGCCGGGCAGTTCACCCCTCTGGAGGAAGCAGTGCGGCGCTATGTGCAGGAATACCTGACGCAGCCTGATCCCTTCCGATGATCCCGGTTCTGCTGTTTCCCAACTTCGATCCGGTGATCGTGCAGATCGGGCCGTTCGGCATCCGTTGGTATGCGCTCGCCTATATTTTCGGGATCGTGCTGGGCTGGCGGCTGACACGCCGGCTGGTGCAGTTGCCGCCGGTGATCGCGACGTCGCTGCAGGTGGACGATTTCCTGACCTGGGCGACGCTCGGGATCGTGCTGGGCGGCCGGCTGGGCTACGTGCTGTTCTACCAGCCCGGCGTTTACCTGGCACACCCGGCGCGGATCTTCGAGGTCTGGCAAGGCGGCATGAGCTTCCATGGCGGCGCGATCGGCATGGCGATCGCGATAACTTGGTTCTGCCGCCGCAACGGCATCCGGCTGCTGGCGTTCGCCGACCGCATCGCGGTGTGCGTGCCGATCGGCCTCGGGTTGGGCCGGGTTGCCAATTTCATCAATGGCGAGCTGTGGGGGCGCCCGGCGCCGCTTTGGTGGCCGGGTGCGATGGTGTTCCCGTACGCCGAGCCAGTTGCCAACCCATCGCAGCAGGTCGTCGAGACGCTCCGCCAGACGGTATGTGCCGGCTTCGATCCTTCGCGCTGTGTGCCGCGCTTCCCCAGCCAAATCTACGAGGCGGCGTTGGAGGGGCTGTTGCTGTTCACCGTAATGTTCACGCTGTCGCGGCGGGAGATGTTGCGGGAACGCACTGGATTTCTCACCGGGGCGTTCCTGGTTGGCTATGGCGTCGCCCGCATCACCGGGGAGTTTTTCCGCGAGCCGGATGCGTTCCTGGGGTTTCTTCCGTTCGGCACCACGATGGGCCAAGTGCTGTGTGTCCCGATGCTGATCGCGGGTGCCTGGCTGATCGCGCGGGCGCGGTGATGGTCCGTCGCCTTGATGGCCGGGGTGCGCCGATGGCCCGTTTGCACTGATGGAACGCCTGGATGCGTTCATGGCGCGGGCAAATGCCGCGTACTACGCTACGCACGATCCGTTCGCGGATTTCACCACCGCGCCGGAGATCAGCCAGGTTTTCGGCGAGATTCTCGGGCTCTGGGCGGCGGTGGCGTGGCAGAAACTAGGCGCGCCCGATCCGGTGCTGCTGGCGGAGGCCGGGCCCGGCCGAGGCACTCTGATGGCGGACGCGTTGCGGGCGATCGGGCGGGCGGCGCCGGCGTTCCGCGCCGCGCTGCGGCTGCACCTGATTGAGAGCTCGCCGCGGTTGCGCGCCGTGCAGGCAGGGGTGCTGGCGGATGCGGCGTGGCATGACGGGTTGGAGACGGTGCCGGAAGCGCCGCTGATCCTGCTGGGCAACGAGTTCCTCGATGCATTGCCGATCCGTCAGCTCGTGCGGTGGGGGGATGGGTGGGCGGAACGATTTGTTGAGGACGGGCGGTTTGTTGAAGTGATGTTGTCCGCTCCCCCTCGCCTTGAGGGCTTGGGCCGTGAATCGGACCAAGCGTGGGGAGAGGGGTTGGTGCCGGGGTCACACGGAAGGTTCGTGGCGCCGAACCCCTCCCCCCAACCCCCTCGCACAGGGGGAGGGGGAGTAGAAGTTGCGATCCCCGACGGCGCGATCCTTGAATGGAACGAATCTGCCCGGGTCTTCGTTACCGCCTTGGCGCGGCGCTTTATGGCCCACCCGGGGGGCGCGCTGTTTCTCGATTACGGGCCAGCGGCCAGCGATTTCGGCGACAGCCTGCAAGCGCTGAGCGCCGGCCAGCCCGCTGATCCGCTTGGTCCGGCCGGGGAGGCCGACCTGACCGCGCATGTCGATTTCGCTGCGCTTGCGGCGGCCGCGCGTGCCGCCGGCGCCGAGGTGCATGGCCCGGTGCCGCAGGGGGTCTTCCTCACCCGGCTCGGGCTGTTCCAGCGCACCGGCACTCTGGCACGCAGCCAGCCGCCGGAACGTGCCGCGGCACTGCTGGACGCCGCGAGCCGGCTGGCCGAACCCAGCCGGATGGGGCGCCTGTTCAAGGCGCTTGCCCTGTCCTCGCCGCGGGCCGAGGCGCTGCCGGGGTTTGTGTAGCGTGGTTGCGGCGCGCGGCGGCCAGCCCGAGTTGCTATTTATCTTCCAGAGTGAATCCGGCCTTCACGGTCACCTGGTACTGGCGGACCTTGCCCTGGTCGATGCTGCCGCGGATCTGCGCGACCTCGAACCAGCCGAGATGGCGGACGGTGGCCGAGGCCTTCTCAATGGCGCGATCAATCGCCTTGGAGATGCTCTGATCCGACGTACCGACCAGTTCGACGATCTTGTAGACTGGCTCTGTCATAATTGGTACCTCCCTGGGACACAGCGGTCCCCGCGCGTCACGGCGCGTTTTGGTGGCCGTCGGCCTCGCCGCGACATGGCCGGTATAACCCAGCCGCCGCTTCGGCGTCGCGGGGCGCGCTGGCGCCGCTCGCGATCGTGTTTCTGTCAGGCCGTTTGCACAAAAAAAGTTCGCGGCGACCATGCGGTCGCCGC
>DASRQX010000418.1:0-55879 GCA_035696165.1 Acetobacteraceae bacterium | reverse complement strand
CTCCATCTTCACGAAATTCGTCACCGAACGACAGGACACCAACAAAATGCAGGCCTTCCGCCTCGCCGCCTGATACCCAAATTCCTCGCAAACCCCGGACTCGCGAGATATTCAATTAGCGGAACAGAAAAGCTTAGAGGTATCCCACGCGACGGCGCCTCCAATCCACGCTCTTGCAGAAATGCCTTCAACTGCTCGGCGAGTCGGATTTGGCGCTTATACCGCTTCACCTTCAATGTGTCGGTGCCCATTCCGACAAGCTCTCTAAGAGGATCGGCAACAAACGAGAGCGCGTCGCGGCCGGCCTTAATGGCCTCGGTAGCCGCCTCGCTTGTCTTCTCCGTTGCTTTTGCCCATCCGCCTGTCGGATCGCCCACGATTGTGGCCTTAAGTTGCCATTCTGAACCAGACTGCCCGGCTGAGCCGGTGTCAAGGGAGGCGATCTCGTCCTGTATTCCTGACACGCGGCGGCACTCCACACCTAACCAGATTCATTACGATGCCGCCGCGTAGCCAGTGGCCTAGTTCGGGCGCTTTCGCGTTCTCCACGATGCCAGGTCAATGGCGTCGGTCCTGGCCACAGGCGCCCGCCGCGCGACAAGACTCGTGGATGGCATCGCCCGCACCGGCTCTACCGCCCGCGCCGGCTTCGCTACCGGCCCCGTGTCCAGCCATGTCACCTCGACCCGCGGCGCCGCGCCGGGCACGGCAATCAGCGTAACTTCAAGCATGCCCCCGGGTGCGCCGGGCGCCGTCCAGATCGAATATGTCCCCCCTTCCCCATCGTGCGCGTCCATCCATGCGCGTGGACCACCCGCACCAAGCTGCTCGAATACAATGTCCGCCCCTGGACCGCGCAGCAATGTGGCATCGAACCGTCGGACGCCCGACGAGATACCTGTTATCCCCAATTCAAGCACTCGGCCGTTGGCGGCCGGTGCAGTCCAGAACGATAATTTCGGGTCGCCGTCATCGGTATCCGTCCATCCCCCGTTGTGGGGATCGCTCGCGTCAAGCTGCTCGAAAGATATGTCTGCCATTTACTGTTCCTCCCTTGGGTTCGCGGCAAACATCGTTCCATAATCGCAAAGCAATGGCAACGCACGTTTTAGTGATATAAAGAATATCTTGAATATCATCCGGAATTGAAGAAATATCCATCAAACATAGCCAAAATACAGATCAGTGATGACGCTTGCTATACTGGCGCACCCGAACCGGCCACCGTAGGGCCGGCGGTATCACGTGATCCCGGAAAGGGGGTGGAATGGCCGACGCTGGGCACAGCCCGAGCAATCAGGCACCCGGACCGCCCGACGCCGCCGGCACCGGTTTCCGATAACGCGTTATGGACATTGCAGCTTGGCGCACCCGCGCCACGTCAAGCGCGATCGGCCTTGCAATCGCACATATATGTGCGATACAGGAGGTAAGATATACGTGCGATACAGGATGGCATGAACGGGGCGGAACTCATCCGAAAGCTGAGGCGCCTCGCGAAAGTGCGGGGCGTCGAGTTTGAGCATGAACCACGGCACGGAAAGGGTAGCCACGGCCAATTGCTCTGTGGTGGCCACTTGACCACCGTCAAGGACCCAAAGAAGGAGATTGGTCCGGGCTACTGCACGACATGTAAGCAACTAGGCTTGACGAAAGACGATCTTCCCTGACCGGCAGTTGGGGCGCCCTAGAACCCAGGAGCGTAAGTTATGCAATTCGTTTATCCATATACCGTCTATCAAAGCGATGACGGGGCTTGGCAGGTCCGTTTCCCGGACGTGCCCGAAGCCATGACCGAGGGAGAGACGGAAGCGGAGGCCCACGCACTGGCAGCCGATGCCCTCCTGGCGGCACTTGGTGGCCTCGCGAAGCTGAAGCGTGATCTGCCGGAGGCATCTGTCGCCGGGCGGTTTTTTGTTGTCGTGCCGGTGCTCCAATCGGCCAAACTCGCACTCTACCAAGCCATGCGCGAGCACGGACTGAACAAGGTCACCCTCGCGCACAAGTTAGGCAAGCAGGAAGGCGAGGTGCGGCGCATGCTCGATCTTGACCACCAAACCAAGATCGACAACCTCGAAAACGCGCTATGGCTGCTTGGCAAGCGGATGGTTAGTGAGGTTCGCGAAGCTGCCTGAGTGTGTCTCGGTTGGCTACAGCGCCCACACCTTCAACGTGAACGCCTCGATGGCCCCCGCCGTCTCCCGGACCGCGCCAGCCACGAACCTGCCAGGCCGGCGCGGCGCGGATCAGGCCGCGGCGGGATAGGCCAGCTTGGCGATGGCCTCGGCCTTCGTCGCCAGGGAAACGTCCCCGGCATAGACGCCATAGGACATGGTGACGATGTCGTGGCCAAGGATGTCCGCCGCAGTCGCCTCCGGCACACTGGCATCCTTGAACAAAGTGGCAACGCACTTTCGGATTGAGTGATAGACAAGCTGGGGACCGTATCCGGCATCAGTCCGCAGTCTGCCAAACCGCTTGCCGATGGCATTCGACCGGTCCCCGTATTTGTTCTCCGTCAACTTGGCCAGCACCCAGCCCGTAGTGCGGTCGCCAATCAGCTTGGCCAGCGTCGGGGCAAGCTGGGCGTGTATCGGAACCCCTCGGATCGCCGCGTCGGTCTTGCCGGCCGTGATCGTTAGATACGGGATCGTCGCCGCGAGATTCACATTCTCCACCCGCAAGATGCACAGTTCCTCGATGCGGGCGCCCGTCCAGCGCCCCAGGTCGATCAGATCAGCAAGTTCATGGTCGCTGCGCTCGCGCGCCTTGGCCAGCAACGCCACCACGTCGGCCGGGGTGAACGGCCGGCGCTTGTCGTCGCGGGTGACACGGCCGCCTTGCCGCGCCACGTCCAGCCCGGTGAAAGGCTCAAAGGCATCTGGCGCGGCGCCGATGGCCTGTAGGTGGCGCCAATAACCGCGTAACGCCGACAGAACGCGCTGGACGGTCTTGGGTGCCAGGCCATCGGCCATGAGCTTGCCCACCCATCGCTTGACCCCAGGCTTGTCCACCGCGGCGACGGTTGGGAACTCCGCGGCGAAGCGGGCCACGTCCGCCTTCTGCATGTCCTTCGTCTTGGCAGTGACGCGCGACGCTTTCTGCCAGTCGCCCAGGTGGTCCCCGAACGGCGTGCCGGTGGCCGAGGTGTAGAAGGCCGTCGCCTCGGTCGCGGCCGAGGGCAGGCTACCCAGTGGCACCGCCAGCGCGCCCAGCGCGTCGGCATGGTCTGATACCTGCTGCATGATGTTGGCCCGGTCGGCATCCGTGCTGGCGTTCCGCAGTGCGCGCCGAAAGAACGCCGCGTCGTCCGCTGGCGGGTCTCCCCTGGCCTCGGCAATTTGGCGCTGCCACGCGGCTACGATCGGCAATGCCCGCCGCTGTGCAGTGGCAAGGCTGTCGGTCTCCAACGTCTGGACGAATCGGGGCTTCCCCCTGAAGTGCGGGCGCAGCGGCGTCGGTATCTCGACCACGGCATACCAGCGGCGGCGGCGTTTTTGTAAGTATGACGGCATGGTAACCCCCCAGGCCCAGGGTCGGAACCGGACCAGCCACACACGTTAGCCACACACAAAGGGTGCTGCAAGCCCAAGAATGCCGATATTCTGCGGGCTTGGGGGGTGTTCTGCGGAGGGTCCCACTCCCTCCGCCAAGCGCCGTGCGCCGAAACCATCAGGGTTGACATGCCCACCGGCACGCGCGTCTAAATCTGTCGCGCGTCCCGCGCTGGCCGCTCTATCAGCGTAATGGCGGGTGCGCTCAAACCGGGTGACGATACGTAATATGAACGAGACGTTGGATGACGCGCGCCTTCGTGCGACGGAGGCGCAGATGCGCCACGCCCTTGGCCTGGACGGTCAGCCGCAGGCTCCCAGAGCCGAAGAGCAATCGACTTCGTCCGGTCCGGCGCCAGATCGCCTGACGCTGCATCGGCCGCCCCGGCGTTTCGTCAAGGACGGCGAGGTTCCCGTCACCGTGGTGCGGCGGCCACATACGCCGGACGCGGTGGGTGGCATCACGCCCACGGCCTCGAACCAGCTTGAGTCGGCGCGGCAGACGATCCGGTCGCAGGCGGTTGCGACGGAGCGGGCGGAACGCGCGCTGACCGACGCCCAGGCCACAATTCGCGATCTGCGCACCAAGCTGGCGCACGAGCGGATGGCCAAGGAAGAGGCGTATGCGGCGCTTCAGCGCGTTGAATCGGAGCGGGATGCTGCCGCGAACGCCGTGCAGACATTGCGAATGGAAGTGGCGACCGAGCGGGTCGGGCGGGAGAAGCTGGGGCTGGAGTTGCGCGATGCGCAGGAGAGGCGCCGGGCCGCGGAGGCGCTGCCACGCCAGCCGCCCCGTCCGCGGGGCCGCCCACGGAAGGAGGTTGTTGCCGCGCCGGTGGATCCGTTGGCGATGCCGCGCAAGCGAGGCAGGCCGCGCAAGGTGGTAGTGGCAATGCCGGTGGATCCGCTGGCAATGCCGGTAGATCCGCTGGCGGTGCCGGTGGACGCGCTGGCAATGCCTGTCGATCCGCTGGCGGTGCCTGTCGATCCGCTGACGATGCCGCGCAAACGCGGCAGGCCGCGCAAGGTGGTCGCGTTGACGACCGAGCCTCCGGCCGAACCCAGGAAGCGCGGGCGACCGCGCAAGGTGCAGGTGACCGAGCAATCGACGCTGGACCTGCCGACGGTGACCCCACCGGCCCGCGTTGGCCGCCCGGCCAAGGGCGGCGAACCGAAGCCAATCAAATGGTGGGTCAAAGGGTGGCAGTCGAAGCAGGGACCGCGCGCCTGAGGTGCTACGTTGCTGGCAGCGCGCACTGCGCGGCGCCGGATGGTCGGGTGGCGCCAAACGATCGACACTCTGGCGGTCCGCGTTGACGTTTTCGAACCGGGCTTCATCGACAGGTTGGCGCGTCTCCGCCGGACGGTCCGTGCGACGCTATCGGTTGCGTCGTTCGGGTCCGCGCTCAACGGCGGCGGAAGGTGACAATCGGTCCGTTTGAGCCCATCGGGTCATAGGCGAACCCAACTGTCGCCGTTGCGGAGAAGCAGTCCGCGACGCCAGCCAAACCCGTCAGCAGTTGGTGCAACTCGACCACGACGCACCGGACGCCGGTCAGATCGACGCCATTGAACAACTTGGCCTCACCGCCCTCGATGTCGACCATCAGGACGTCGGGCCGCATCGCGGCAAGCAGTGCGGGAAGACCGATTGCGCGCAGCCAGATGGGCTCACCCGTTGGACGATGGTTCGGCGGAGGACGACCAGAAGTCTCGGCTGACGTTGAAGGTCGCCTCGCCGTCTTCGCGCGCGACGACGCCATGCACCACCTCCGCCACGACGCCATTGAGGGCGAGCGTCCGGCGGATCACCGGGATGAGGCCCGGATTGGCCTCGAACGCAATGACGCGGCCGGCATGGCAACGCCGCACGGCGCAACTGGACATGAAACCGATGCCCGCGCCGAGTTCGAGCGTGGTGTCGCCTGGCTGCAGCGCTGTCGTCAGGCAGTGGATTTCCTCGGTTTCATAATTGCCGCGAACGAGCGTTGCCCATACGTCCGGCGTCAGTGCGGACCTTGGCATTTCCACATGAATGCCGTGCAGGTTGAAGCGGAACACCCGATCCGGGCTTGCCGGCTCGGGAAACCGTGTACCGGACGCCGGGTCACTTGGCGGCCCATCCACCGCAGGTGGTCCTTGGCCCGACGCATGAGAGACGCCATCGGCTTATTCCCGCACCGACATGAGCCGACGTATTCCCAGTTAGCCAGCGGCCGAAAGTCCCGACTCTCCACCCGTCATGGCCGCCCCCCGGGTCAAGCGCCCGAGGACAGGCTAAGGCCGCCCTCCGCCGGGGCATGCTTCGCCGGCCATGACGGGTGTGGGCAGCGTACGTCAATACGTTCGTCCGCATGCTCGGTGGCATCCGGGCCGGCGACAGTGTAGAGGCAGGCGGCCTGTGCCACGCTCGTCGTCATTGCCGCAGGCCGTCAAGGTCATCGCCGCAGGCCGTCGGCCCCTGCCGTGCGGAGACGAGCGTGTCGCACGGTTGGTTGATCGTCCGCCGGCCGGCGGCCCGAAACGAACTGGTGTTCCGTCATTGCCTCATGCTGCGCGGAGTTGTCGGCTGACGTATCCGCCGCGTGGGCCGAAGGGCGCAGTGTTGGCGGCCGCGCGCGTCGCGCCGTGGCCGGCGAGGGGTGGCCGCTCGGCGGGCCATGCTTGCGTGCTGCGTTGAGCGGGGCTGACCAGAGCGGGTCGCTGGGGGCGAGGACGGTCAAGGGCGCCGGCTGGCTGATGGGCTGGCGCCTGGCCAGCCGGCTGCTTGGCATCGGCAATACCGTGGTGCTGGTTCGCCTGCTTCTGCCGGCCGATTTTGGCCTGGTGGCGCTGGCGATGTCGTTTTCACTGGCGATCGACGGACTGTCCTACATCGGCGTGCAGGATGCGCTGGTGCGCGAGCCCGTCCTGGACCGCGCGCTATATGATACCGGGTTCACTATGAATTTGCTGCGGGGTTCGCTGACCGCGCTGGTCACCGTGGCATGCGCATGGCCGGCGGCGCGGTTCTTTGGCGATCCGCGGCTGACGACGATCTTCCTGGTGCTGGCGCTGGCGCTGTTCTCGACCTCGCTGGAGAACATCGGGACGATCGATTTTCAGCGCGACATGGTGTTCAGCAAGCAGATTCAGATCCTGTTCGTGCCGCGCGTGGTCAGCGTTGTCGCCTCGATCGCGTGCGCGGTGATCTGGCGGAGCTACTGGGCGCTGGTGGTGGGCATTCTTGTCGTCCGATGGTTGCGACTGATCTTCACCTATGTGATGCATCCGTATCGGCCGCGCCTGACGCTCCGTGCGTGGCGCAGGCTGGTTGGGTTTTCCTTCTGGTCCTGGGCGACGTCGATGACGGCACTGGTGCAGGGGCGCGCCGACACCGTCGTGATCGGCGGCTATCTCAATACGACGGCGGTCGGGATCTATTCGGTGGGTGCCGAGATCGGCGGGCTGGCGTCGTCCGAGCTGCTCGGCCCGATCACCGGCGCGTTGTTTGCCGCGTTCTCCTCGGCCCGGCGGACGGGTGACGGCATCGCCTGGGCGTATCTGCGGGCGGTTTCGGTGGTGGCACTGATCATGCTGCCGGCCAGCGCCGGGATTGTCCTGGTGGCGCAGCCGATGATGCACCTGGTGTTCGGCGCGCGGTGGGACGCGGCGGTGCCGCTGGTGCAGCTATTCGCGTTCGTCGGCATGTTCCGGGTGGGCGGCGCCATCAGCTCGGCCGTGCTGATGGCGGAAGGCGTGCCGCATATCGGGTTTCGGGTGGAATTGGCCTCGACCATCCTGCGGTTGATCGTCCTGCTGGCCTTGGTGCCGAGATTCGGACTGGTCGGGGCGGCGAGCGGAGTGGCGGCCGCCGGCTTCATCGAGGAGGTGATCTATGTGGTGGTCACGTTCCGCCGCACCGGCCTGCGCGCCCGCGACCTGGCGCTGAACACCTGGCGACCGGCGCTGGCGACCGGAATGATGGCGCTGGTGCTGCTGTGCGCCGGGCTGACGCGGGCGCCGGCCATCGATACGGCTTGGGGGGATGGTTTGGTGCTGGTGGCGGCGGTGCCGGCCGGCGCGGCGGTGTTCGGCGTGAGCCTGCTGCTGGCGTGGCTTGCGTCCGGACGGAAGCCGGGGGCGGAGACTTTCGTGCTGTCGGTGCTGGGCCGGGTGGTGCGGCCTTGGTTTAGGCGGTAGCGCGGGTGGGGTGGTGTTCTGGTGTTGGTGGGGGAGATTGCGGACGTGGGTGATTTGGGTGGGAAAGGTGGTGCTACGCGACCCTCACCCTCGCCGCTTGGCGTCTTGACCTCTCCCGCTTGCGGGAGTGGTGAGTGGGGGGCAGAGGTTCCAGATTGCTGCTTCCACGGCGGCGGGCGAGATGGCGCTGAGGCATTTGCGATCGTACGGGCAAGGTGAGGTCAGCCAGCACGGCGAGCACGGCACCTGGGTGGCCAGCCCGACGCGGCCGGGATAGGCGGTGTAGGCGGGCGGCTCGTAGCCGCCATAGATGATGACGCCTGGCGTTTCGGCGGCCGCGGCGACGTGCGCGGGACCCGACATCGGCCCGACGTAGAGATCGGCGGCGGCGATCGCGGCGACGAATTCGTCGAGCGAGGTGCGGCCGCGCAGATCGATGTGGGTGGGTGCCGCGTGGGTGATGGCGGGATCGGCTGCCTCGCCAAGTTCGATGACCGTTGCGCGCTGGCACAGGCGTGAGGCCAGGACATCCCAGGAGGCGTCGGGCCAGTTCTTGTTGGCGGTCCGCTGGCTGTTGGCGCGGCGCACCGCGGCCAGATGCGGGCGCGGCAGGTGCTGCCAGGCGGCGCGGTAGCGTTCGACCAGCGCCGGGTCGATGACGCAGTCCATCCGCGTGTCGTGGACCGGCAGGCCGAGCGTGTCGCCGAGCAGCGAGACGAGGGGCGCGCGCGGCGCGACGAAATCGGTCTCGTCCGAGTAGTCCATGTAGGTGGCGGGGCTTGGCCTGGTGTCGTAGGGCAGTGCCTCATCGATGTAGGGCAGGCCGCGCACCAGCGAACTGAAGCTAGAGTAGAAGCGAAGCCGGGCGCGCGGATTGCGTCGCTTGAGTTCGCGCAGCGCGGGGGTGCACATGATGACGTCGCCGATCCCGCCATGCGCGACGATGTCGAGCACGGGCCGGCGCCAGGGGGCGCTGAACGGTTTGGGGAAGCGGAGGGCGCGGGCCAGCACGCCGGAGCGCGGCCCCGCCCAGCGCAGCAGCGCGATGCGGAGGCGGTAGGTACCCAGGGGCAGGGGCGTTGCGCTCCTTGCGCGTGGTGTCTGGCGGAGATTTAGCTTACGCGGCGGGGTGCCACCAGCGGGTGAATGCAATCAGCTCAAGGCGGTCGGCACAATGATGCGTGCCTTCACGCCGCCTGCCCGCGTTGCCGGGATATCCGCGACAGATGAGCCTGCCTTGATGCTCGCCCAGGCCTGCCACAGGCTATCCGCGACCGCGGCAGGCGTGATGGCAGTAAGGCATTTGCGGTCATATGGGCACGGACTGCGCAGCCAGCAGGGCGCACAATCGACATCAGTGTAGAAGACCACGTTGCCCGAATATGCGACTGCACTCGATGGATGCTCGTAGCCGCCCGCAATGATGATTGACGGCCTGCGCGCGGCGGCGGCGATATGAACCGGGCCGGAAATCGGGCCGAGGTGAAAATCGGCCGCCGCAATAGCCGCCGCCAACTCCTCGACCAGCGTGCGGCCCCGCAGGTCGATGTAATGCCCCGCCGCGATAGGCCCGGCACATGGGTCAGGCTTACCGATTTCAATGACCGTGGCAGACCGAGCCAGAGCGCAGATCAATTGCGACCATCGCTGATCCGGCCAGTCCTTGTTGGGGGTCCAATCGCCGGCCCGTCGGTTCACGGTGATGTAGGGTCGCGGCCAATCACGCCATGCGTGCTGGAAGCCAGCCACCAGGTTGTCCTGGATCACACAATCCGGACAAACATCACGGACATTGACGCCGAGTTGGTCACCCAGAATCCGGGCTATGTGGGCGCGAGGCGGAATGACCTCCTCGTAGCGCAACAGGATCGTATCCTTCGGACGCACGCTCCAGGGCAAAACCTCGTCGATATAGGGCAGCCCTCGGACCAATGGCGCAAAGTCAGTGTAGAAGCGGACATGGGAGTCCGGATGCCGACGCTTGAGTTCGCGCAAAGCGGGTGTGCACATCAGCACGTCGCCGAGCCCCACGTCACGGCCGATATCGAGGACCGATCGGCGCCACGGTGCCGTGAATGGGTCGGGAAAGCGCAAGAACCGCGCGATTCGCCCGGAGCGGGGAGCCGCCCGCCGAAGGAGACTCATACGTAGCCGATATGTGCCAAGACCCATGGTCTCAAGACCATATGTTGTCGTTACGTAAGCTCGCAATCATCTTGGAACAAATATTACGGGCGTCGCGCAGGGAGACCCCTCGCATGTCACTCCAGAGTGGGCGTAACGCCGAAATTTCATTGCGTGGAGCCGCGGTCGCGTACACCGCCGCATGTATGCCCTCCAGTGCTAGGCGATTATCCAATTGACGAATATTCCAACGGAGAACGAGAGTGGTAGTCGCTGGAGCAGGCCGGGCCCAAAAATGGCAGAAATTTGACAGTCGGAACCCACGGCCGACCGTGCATATCCCGGATGAAACCCATCAGCGCTCCCCCTTTTTTACAGTAAGTGATATTGCAATATATCTAAGGCAGCTCTCAGACGAGAGCCTACATCCGCGGACCGAAATCAGATCGCCGGAGCGCAATGTCGCAAAACATCTTTTGCTCCAAAGCAAATCCTATCACCTGCCAATCGTCTTGTACTATCAATTCGTTGACCGCCGCGACGACGCCGTAAGGATGCCAATGGAGATGGTCGAACATGATATAATCATTGAAGACGAGGATACCATCGGCCTTGATCTTCGTCCGCGCATTTTCCGCGTCCCGCTTTACGTCCTCATATTGGTGGCCCGCATCAATGTATAGAATGTCGAAACTCTGATCCGGATATTTAGCCAAGGTCTCGTAGCTCAGGCCTTGTTCCATTACGACGCGCGTCGGCGAACTGGCGAAACGATCTCGGTAGAAGTCGTAATGCGTCTTGCCCTCTAGCACTACGGACGTCTGCTGACCCCACAAGGTTGCATTCGTGTGCAGGTCGAACAGGTCGAATGCAACAAATGTCTGTGGCTTGAAAAGGTCGATCAGAAATGTCGAGAACGTTCCGACGGCGACGCCGACTTCGCCGATCACCCCTTCCCCCGGTGGGAGGACGAAGCCGCGCAACATCTCAAACCGGTCGCTGTATAGTCTGGCGTCGCGTACGTGTCGCGCGGTGAGTGCAGGATACGCTGTACAGGACCAGGGAGCGAGCACGCTCAACAGCCGTGCGGGGACAAGTCCTTCGCTGGCGCAATCCAGATACCCGTCGAGCATAGCCTCCCGCACGCCCCACGGCGCGCGTGCGGCCAATCGGCGGACAACAGTTCGCGCAAGTTGCTTCATGGGATTGCTATGCATCTGTTTGATGTTCGGTGGCAGTTTTAGCGAATGAATCATAGCGTGCCCGGCCGATCCGGTCCATCCGCAGTTGGCCATCCGTGCCACGCTCGATCAGCGCAGGTTCGTTGAGGACATAGTACACGCTCGCAACGCCAGTGCCGTTGCCGCTGAATTCGTTATTGAGGATGCGGTACACATTGCGGTCGGCGTCCCTGCCGTCACCTTGGCGTTGCGGGACACCCCACCAGCGCAACACCGCCTCACATCGTACCTTGTCGATCGCCAGGCAGTTGGGATCGACCCAGCCGCCCTCGTCGGCATATGTGCCCGCATGTGGACCGACGGAGTCCCAGACGTCCTCGCAGACCGTACGCAGGCTCATGTGGTGCACGTAGTAGCGCCGTGACCAGGCCCAATCGAACCCGTCAAGCGCCGCCGCAAGCGCGGAGAGATGATTAGGCGCCCACCAATTGTCGTCATCAATGTAGGCGACGCGGCGGTTGGCGGCCAGGTAGCTCAGTGTGGTGCGCAGTCCCCCGCCAATTCGATCCGGACATGGCCCGCCGTGCCGGGTCGAGTTGGAGTACCCGGGGTCCAGCACCATCACGGTGTGGTGTGGCGGGCGATCGCGGCAGATATCCGCAACAACCCCAATGTCGTTGACTGGTTGGTCGATGCCAATCAGCGTCTGCACAGGGCCGGGAAAGTCCTGAGCGAAGATCGAATGCAGCGCGTCAGCGATGGTTGAGCGCAGGATACTAGGCATCACCACGGAAAATCCCATTGTGATGTCGCCGGGCGGTGGACCAAAGACATGCAGTGCACCAGGCCGGCCAGGTCCCCGCGGACCCGGTGGCGGCTCATAGCCGAGCATGCTGGTGATCCGCCACATTTCGGATGGTCGCACCAGTTCGACGTCAAATCGCCGCAAGAACCGGTTCGCCAGTGTGGCGAGCTGCCGCCGGTCGATGATGGACACTGGTGCCGCTCCATCAGTTATTCATCGCGTCGTGATAGCCGTCGGCGCTCTTCCGGCACGCCCGCGTGTTGGGTGGAATTCCATCGCGATCGTGTCACCCATCAATTTCGCGGGTTCGGGCCCCGACGTGGCCGTCACCAAGGAATTGCTTGACTATCATATCTGCCCCATATCTGGTCGCCGTCATCACCCAACGGAAACCTATAGAATGCTAGCTCCATCGACGATACGCTGGAATTCCTTCATGCGGATCAATACCAAAGCGGCTTCCTGCTGTGGATTGCGTGCGTTGGCAAGCCCCCCGGAACCCGTGTAACGTTGAGCTATGGACGAAACAAGGAAGACCAACAGTCTACGCGGTGAAGAATTCAAACGCCAGTTCTTCGCAGGGCGCGTCATCGATGTGGGCTGCGGCCCTGATCTCGTGGTGCCGCACGCGGTGCCGTTCGACGTCGAGCAGGGCGACGCCCAATGGATTCTCAATTATTTCGAGCCAAACTCGTTCGATTGTGTGCACAGCTCGCACTGTCTGGAGCACATGCGAGATGCCAAGATGGCGCTAGCCCAATGGTGGGGTTTGGTCAAACCGGGTGGCCACTTGATCATCGTGGTCCCTGACGAGGATTTGTATGAGCAAGGCGCGTGGCCGTCGCTGTTCAATCCCGACCACAAGGCAACATTCCGGCTTGGCGGGCAGCAGAGCTGGTCCCCCGTGTCGTACGATATCGATGCTCTCGTTCGTGCGTTGCCAGGCGCAGAGATCGTCGAAGCCCGCTTGCAGGACAACGGCTATGATCGACGCCTCATGCGACGGAGAGTTAGCCGGCTTGGCCGAGCGCTGCACCGCATCGCTCCAGATCGCCGAGAATTCCTGGAGGGCCTCATGCGGCGCGGGCTCCCGGTCTATCGCGTTAACCGGGCCCTTGATCGCATTGAGCACTGGCTTGGCAAGCCGACGGACCAGACGCTTGGTCCCGCCGTTGCGCAGATCCAGGTTATTGTCCGCAAGGGCTTAGCACCAGGCGCCGCCTGAGCGCGCGGGCTGAAATTCACTGCGCAGGCGTTGGTCCGGGGCCTCCGGCGCACGGCGTCTTATGAGTCAGAAACGCCCACGCCGTGCGGATAATCGTGTCCGTGTCGGAGTGCGCAGGACTGAACCCCAGCAGCGTCTTCGCCCGAGAAGCGTCCGCCCAGATCGCCGGCGGATCGCCCTCCCGCCGAGGCCGCATGATCACCGGTACCTCGTGTCCGGTCACCCGGGCGACCGAGTGCAGAAGCTCGCGGATGGAGGTGCCCTGCCCAGTGCCGAGATTCAAACTGACGCTCGCGCCGTCGGCGTCGAGGTGGCGGAGCGCCTGTGCATGCCCGTCCGCGAGGTCGGTTACGTGCACGTAGTCACGGATGCAGGTGCCGTCCGGCGTTGGGTAGTCGTCGCCAAATACTTCAAGCGCGGGGATCAGCCCGGCGGCGGCCATGAGCGCCCGTGGAATGAGGTGCGTTTCCGGATCATGGCGTTCACCGATCTCACCCCCGGGGTCGGCGCCGGCGGCGTTGAAATAGCGCAGCGCGACGTATCGGAGGCCATAAGCCCGACCGCTGTCGGCAAGGATCTGTTCCACCATCTGCTTGGTACGGCCGTATGGACTGATCGGCGCCTGTGGGGTGGCTTCGCTGATCGGCAAACGCTCCGGCACCCCATAGGTCGCGCAGGAGCTGGAAAATACCAGTTTGTCCACCCCGGTCGCGCGCATTGCTTGCAGCAGCGTGAGCGTGCCGGACACGTTGTTGCGGTAGTATTTGGCGGGGTCGGCCATGGATTCGCCGACATAGGCGAAGGCGGCAAAGTGGATAACGCTGTCCGGCTGAAATAGCGTGATTGCAGATTGCAACCTGTCGCGGTCACTTATATCGCCCTGGACAAGTGGTCCCCATCGGACGGCGTCCGCATGGCCGCGTGAAAGATTATCGTACACTACGGGTTCGATGCCACGAGCAGCCAGGCACTTACAGGTGTGGCTTCCGATGTAGCCGGCCCCCCCCGTCACCAGGACCCGCTTCACCGTCCTGTTCCATTCCAGTTGTGGTGCGGCGTGGCGCTCGGGTTGCGGCGGGCGTTCCAGTACAGAAACTTCAGCAATCGCAGCGTCGACGGCGGCGGATCGGAGTCGGTCACGGCAGCCTTCCATCGCACCCAAAGCGACGTACTAACGGGCCAGAGCGCGATCTGCAACCTCTTAGCCACAGCGATGGAGCTCCCTCCTGCTAGGTCAGCTGGGCGCGCTTCCGGCGGGAAGGTCATGTCCCGGCGTAGCGCCGGTCGGCATGATTTGCTAGGCTGCGATGGAGACAAGCCAAAATAGCCGGGCCACATGAATCACATGAAGCAGTTCGCGCGAACTGTCATTCGCCGATTGGTTGCACGTGCGCCGTGGGGCGTGCGCGAGGCCATGTTGGACGGCTACATGGACCGCCTTGGCGGTATCGAAGTCCTATCCGCGCGGTTGCTTAGCAGGCTAAAGATTGTCGAGATCGGCGCCGATGGTGATCGCGGCGTCATTGCGAGCGCATGGAACAATAGGGACGCGCTACTGGAGTACGCGACGACCGGCACGTTCGCGCCAACGGTCATGCACGCACTGCTAGATTTTTTCGGCGACTCGCCCGGGACATACATTGACGTCGGTGCCAACATCGGCCTCACGACGATTCCCCTTGCTCGCAACCCGCGCATCCATTGTCTCGCGTTCGAGCCGGAGCCGGGAAATTTCAGGTATCTGAAGCGGAATGTCGCGCGTAACGCCGAACGCGCCTCGATCGACCTTCACCATGTGGCGCTATTCGACACGCGCGGGACAATGACGATGGCCCTCTCGGAAGAAAATCTTGGGGACCATCGGCTGACACAGCGGGGCGTTCCAGGGCGTCGCACAATCCAAGTTCCCACCGCGCCCGTCGACGATTTTCTCGATCGAATCGCCGGACCTCTTGCTGTGAAAGTTGACACGCAAGGGGCAGAACCATTCGTCATCGCCGGCGGCGAGAGGGTGTTCGCGATGGCGGGGCTGCTTGCGATGGAGTTCTGCCCTTACCTGATGCGGCAGTTGGGCGGCGACCCGGATGTCGTGATCGATCTTGCGGCAACTTTCGATCGGATCGCCGTCATGTCTGGGGGTATTACCGAGACGCCGCACTACGTCAGTCCGGCAGAGGCGCGAAGCATGCTTGAGCACAAAACCCAGACCGCGATCGACTCTGACACCGATTACCTCGACATATTAGCGATCCGCGAAACAGCATCATAGAACGAACCTCCGCGCTCCGACAGAATAAGCCTGGCGCGGCCCCCTTCGGGCCTAACCCGCAACGACCTGTCGTGATTTCGGCCTGCGCACCTGCGCCTCGTGCTGCTTGTTGCATTGGCCGATGGCGACGATCACGTCGTTGAAGCCCATCACCGGCACGCTGAAATCCTGGACGCCATCTCCGCAAACCCGGCATTTAACGGATCGCCAGTATGTCGAGATAATCGGCATCCGTTTCGGTTGCAGTCCGCAGCTTGTGCTCAAGCATGCCACGCGCCTCTGTTGGACTGACGTAACCCTACGCCTCGGCGATGCCGACCCCGGTGATGGAGACCCGATCGAAGGTAGCCATCAGGTCGATGACGACGTTTGGGTCGCCGCCCAACTACCGCATCAGGAACGGGCAGAACTCCATCGCGATCAGGCAGGCTCTGGTGAATATTCGCGTATCACCGGCGATGACGAACCGCTCGGCCCCTTGAGTATCGACCTTCACAGCCAGAGGTCCGGTTACCTTGTCGAAGAAATCGTCCAGAGGCACGGCCTGGACCCGGATCATGCGCGGTCCGACACAATGCCTTGCGTCAATCGATGGTCGCCCAGATTGGTGTACGCAAGGGCCATCGACATCGTGCTATGGGAATCGAAGAGGGCCACCTGGTGGAATTCCACCGAGGCGCCCCCGGCGTTGCGCGCGACGTTCCGGATCAAATGCCCGAAATTCACGGGTTCAGGTTCAAACGCGAGGCAACGGATTTTTTGATTGCGGGCAACTGGGATCGCGGTTACCCCAATGTTGGCTCCAACGTCCATGTAGGTGTCCGGGCCATCGCCAAACAAATCCAGCGTCGCCCGCGTGACCGTTGGCGAGCCCGTGCCGTTTGCCGCGTACAACAGCAACACCACCTGATCGTTCCACGCGCTCGCAATGACGCCACAGCCGCCGTCGGCGCCGATCTCGACAATCTTGAACCTCTGCAAAACCTGCAAGAGAAAGGCTTCGTCACTGATGCGATCAATGTAGCCGTCCAGCATGTCTTGCTGCGCACCGCACGGCGCGCGAGCCGCCAATCGGCGGATAACGGCCCGGGCAAGCTCCTTCATGGAGTTCATTTGGTCTGGGCATCTAGCTTATTCGGCCAACGCTTCGTGGGGCGGCGGCATGTCCACGAAACGAATCAAGGATTGCGGGAGGGGTCAAGGGACGCCAGTGGCTGCCAGCCGGATGCAGGACGCCGGGGGGACAGACTGGCCACGCCTGCAACGCGCCATAAGCCTTGCATGGCGCCGTTCGGGTCAAGCCACGCAGCGATCGGTCACGATTTCGGCTTGCGCGCCTGCGCCTCGTGCTGCTTGTTGCATTGGCCGAGGGCGACAATCACGTCGTTGAAGCCCGTCACCGGTACGCTGAAATCCTGCTCCCCCACCCGCGCGGTCAGGACGCGCCCGGCATTCATGCGCGCCACCATCTGGTCGAATTCCGGTTCCTTCAACTCGCCGACGACCCCCTGGTGCGGGCCGTTGGATTGGTGCGCGATGATCGGCAATGTCGCCAGGTCCGTATCGTCGAGCGTCGGCTTGATCTCATGGACGTTGTAGAACGGCTGGCCGGTGGTTGAGACAACCAGCAACGGATTGGGCAATGCCGCGCGAAGCCGGATGGCGTAGTTGCCACCGCTGTTGTTGCCGAACGACGAAGCCTCGCACGTTGTCTGGCCGTTTGGCAGCGGCAGCGGGCTAACGGTCCAGATATGTGCCCGCAGGACCCCCTTGCGGGTCAGCTCATCCCACGACGTGTCTTGCTGCCGCGGCGGCTGCTGCGCGCATGTCCCCGCCGCGATCGAGGCCAGCATCCCCACCAGAACTGCCGGAACCAGTCGCATGCCTCTCCTTTCCGGGCGGCGCGCCACGCCAGCCACGCTTATCGGGCGCTGCCGGCTGTGCTGCGCAAATCTGCCTGGAAAGCCGATCGTAGGGATCAGCGTTGGCCGGGTCGAGAACCCGCGCCGGAAGGCGGCTGGGCCACCAATCCGGCATAGGCGCGCGAGGTGAGTTGGAACCAAGTGGAGCGGATCGCCGTCCAGACGCGCGCCCGGCATGGCGGCGGCGCGGACGCGGTCAGGTCGTCGTAGACCGCGGTGAACTTCGCGAGAAATCCCGTCACGCTGAACCGCGCGTGCAGCCGCGCGAGCGCCGCATCGCCGTAGCGCCGTGCCAACGCCGGATCGCGCACCAGCGTCGCGATCGCCTCGGCCAGCGCGGGCGCATCGTGCACGGGGACGATCAGGCCGTCGTGGGCGTGCTTAATCGACTCTGGGATGCCGCCGATATTGGTGCCGATGCGCGGCAGGCCGGCCGCCGCCGCCTCGAGCAGGACGATGCTGAACGCCTCGGAGTCAGAGGGCAGGATGACAAGGTCGATGACGTTGCGCAGCAGGTGATGCACGTCGTCGCGCTGGCCGGTGAACAGCACCGGCAGTCCGGCGGCCTGGGTCTCCCACACGGCACGCTGTGGCCCGTCGCCCACGATCAGCAGGGTGGCGCGGCGGGCGACATCGGGCGGCAGGGCGCGCATCGCGGCGATCGCGATGTCGCCGCATTTCAGCGCGACCAGGTAGCCGATCAGGGCGATCACCACGCGGTCGTCGGGCAGGGTGAACTCGGCGCGCGCGGTGGCTCGGTCGGTCGGCGGGGCGGTCAGGTCGTCGAGGCCGTTGTAGATGATCGACAGCCGGCGTGCGGCGACCGGATCGTTGTGGAAGGCGCGCATCACGCCGCGGGCGACGCCGACGATGCGGTCGGCCAGGTGGGCGCCGATCAGCAGGCGCATGCGGCGGGACCAGTAGTTGTGGATGTGGGCCAGTAATGGCACGCGGCACCATAGCGCGGCGGGGAACAGCCAGGCGCAGGAGTTGCCGTTGCTGGCGTGGATCAGCGCGATGTTGTGGGTGCGGATCAGGCGGGTGGTCAGGTGGGCGAAGCGGGCCAGGTCGAGCAGGTCGCGCGGGTGGCCGCGCGGGGCGAACAGCATGCGGACCGGGTGGAATTCGATCGGGATGCCGCGGGTGTGACACGCTTCGGCCATCGCTCGGTGGTTGGTGAGCAGGACGAAGCGGTAGCGGGCGGGGTTGATCCCGTCGATGAGCGTCAGGTTGACCTGGTCGGCGCCGCGGATCGGGCCGTGGCCGACGTCCACCAGCAGGATTGTGCGGGGCGGCGGGGGCGACGTGGTCGCCGCGGCGGCTGGGGTGGTTTCTTGGGGTGGGGCGGTGCGCATGCAAGCGCCCTCACCCTCGTCGCTTCGCGCCTCGACCTCGTCCGCAAGCGCGGGCGAGGTGTACGGTGGTTGCGGAGGACATGCTTTAGGCGCGTCCGCCGTCGAAGAATTCTTTTACCTTGGCGAAGAAGCCTTCGCTTTCGGGGCTGCCCTTGGCGTGTTTCTCGGCTTCGGCTTCGAATTCTTCCAGCAGTTCGCGCTGGCGTCGTGTCAGGTGCTGGGGGGTTTCCACCAGGACCTGGATGTACAGGTCGCCGCGCGCGGGGCTGCGCAGGACCGAGAAGCCCTTGCCGCGCACCCTGATCTGCTCGCCGGTCTGGGTGCCGGCGGGCACCTTCACCTTCACCTTGGTGCCGTCGATTATCGGGACCTCGACCTCGGCGCCGAGCGCGGCCTGGCTCATGCGGATCGGCATGCGCAATGCGAGGTTGGCGCCGTCGCGTTCGAAGATCGGGTGCTGGCGGATTGAGATGTGCACGTAAAGGTCGCCGGGTGGAGCGCCCTGGCCGCCGGCCTCGCCCTCGCCGGACAGGCGGATGCGCGTGCCTTCCTCGACGCCCGCGGGGATGGCGACCTGCAGGGTGCGCTCGCGCTGCACGGTGCCCTGGCCCTGGCAGACGCGGCAGGGATTGCGGATCACCCGCCCAACGCCGCCGCAGGTCGGGCAGGTGCGCTCGACCAGGAAGAAGCCCTGCTGGGCGCGCACCTTGCCGGCGCCCTGGCAGGTGCCGCAGGTATCGGCGGAGCGGGTCTTGTCCTCCGATCCGGTGCCCGAGCAGGCGTCGCAGGCGACGCGCGTGGGGACTCGCAGATTGGCCTTCACGCCGGCGAAGGCCTGCACGAGGTCGATCTCCACCGCCTGGCGGATGTCGGCGCCGGCGCGCGCCCGGCCACCGCCGCCGCGCCGGCCGCCCATGAACTCGCCGAACATTTGGTCGAAGATGTCGCCGAGACCGCCGCCGGCCTGGAAGTCGAAGCCGCCGGGGCGCCCGCCGTTCTGCTCGAACGCCGCGTGGCCGAAGCGGTCGTAAGCGGCGCGCTTCTGTTCGTCCTTCAGGATGTCGTAGGCCTCGTTGAGTTCCTTGAACTTGGCTTCGGCCTGCTTGTCGTTCGGATTGCGGTCGGGGTGGTGTTGCATGGCGAGCTTGCGGTAGGCCCGCTTCAGGTCCTCCGCGCTCGCCTCGCGCGCCACGCCGAGTGTGGCGTAATAGTCCTGCTTCGCCATGTCAGCCCCGAAGTCCCATCGGTCTTGTGTCCATCAGTCTTGTGTCCCTTGGGCCGATCCTACCAACACTGCCTAGCAATACCGGCGAATCGGGCCGTAACGAAATCGCGCCCGGCTTCATCGAAGCACGGGCGCGACCCGAATAACCAGAACGCCCGAGGTCAGGCGGACTTCTTCTTGTCGTCCACTTCCTCGAACTCGGCGTCGACCACCTTGTCGTCGGGCCTGCCGGCGCCCCCGCCACCTGCACCGGTGCTGCCCGGACCGCCGCCTGGGCCACCGGGGCCGGCATCGCCCGGACCACCGGGGCCGCCGGGACCGGCGGCTTCCTGCTGGGCCTTGTACATCACCTCGCCGATCTTCATCGCCGCCTGGCTGAGCCGGTCGGATGCGGATTTCAGCGCTGCGATGTCGCTGCCCTCAAGCGCGGAGCGTGCCGCGGTCATTGCCGCGTCGGCCTCGCCCCGGTCCTGCGCCGACAGCTTGTCGCCGTATTCCTTCAGGTTCTTGTCGACCTGATGGATCAGCGAGTCGGCGTGGTTCTTCGCCTCGATGAACTCGCGGCGCGCCTTGTCGGCCTCGGCGTTGGCTTCCGCCTCCTTCACCATGCGCTGGATGTCGGCTTCGGTCAGGCCGCCGGACGCCTGGATGCGGATCTGCTGTTCCTTGCCGGTGGCCTTGTCCTTCGCCTGCACCGAGACGATGCCGTTGGCGTCGATGTCGAACGTCACCTCGATCTGCGGCATGCCCCGTGGGGCGGGCGGGATGCCCTGCAGGTCGAAGTTGCCCAGCAGCTTGTTGTCGGCGGCCATCTCGCGCTCGCCCTGGTAGACCTTGATGGTCACCGCCTGCTGGTTGTCGTCCGCGGTCGAGAAGGTCTGGCTCTTTTTGGTCGGGATGGTGGTGTTGCGGTCGATCAGCCGGGTGAACACGCCGCCGAGGGTTTCGATGCCGAGCGAGAGTGGCGTCACATCCAGCAGCAGCACGTCCTTGACGTCGCCGGCCAGCACCGCGCCCTGAATGGCGGCACCGATCGCCACCACCTCGTCGGGGTTGACGTTGCGGGCCGGATCCTTGCCGAAGAAGGTCTTCACCGCCTCGATGACCTTCGGCATGCGGGTCATGCCGCCGACCAGGATCACCTCGCCGATTTCGCCGGCGGTCACGCCGGCGTCCTTCAACGCCGCCTTGCAGGGTTCGAGCGTGCGGCTGATCAGGTCATCGACCAGGGATTCCAGTTTCGCGCGGCTGAGTTTCATCACCAGGTGCTTCGGCCCGGAGGCATCGGCGGTGATGAACGGCAGGTTGATCTCGGTTTCCTTGGACGACGACAGCTCGATCTTCGCCTTTTCGGCGGCTTCCTTCAGGCGCTGCAGGGCTAGCTTGTCCTTGCGCAGGTCGATGCCCTGTTCCTTGCGGAATTCGTCGGCGAAATAGTCGATCACGCGGGCGTCGAAGTCCTCGCCACCCAGGAAGGTGTCGCCGTTGGTGGACTTCACTTCGAACACGCCGTCGCCGATTTCGAGGACGGAAATGTCGAAGGTGCCGCCGCCAAGGTCGTAGACCGCGATGGTGCCGGTGTGCTTCTTGTCCATGCCGTAAGCCAGCGCGGCGGCGGTCGGCTCGTTGATGATGCGCAGCACGTCCAGCCCGGCGATGCGGCCGGCGTCCTTGGTGGCCTGACGCTGGCTGTCGTTGAAGTAGGCCGGGACGGTGATGACGGCCTGGGTGACCGGCTCGCCGAGATAGGACTCGGCGGTTTCCTTCATCTTGCCGAGCACGTAGGCGCTGATCTGGCTTGGCGCGTATTTCTCGCCCTTCGCCTCGACCACGGCGTCGCCGTTGTCGGCGCGCACGATGCTGTAGGGCACCAGGCCCTTGTCCTTGCCCACCAGCGGGTCGTCGTAGCGGCGGCCCATCAGGCGCTTGATGGCATAGAGCGTGTTGGTCGGATTGGTGACGGCTTGGCGTTTGGCCGATTGGCCAACCAGCCGTTCGCCACTGTCGGAGAAGGCGACCATGCTGGGGGTGGTGCGTGCCCCCTCGCTGTTCTCGAGCACCCGGACGTCCTTGCCTTCCATGATGGCAACGCAGGAGTTCGTGGTGCCGAGATCGATTCCGATGACTTTACCCATTGGCGGAAGCTCCTTTTTGGCGGACGCCGGCGGCCCGAAGCACCGCGCGCGTCCCCACGGTGAGAATGGCCTTGATGTATGGGGGTCGAGCCGCTGCGGCAAGGGTCTCGGCGTAGGAATTTCGTCCGATCGATGCCATTCGGCGGTGGTGTCCCCTGTCAAACACTTGATCAGGCGGTTGTGTCGACAGTGCCGCGTTCCGCGGCGAGCTCGTCCGGTGGTGCCTTGGCGACGACCACCATGGCCGGGCGCAGCAGGCGGCCGTTCAGGGTCCAGCCCTGGGTCCAGGCGTGCACCACCGTGCCGGGGGGGTGTGCCGCGCTCTCCTGCTCGGCCATCGCCTGGTGCAGGTTGGGGTCGAATTTTTGGCCCGTTGGGTCCTCGCGCTTGATGCCGTTGCGTTCCAGCAGGGACAGGAAACTGCGTTCGACGCCGGTGAAGCCATCGCGCAGGCGGGTGACAATCTCCGGCTCGCTGTCGGTGGCGGGGGGGAGTGCGTCCAGGCCGCGCCGCAGGTTCTCTGCCGCCTCGGCCACGTCGGTGGCGAATTTCTGCACGGCGTATTGCCGCGTTTCATCGACCTCGCGACGGGTGCGGGCTCGCACGTTGGCGGTTTCCGCCTCGGCGCGGACCCAGCGGTCCTTCATCTCGGCAAGTTCGGCCTCCAGTTCGGCGATGCGGGCGGTCGCGGCCTGCATGAGTTGGTCCGGGGTCTCCGGCCCACCTGTGGCGGACGCGGGTTCGGTGAGGTTCTTTTCGGGTTCGATGTTCATGACGGGTTCAGTTAGGGCGATCGGGTGCGAGGGACAAGAAGCAGAGCGCTGCATACCATGAGATGCGTTAACGAGCGGTTAGCGGATGGGCCGATCACCGGCAAGGTCGCGCGCGTGGTCGACAAATCGCCGGGTGCAATCCCGGCCGGGCGTGATATCCGATCATGGTCCGCGGGTCAGCCCAGCAGCCGGCCGATCACCCGCGCCGTGTAATCCACCACCGGGATGATCCGTCCGTAGTTGATCCGGGTCGGGCCGATCACACCGATCGCGCCGACGATACGCCCGCCGTCGCCGCGTGCCGGTGCCACGACCATCGACAGTCCGGAGGCGCCGAACACGCCGCTCTCCGTGCCGATGAAGATGCGCACGCCGTCGGACTGCTCGGCCAGTTCCAGCAGGCGCAGCATAGTCTCCTGCGTTTCCAGCCGCTCGAACAGGTTGCGGATCGCAGCCATTCGTTCGATCTGGGTGACGTCGGACAGCAGCTTGGCCTGACCGCGGATGATCAGGCTGCCGGCGCGGGCGTCGCCCGACCAGGTGGCAAGCCCGCCTTCCACCACCAGCGCGGATAACGCGTCCAGTTCGGTGCGGTTGGCGGCGATGTCTTCCATCACCAGGCGGCGCAACTCGCCCAGCGGCCGGCCGGACAACCTTGCATTCAGGTAGTTGCTGGCTTGCTGCAAGGCCGAGGGCGGCATACCGGGTGGGGTTTCCATCACGCGGTTTTCCACCTGGCCGTCTGCGCCCACGAGGACGACTAGCGCCCGGCCGGGGCCGAGCGCGACGAACTCGATGTGCTTCAGCGGGCCTTCGGATTTCGGCGCCAGCACCAGTCCGGCGGCGGCCGACAGGCCCGACAGCATGGTGCTGGCGTGCGCCAGCGTATCTTCCAGGCTGCGTCCGGCGGCGGCGAGCGCGGCAGTGATGGAACTTCGCTCCTCCTCGCTCAGTTCGCCGAAATGCAGCAGTCCGTCGACGAACAGCCGCAGCCCGCGCTCGGTTGGCAGCCGGCCAGCCGAGGTGTGCGGCGCGTAGAGCAGCCCGGCATCGGTCAGGTCCGCCATGACGTTGCGGATGGTGGCGGGCGAGACGTTCAGCGGCAGCCGGCGCGACAGCGTGCGGCTGCCGACCGGTTCGCCGGTTTCGACATATTGTTCGACAATCTCGCGCAACACCGCCGCCGAGCGCGGATCGAGGCCAGGAGGGAGTGCCGTCGCCCGCGCCGTGAGACGCGGCGGCGGGCCGGTTGGGGGCACGGGCTTGTCCATCGGGTTGAACTCCAACCACAACACGTAGGCAGTGGCGGTGGTCCGGTCAATTCAGGTGAACGAAAGAAGGCCGGGGCGTTGCCCCGGACCCCACCAGAGGGCGCCGCCCTCTGGACTCCCGCCAAGGGCGAAGCCCTTGGAACCCGCCCGTTGTTTGGGGCACGGCAGGGGGGACGGGGCCGGGCTGGGCGGCCACCCAGCCCGGCCCAGTCCCCCCTGCCGTGCCCCAAACAAAATGGATGGAGTCCAGAGGCTCCGCCTCTGGCGGGGGTCGAGGGGGCGGCGCCCCCTCGCGGGCTTCAGGGCAGCGCCCTGATCTTCCTTCCCTCACCCCATTGGCGGGCGAGCCAGGAACTCGTGTGCCGGGGGTACCAGGAGATCGCCGGCACGGTCCACGAAATCGGCCAGTTCGGCGAACGGCACGACGATCAGGGGGTTGTATTCCGCGTTGGCGTGTGTGCGGTGGGCGTGCAACACCTGCGCGGCGGTCAGCGCGGTGGCAAGTGCGATGCCGACATCCGAGACATGGCTGCCGGGGTGCTCGACCAGGCAGAGCGGGCGCGGCGGTTCCACCTGATCGGGCTGGATGCCGAGTTCCTCGACCAGCTCCGCAAGTACCTGAACGATCAGGTCGACGGTGCCGTCGGGGCGGACGGATTTGGCATCGACGCTGCCGGCGGGAGGGAGCTGCCACATCCCGGGCTGGTAGATTGCCGCCGGATGCCGGCGCCCGAATGGCACGCCATCGGCGCAGCGCAGAACGCCGCAGACGGCGAGGGGGCGCAGGCCAAGCGCGCCGAACAGCGCGGGTTGTTCCATCTGGGCGACGATGCGGCGGAATTCGGTGACGTGGCCGGTGATCTCGGTGGGCGTGATTCGATCGGCGCTGAATACTTGGCCGTTGAACAGGGTGCCGGCCCCGCCTTCCGCGACGCGCCGGGCGGCGGCGCACCAAAGTTCTTCCACGGCCGCATCGAGCGATGCATCCAGCTCAGGCATCGGGCGCACGACGCGGACCCGCACCGATGGGTTGAGCTCATGGACGGCAAATCCATCCAGCTTGCTACTGCTATCCCCATCCAGCTTGCTGGTTGTATCCATGGTGTGACCAAGGCTGTGGAAGCGGGGTGTGGCCTATGTCAATGTGCCCTGCCGAAGGTCGACACTCAGGCCACCATGGACTGCCAACCATCATGCCGGGACCTATGACCGAGACAGCAGCATTCGCCAAGTCCGCGCCGCGGCAGACCGAGCACTTCGACGTCGTCATCGTTGGGGCGGGAATCTCCGGCGTCGGTGGCGCGTATCACCTGACGAAGCAGTGCCCGGGAATGAGCTTCGTCGTCCTGGAAGCGCAGGAAAGCTTCGGCGGCACATGGCGCACTCACCGTTATCCGGGCATCCGGTCGGACAGCGACCTGTATACCTTTGGCTATCGCTTCAAGCCATGGACCAGTGCGCCGATCGCGACCGCCGCCGAGATCCTTCGTTACGTGGGCGAAGTCATCGACGAGAACGACCTTGGCTCGCACATCCGCTATCGGCACGAGATAGTCTCGGCGAGCTGGTCGAGCGACACCAACCTCTGGACGCTGGAAGCCACGCGAACGGACACCGGCGAGCCGGTCCGGATCGCCGCGAATTTCCTTTGGATGGGCCAGGGATACTACCGCCACGCGCAGGGCTACACGCCGGATTGGGACGGGATGGAGACCTTCAAGGGTCAGATCGTTCACCCGCAGTCATGGCCGGAAGACCTGGACTATGCAGGCAAGACTGTTGTCGTCATCGGCTCGGGCGCCACCGCGGCAACGCTCATTCCGGCGATCGCGGCCGATTGCGGGCATATCACGATGCTGCAACGGTCGCCGACCTGGTTCAGGACGGGGCGCAATGCGATCGTGCTGGCCGACGAGTTGCGCGAGCTGGACATCGACGAGGCGTGGATCCATGAAATCGTGCGCAAGAAGATCCTGCACGACCAGAGCATATTCGCCAGTCGTTCGTTCAGCGAACCGGAGGCGGTGAAGCAGGAGTTGCTTGCGGCGGTGCGCGGCTACCTGGGGCCCGAATACGACGTGGAAACGCACTTCACGCCGAGATACCGGCCATGGCGGCAGCGCATTGCCTTCATCCCGGACGGCGACCTTTTTGTGGGAATTCGCTCCGGCAAGGCATCGGTCGTCACCGATGAGATCGAGCGGTTTACCGAGGGCGGCATCCTTTTGAGGTCCGGCAAGCTGCTTGACGCTGACATCATCGTCACGGCCACTGGCTTCAATCTCAATGTGCTCGGCGACATTGAATTCAGTATTGACGGTGAGCCTCTGGTGTTCTCCGATACGGTCACCTATCGGGGCATGATGTTCACCGGCGTGCCCAATATGGCTTGGGTCTTTGGGTACTTTCGCGCCAGTTGGACATTGCGGGCGGATCTGGTTGGTGACTTCGTCTGCCGGTTGCTCAATCACATGAGGGATATTGGCGTGCGGAAGGTCACGCCGACCTTGCGGCCGGAGGACCGGGACATGGCGTTGCTGCCGTGGATTGATCCGGAGAATTTCAATCCGGGCTATCTCATGCGCGGCATGCACCTGCTGCCGAAACGCGGTGACAAGCCTGAATGGCAGCACACCCAGGACTACTGGACCGAGAAGGACGAGTTCCCGGCAGCTGATCTGGACGACGGCGTTTTCGTCTACGAGTGATTCCAGCGCGACAGCCGGCCGCGCCTCTGCCATCTGTGTGCCGTCCATCGGGAGATAGAGGTCCATGCGCCCATCCGGTCGCGCCCACGACGCGTTGCGCCCCCTTTCGCTGGAAACCGGCTTTGCCCGGCATGCCGAAGGGTCCTGCCTGATCCGCATGGGCGGCACCGAGGTGCTGTGTGCCGCCAGCGTGGAGGCGCGGGTGCCCCCGTTCATGCGGAACTCGGGCCAGGGTTGGGTGACGGCGGAATACGGGATGCTGCCGCGGGCCACCCACACGCGCGGCGACCGCGAGGCGGCGCGCGGCAAGCAGTCCGGCCGCACGCAGGAAATCCAGCGGCTGATCGGGCGGTCGCTGCGCGCGGTGGTCAACCGCGCGGTCATGGGCGAGATGACCATCACGCTCGACTGCGACGTGCTCAACGCCGATGGCGGCACGCGCTGCGCGGCGATCACCGGGGCCTGGGTGGCGCTGAATCTGGCGTTCCGTCACCTGCGGAAGATGAATGTGCTGAAGGCCGATCCGCTGACCGGTCAGGTGGCCGCCGTCTCGTGCGGGTTGACCGACGGGGCGGCGGTGCTGGACCTCGACTATGCTGAAGATTCGACGGCCGATGCGGATGCCAATTTCGTGCTGACGAGCGGCGGAGGCATCGTCGAAATCCAGGGCACGGCGGAGAAGACGCCGTTCACCGAGGCGCAGTTCCTCGAACTCTTGGCGCTTGCCAGGGCCGGCACCGGGGTGCTGTTCGCGGCGCAGCTTCGGGCGGTCGAGGCAGGCTGATGGCGCGCCATCTGGGCCCTGGGGAACGGCTGGTGCTGGCCAGCCACAACGCGGGCAAGCTGGCCGAGATCGCCGACCTGGTCCGGCCGCTCGGGCTCGATGTGGTGTCGGCGGGCGATCTCGGGCTGACCGAGCCGGCGGAGGACGCGCCGGATTTCGTCGGCAACGCGCGCATCAAGGCGCTGGCCGCGGCGCGGGCGAGCGGACTGCCGGCGCTGGCTGATGATTCGGGGTTCTGCGTTGCCGCGCTGGGCGGGCGGCCGGGAGTGCACTCGGCGCGCTGGGCGGGGTCGGCGAAGGATTTCGGTGCTGCCATGACGCGGGTGAATGCGGAACTCGGGCAGGCGGCGGATCGGCGCGCGTGGTTTGTCGCAGCACTGTGCCTCGGTTGGCCGGACGGGCATACCGAGACGTTCGTCGGACGGGTGGACGGGACGGTGGTCTGGCCGCCGCGCGGGACGTTGGGGTTCGGTTATGACCCGATGTTCCTGCCTGGTGGCGCCACCGAAACGTTCGGCGAAATGGCACCCCAGGCGAAGCACGCGGTCAGCCACCGCGCGCGGGCTTTCGCTCAGGTTTTGGTGGCCTGCCTGGGGTGATCGGTTGGCATCGGGTGAAGCGAGAGCAGGCCTGGGCTTCGCCGTGGAACCGCCCTGGGGGCTGGCGCGCGCCTCCCCCTCCCCAACCCCCAACCCCTCCCCCCAACCTTGCTCCGCTTCACGGCCCAAGCCCTCCAGAGGAGGGGGAGAACTTTGGATTGGTCGCGGTCAGCCGGTTGTCGGCACTGACGCGGGTCGGGGTGGCGTTCCGGGCGATGCCCCGGGTGGTGTCCCAGCCGATGTGGCCCCGGTTCGCTGCACGATTTGCAGTGCGGTTCCCACCATGGCGCCGATGTTGCCGAGCTCGGCCGGGACAATCATGGTCGTGCTCGCCTTGGCGAGATTGCCCCACTGGTCGATGTAGCTTTTGGCGAGCTGCATCTGCAGCGCCTCGATGCCGCCTTCGACGACGGCGGCCGTGGCGATGGCGCGGATAGCATCGGCGGTGGCTTCGGCGACCAGCGCGATGGCCCTGGCTTCGCCCTCGGCACGCAAGACCTCGGCCTGCTTGCGTCCGTCGGCGAGGTTGATCTCTTGCTGGCGCTGGCCCTCGGACGTGTTGATCTGCTGTTGGCGTTGGCCTTCGGACTTGAAGATCATCGCGCGCTTTTCGCGTTCCGCGGTGATCTGCAACTCCATGGCGTGCAGGATCGCCTGCGGGGGCGTCACGTCCTTGATCTCGTAGCGCAGGACCTTGATGCCCCAGTTGACGGCGGCCTCCTCCACCGCAGCGGCGACGGCGGCGTTCAACATCTGGCGCGAGGACAGCGCCTGGTCGAGATGCAGCTTGCCAATCTCCGATCGCATGCTGGTCTGCGCCAACTGCATCGCGGCGACCATCGGACTGCTCGACCCATAGGCAGCCTTCACTGCATCGGTGATCTGCAGATAGAGAAAGCCATCGACGGTGAGGGTGGTGTTGTCGAGCGAGATGCAGACCTGTGGCGGCACTTCCGAGGGCACCTCGCGCAGGTCGAAACGATAGGCGACGCGATCCATGAACGGCACCAGGAAGTTCAGCCCCGGCAACAGGGCGCGGTGGAAGCGGCCGAGGCGTTCGACGATCCATGATTGCTGCTGCGGCACGATGCGGAGCGCCGAGCGCAGAATGGCGAACCCGAACATCAGAAGCAGAACGAGCGGAATGAATGAGAGAAATACGGGTTGCACGACTATTCTCCTCAAATGTCCATGTTGGGCGGATGTCTCGTCTAAGTAACGACGGGCGGCGAGGTGAGATGCAGAAGCTTGTCGGTCTTGCGCCTGATGACGGCGGTATCGCCGGGCGCGAGGACGGAGCCGTCTTCCATCACCGCCTCCCAGTTCGCGCCGCGATAACTGACGATGAGACGATGTCCGTGCGGCGAGATGCCGGTTATCGACACGCGCTGGCCGATGTCGAAATCAACCAGGGCCGTGCTGTGCGTCCAACTGCGTCGGGACAGCATGACGGCGGCGGTCAGCATCGCGCACAGGAGCAGAAACACGAGGATCAGTAGGTCGTCGCGGACCCAGATGCCGAGCAGGGTGGTGAGAAGCGCGGCGGCGGCGACAGCGGCGAGATAGAAGGTGCCGGTATGCAGTTCGACGAGCGCGGCCAGCACGGCGACGACGAGGAACGCCCATTGCATCGGTGAATTCCTTGTCCGGCGTTTCCCGTTCGGTCGGCTTTTCGGGGGCGAGTTTGGTCGTTTTGCCGAGCTCTCGCAATCGCGATCCGACCTGGTCGGGCCGAATGACAGAATGCTACGTTTCGACCACGCGGTTAGACAGGTGCGGCGCCGTGCTGTCGATCGTCCGCGGCCGGGCAGACTGACGGTCGGGCCGGGCTCCGGGCACGTCGTTTCGGACACGACGGGCAGAGCGGCGGGCATGACGAATGGAGCGGCGGCGATGACGGGTTGCATCGGCGCCCGGGTTGCGCAGACTTCGCCGATGCGTCGCGACAGGGGAGTGAAACGCGAACCATGGACAAAATGCCCAGTTCGCCGCTGGCGAGCTATCTTGCGTATCTGGAGCGGGGCCGGCTGGCGTATCAGTATAGTCCGGAGGCGGATGCGCCGGTGTTCTTCCCCCGGGTGATCTGCCCGAAGACCGGCAGCGACCGACTGGAATGGCAGATCAGCGCCGGGCTTGGAACCGTCCACGCCACCACGGTGGTGCATCCGCAGCAGGGCGCGCCGTACAACGTGGCGCTGATCGATGTCGACGAGGGTTTCCGCATGATGAGCCGGGTGGAAGACGTGCCGCCCGAGCAGGTGCGGATCGGCATGCGGGTGCAACTCCGTGTGCATCGGCCAGGCGGAGACGAGCCGCCTTGTCCGGTGTTCACCCCGGTGGAGGCGGCGTGATGCGCGGCTTGCAACGGGGCAGCGCGGCGATTGTCGGTGTTGCCGAGTCCGATATCGGCGCAGTTGCCGACCTGATGAGCCCGATCGACTTGATGGCCCAAGGCATCCAGCGTGCGCTGGTGGATTGCGGGCTGACGCTGAAGGATGTCGACGGGCTGTTCTGCGCAACGACCCAGGCGCGCACCTCGGCGATGTCGCTGGCGGAATATCTCGGGCTGCCGAACGCGCATACGGATTCGACCATCGTCGGCGGGTCGTCGTTCGAGATCCATGTGGCGCATGCGATGGCGGCGATCAGCGCCGGGTTGTGCACGGTGGCGGTGATCGCCTATGGCAGCACGCAGCGCACGGTCGGGCGGCGGGCGGCCTCGGTGCGCGAATACAATCCATATGAGACGCCGTTCAAGCCGTTCCTGCCGGCGACGGCCTACGCGCTGGCGGCGTCGCGCCACATGCACCAGTTCGGCACCACGCGCGAGCAGCTTGCCGAGGTCGCGGTGGCGGCGCGGCAATGGGCGCTGCTCAATCCGGCGGCGTGGGAGAAAAAGCCGCTGACCGTCGCCGACGTGATCGCGGCACGGCCGATCAGCGACCCGTTCACCGTGCGCGACTGCTGCCTGGTGACCGACGGCGGCGGGGCAGTGATCATGACCTCATCGGAACGGGCGAAGACGCTGAAGCGGCGGCCGATCCATGTGCTGGGCTGCGGTCAGTCGATCACTCATGCAACAATCAGCTTCATGCCGGATTTGACGGTGACCGGAGCAGTGGAGTCTGGGCGGCAGGCCTATGCGATGGCTGGCATGAGCGCGAAGGATATCGACCTCGCCGAGCTGTATGATGCGTTCACGCTGAACACGATCCTGTTCCTGGAGGATCTTGGCTTCTGTGGCAAAGGTGAAGGTGGGCCGTTCATCTCCGGTGGACGGATTGCTCCGGGCGGCGCGTTCCCGGTCAACACCAATGGTGGCGGGTTGTCGTATTGCCATCCCGGAATGTACGGGCTGTTCCTGCTGATCGAGGCGGTTCGGCAGTTGCGCGGCGAGGCAGGACAGCGCCAGGTAGCGGAGTGCGAGACGGCGATCGTGCACGGCAATGGGGGCGTGCTGTCAGCACAGAGCACGGTGATCCTGGGGACGGAGGCGACGCTGTGAGCGGGCAGGCGAGCACGACCGGACGCTGCCTGTGCGGTGACATCCGGTACGAGTATGTGGGGACGCCGATTCGGCTGATTCATTGTCATTGCGACAGTTGCCGCCGGCATGTGTCGTCGCCGGTCGCGACGTTCGTCTGCGTCTTTCGCGACACATTTCGTTTCACGCAGGGCGTGACTGGGGTTTATGCGTCATCGCCTTGTGCCCGGCGCAGCTTTTGTCCGCGGTGCGGTTCGCCTATTGCTTACGAGACGGACCGACTGCCTGACGAGATTCATCTGTATCATGGCACGTTGACGGATCCGGGTGCGGCACGTCCGACGGCGCATGTGCATGTTGCGGAGCAGCTTGCGTGGTTCGAGGTGCTGGACGAACTGCCGCGCTATGCCGAGGGGATGCGCGGGGTCGACCCGATCGGTCGTGGACCGGGCCGGCTATGAAACGATCTGTCAGGACAATGGACGGGTGTTCATCATTATTGCGAGGTCGTTCCAGTTTGCCCCAAGGGAGACCAGGCCTGTGCCCAATCCGTGCTTCCGAAGTCGGCTGTTGGCGGCATCGCGAAGGAAGAATTTTAGCGCAGATAAAGAAGGCGATGCACGCAATACACGCAGATGGCGACAGCCTGAATGAGCCTTCGGGGGACGCGATCAGCTTGGCGTTCACCGTGCACAATGCGCTGCGGCCAGCGTACACGACTCGAAATCAAACGCGTAACCTCAGGCCCTGCGAACCACGCCGAATCATCTGCGTGTTTTGCGTGCATCGTCTTCTTCATCTGCGCTAAGATTCTTTCTTGCTTCGCGGCGCCACAGGGTTTGCATCGGGGATCGCGGACCGACGCGATTGCCGCTACCCCGAGCCCCTGCCCAGAGCGGCTCAATCGGTCGGATCATCGCGCTGGGGTACCAGACCACTTGATAGGCGCCACGAGAGTGGTGTTGGCGGCGGCCCGGCTGACGCATTGCACCGAACACGACCAGCCTCCGGTGTTAGATATAGTACTGGACTTATTTTCCTATATATACTACGCGAGCCGGTTAAACTTTCACCCCCAGGAGACCGCAGGCAAGGATTGGAACCGCAAATAACGCAAATGATCCGAGCGGACTCGGGGCCACGGGGACGACCCACCGCCCGTGCGGCGCGGTCCATCTGCGTTGTTTGCGTTTTTTGGGTTCGGACTCTTGCTGCTCGCTGTCAGGGCACGGAAGGGCAGAATGGCGCTTCGCGCGGTGGGCTATCGCCGGCGGCTTTGCGCGTCCTCCGCGGTCGGCCCCGCGGCGGCGGGTGGCCGGCTTGGGGGCTGGCCATGACGGATGGCGGCGGGGGCGCCGGGCGTATTTTCGCGAAATGCGCAACGACCCCCGGATCAAGCACCCGAGGGCATGCTCTCGGGTCAGGTGTCCGAGCGCATGCGCGATGCAACCGTCTGATTCACAGCAGGATGCCGTGGTCGCCATGGCGGTGAGGCCGGAGGCGGCGGGAGGCGTGGTGTTCGCGAAACGCGCAACGACCCCCGGGTCAAGCGCCGGAGGGCATGCCCCATGCAACAGTCTGCTTTACGGGAGCGTGCCGTGGCCGCCATCGCGGCAGGAGCGAAGGTGGCGGTGGGCGTGGTTTTCGCGAAATGCGCAACGAAGGTCGGTCGAGCGACCCGAGGGTGTGCCCTCGGGTCAGGTGCGAGAGGGTGCGCGCGATGCAACGGTCTGGCACTCAGCTGGTCTCGGCCACGACCGGGTTAGGTCTTTGGGGCGGCACACCCTCACCCGGGTCGCTGCGCGACCCGACCTCCCGCATGCGGGAGAGGTGAGTATGGCGGCGCAGCGAGGGTGGAGGTGGCTCCGGGCGTGATTTTTTCGAAATGCGCAACGACCCTCTGGTCTAGTGCCCGAGGGCATGGTGCAGGCAACAATGTGCGGCCGGGTGGGCGGGCGGCGACAAGCGCTGCCCCCCGGATCAAGGGTCCAGGGGCAAAGCTTTTCCGCCCCACGTTGGATGCGGGGGTGGGACGGCGTCGTGCCGCGAGTTGCGGCCGGCACGCGCTCGTGCGGCGGACCCATGCGACCGCTCCTATCATCGGGTTCCGTCTATGAGTCGGCGAGCCGGTTTCGGATACATCGTGATAGGGGTCGTTCCCTGGAAGCGCTCTACTGGCAAAGTGCGAGGATTACGGACGCCGGCCAAGGAATCGGTGCGGCCTCGCTTCAAACACGAGGGACGGCCCAGACCCTTCCTCCGGCCGCGCCATTCGGCGCGCCACTGCCGCGGCATCGCCGCCGGCCGTCGTCGCACCCACCGCCCGGTCAGTGCGCCGGGTTCGCCTTCGCGAATGCCGCCGTCTGCTCGGCGCTCGCCGCCTTCTGGTGCTTCGCCTGCCACTCCTTGTACGGCATCCCGTAGACGATCTCCCGCGCGTCCGGATCGGCCAGTCCGATCCCCTTCGTCTCCGCCGCCTCGCGATACCAGCGGCTCAGGCAGTTCCGGCAAAACCCGGCCAGGTTCATCATGTCGATGTTCTGCACGTCGGTCCGCTCGCGCAGATGCTCGACCAGGCGGCGGAAGGCGGCAGCCTCCAGTTCCGTGCGGGTGGCGGCGTCGAGTTCGGGTGCAGGCATTGGAACCTCCTATTCCTTTGCGCCACAAGATGGCGCGCGCCGCCGCGCTTCGCCATACTCCAAACGCGGCGGTACGAAGGACGCACGACGAATGGCCCAGGGAATAGCCGCCGGAACAGCCCAGGGGATGAACTCGGGAATGATCTGGGATGACACAAGCGCCCGCGCCGCGCTGCGGGGCCTGTTCGACGCGGCCGTGGCGGCGGCGGACCCGCGCAAGGTGCTGGCCCCCCACCTGCCGGCCAAGCCGACCGGACGCTGTGTGGTCGTCGGCGCCGGCAAATCCGCCGCCGTGATGGCCGCCGCTCTGGAAGACGCCTGGCCCGACGTGAAGCTGACCGGCACGGTGGTCACCCGCTACGGCCACGCTGTGCCGACCCGCCATATCGAGGTGATTGAAGCCTCCCATCCGGTGCCCGATGCCAACAGCGAGCACGGCGCCCGCCGCCTGCTGCAGCGCGTCCACGGCCTCGGCCCGAACGACCTTGTGCTGGCGCTGATCTCCGGCGGCGGCTCGGCTCTGTGTGCCGCGCCGGCGCCCGGCCTGACGCTGGCCGACAAGCAGGATATCAACCGCGCGCTGCTCGCTTCGGGCGCCACGATCACCGAGATGAACTGCGTCCGCAAACACCTTTCGGCGATCAAGGGCGGCCGGCTGGCCGCCGCCGCCGCGCCCGCCCGCGTGGTGACGCTGGCGATCAGCGACGTGCCCGGCGACGACCCGGCGGTGATCGCCTCCGGCCCCACCGTGTCGGACCCAACGACGTTCGCCGACGCTCGGGCGCTGATTGCGCGCTACCGCATCACGCCGTCCCCGCCCGCCGCCACCCGCCTCGCCACCGCGACCGACGAGACGCCAAAGCCCGGCGAACTGCCCAACAGCGACTTCCGCCTGATCGCCACGCCGCTCATGGCCCTGCTCAAGGTGGCGGACACCGCGCGCGCGCTCGGGCTGACCCCGCTGATCCTGGGCGACGCGTTGGAAGGCGAGGCCGCGCAGGCCGGTATCCTGCTCGCCGGCATCGCCCGGTGCGTCGCCGCACACGGCCAGCCGTTGGCGCCGCCGGCCGTGCTGCTGAGCGGCGGCGAGACCACGGTAACCCTCGGCCAGGACCACATCGGCGGGCGCGGTGGCCGCAACACCGAGTTCCTGCTGTCGCTCGCTGTTGCCCTCGGGACACCGAAGGCGGCCGACGCCGCGCGCATCTGGGCCGCCGCCGGCGACACCGACGGGATTGATGGCACCGAGGACGCCGCCGGCGCCATCATCACGCCCGATACCTTGGCCCGGGCGCGGACAGCCGGGCTCGATCCGCGCGCAGTGCTGACCGGCCATGACAGCTACACGCTGTTCGACAAGATAGGCGATCTGATCAAAACCGGCCCGACGCTGACCAACGTCAATGACATCCGCGCCATCCTGATTGCCCCCCTCTGATCGCCCCGAGGCACCACGTACATGGCCAGCCGCCCAAAAATCCGCCGCCGCCGGCGCACCAAGATCATCGCCACGCTCGGCCCGGCCAGCTCCACACCCGAAGTGCTCGCACGGCTGTTCCAGGCCGGCGCCGACATCTTCCGGCTGAATTTCAGCCACGGCACGCATGAGGACCACGCCGCCCGCTTCGCCATGATCCGCGAACTGGAAGACCGAATGGACCGCCCGATCGGCATCCTGGCCGACGTCCAGGGCCCGAAACTCCGCGTCGGCCAGTTCTCCGGCGGCCGCGTTCACCTGCAGACCGGCCACGCTTTCCGCCTCGACCTGAACCCCACCCCGGGCAACGCCGAGCGGGTCAACCTGCCCCACCCGGAGATCATCGAGGGCGCCGGCATCGGCGCCACCCTGCTGCTCGACGACGGCAAGCTGCGCCTGCGCGTCACCCGCAAGCGCCCCGACGGGCTGGAGACCGAGGTCGTGGTCGGCGGCCCGCTGTCCGACCGCAAGGGCGTCAACGTGCCGGACATCGTGCTGCCGATCCCGGCACTGACCGTGAAGGACCGCGAGGACCTCGCGTTTGCCTTGGAGCACGGCGCCAACTTCATCGGTCTGTCGTTCGTGCAGCGGCCCGAGGACGTGGCGGAAGCCAAGGCGCTGGTGGCCGGCCGCGCCTGGGTGATGGTCAAGCTGGAAAAGCCCCAGGCGCTGGACAATCTCGACGCGATCCTGGGATTGACCGACGCGGTCATGGTGGCGCGCGGTGACCTGGGTGTGGAGCTGCCGCCCGAGGAGGTGCCGCTGGCGCAGAAGCGTATCGTCCGTGCGGCCCGCGCGCTCGGCAAACCTGTGGTCGTGGCGACGCAGATGCTGGAAAGCATGATCTCCGCTCCGGCGCCGACCCGCGCCGAGGCCTCCGACGTCGCCACTGCCGTGTATGACGGCGCCGATTGCGTGATGCTGTCGGCCGAGACCGCCGCCGGCCAGTACCCGTTCGAGGCGGTGAACATGATGGACCGCATCGTCGCAAGGGTGGAACAGGACCCGGGCTGGCGCGCCGGCATCGAGGCATCGCGCCCCGCCCCCGAGCACGCCACCGCCGACGCCATCGCCGCCGCCGCGCGGCAGGTCTGCCACACCATCGACGCCGCGGCGATCGTCGCCTTCACCGCGTCCGGCTCCACCGCGGTGCGCGTCGCGCGCGAGCGGCCCGAGGCGCCGATCATCGGCCTGACCCCCAACCTGGACACCGCCCGCCGGTTGGCCGTGGTGTGGGGCGTGCATGCGGTGGTGACGCCGGACGCGCACTCGCTGTCCGAGGCGGTCGCGCGGGCGGTGAAGGTTGCCCACAGCGAAGGCTTCGCCCAGCAGGGGGCAGAGATCGTGGTGACCGCCGGCTTGCCGTTCGGCCAGGTTGGTACGACGAACGCGCTACGGGTGGTGACTGTGCGGTAGGGGCGCGACAGGCGCGGCTTAAGTTGCACGGCGGCGGGCAACGTAGGGCGGCTTTCAAACTGCCATCACCTTTCACTCCGACCCGCGCGATGAGGCACACGTCCGGCCTTCACGGCGACCGGCCGAACCGGCGCTAGTGCGGCTGAACGTCATCCGGCGCAGCCGGATCGAGACGATCCCGTAGGCCCATGATCGACCGCTTGACGGCGTGGTCGATCCGCCCGCGTAATTCACCATATCGGAGAATGGAGCGGCGATGGTTTTGACGCTCCGAGCGATACGTTGGCTGTGCATGGCGGAGCCATATCCCCCCGGCGCGGTGGCGCGGCCGCACGACCGGAACGCCGCCTCCCACGGATTTCCGGACCCCGCGCAGGCGTACATCGGCGATGCCGGACAAGCGGCCCAATGCCCGCATTAGCCGAGCACAGGGAACTCGTCGGCTTCTTCAGCTGTTCACGTGAAGACGACGTGGATTCCAAGGGCGCGCTGTCCGCATTGCGCGACCGTATCCAACGCGAGTTACGCGGCCAGCTCGGCCGCTCCGCGCGAGACTTTCGCCTGTGGCAGGACAAGGAGGCCATCGCCCCAGGCAAGCTCTGGGAATCGGAAATCAACGCTGCTGTCGCCCAATCGGTGTTTTTTGTCCCGATCATCACGCCGACCTCGGTTCGCAGCCCGTTCTGCCAATTCGAATTTGAATCCTTTCTGGCCCGTGAGCAGGCGCTGGGGCGAAACGACCTGGTTTTTCCCATCCTCTACATCAGGGTTCCCGGGCTCGCGGATGATGCAAGGTCGCAAGACGAACCGGTACTCTCGATGATCGCCCGGCGGCAATACGTCGATTGGCGGGAATTCCGCCACCGCGACGTTTACGCGACCCGGGTCAGCGAGGCGATCGAGCGGCTGTGCAGCAAGATCGCGGAAGCGTTGACCCGCCCGGATCCGTCGGAAGTGGCGGAGCGGCAACGCCGGCAGGATGAGATCGACCTGCAGCGACGACGCGAGGGTGAAAGGCAGCGGCAAGAACGCACGCTGCGGGCAGCGGAGGCGGAGCGCCAGCGGCAAGACGAGGAGCTCCAGCGGCAGCAGGAGGAGCGCCGCCGCCGACAGGAACGAGCGCGGACGAACGGCGGAGCGGATCGAGACGCCGTGGTGGAAGAGCGGCAGCGGGAGCGCTCGTCGCTCGCCGACAGGGCCGCTGCGGTGGTCTCGGTCATCGTGTCCAGCATGGCGGCGGCGGAGCGGGCGCTGTGCGGCGTGCTCCAGGCCCGGCGCCGCAGTGCCGCCAGGCTCGCGTCGGGCCTCGTGGCCAGGGTGTCGGCGCAACCGTCGGCGCTGGGCGGCGTGCTCCGGACCCCGGGTCGCAGAGCCGTCGCGCTGACCTCGATCATTGCGGCTGCCGTGACGGCAGTGGCGCTGGGCGCCTTGTTTTTGTTTCAGATCAACCACCAGGAGGCCGCCGCGGCCTTTCGCACGCTGACCGGCCACACCAATCGCGTTGAGACCGTTGCGTTTGCGCCGGCCGGGCGGACGCTGGCCTCCGGCAGCGCGGACAACACGACCAAGCTGTGGGACGTGGCGACCGGCCAACTGCTGCGTACGTTGACGGGCCATCTCGACGCCGTCGGGTCCGTCGCGTTCATGGCCAGCGGGCGCACGCTCGCCTCGGGCAGTTGGGACGACTCGATCAAGCTGTGGGACGCAACGAACGGTCAGCTTCGGCGCACGCTGACCGGTCACACCGATGTCGTTGGCTCGGTCGCGGCTTCGCCGGACGGGCGGACGCTCGCCTCGGGAAGCTGGGACGACACAATCAAACTGTGGGACGCGGCGACCGGCCAACTGCTGCGCACGCTGACGGGCCATACCAATCTGATCAATTCGGTGGCGTTTTCTCCCGGCGGCGGCACCCTCGCGTCAGGCAGCGCGGACAAGACGATCAAGCTGTGGGATGCAACGACCGGTCAACTGCTGGGGACGCTGACCGGCCATACTGCCGTGGTCGATTCGGTCGCGCTTTCGCCGGATGGTCGGACGCTCGGCTCCGGGAGTTGGGACAACACGATCAAGCTGTGGGATGTGGCGACCGGCAAGCCGCTGCACACGCTGACCGGCCACGCCAATCGCGTGGAGTTCGTTGTGTTCTCGCCGAATGGCCGAACACTCGCATCCGCGAGTTGGGACGGCACGATCAAGCTGTGGGACGCAACGAGCGGCCAGCTTCTGCGCACGCTGAACGGCCATGCCAACGCCGTGGAGTCAGTTGCGTTTTCGCCGGACGGGCGGACGCTTGCCGCGGGCAACGACGACAAGACGATCAAGCTGTGGGACGTATCGAACGACATCGCAGCCAGCCGTTAGACCTCCGGCGCGGCAGGCGTCGCGAAAACGGTTGGTCCGACTCCGTAGGTTTTACGCGTGTCAGGCGTTGGCTTGCGACATTCGCACCGGTCCAATCACATCACGCTTCGTAGTGCTGTTTGCTTCTCCGTGGTAGAATCCCTGCGTGATTGCTGACGGTGCCAAGCCCGAGACGGAAGGTGCCGGGAGTCCCCTCGTCGGCGTACCCTGCCGGCGCAACCGTCCGGCCGAACCAGCCAGGAGACCGCCATGACCCATCGTCCGACCCGACGCGGCTTCGCCGCCGCCGCCGCTCTGCCTGCGATGTTCTTCGTGGGGTCCGCCAAGGCGCAGACCGTGACCGAGAGCACGCTCGACCGTGTCACCCGGACGAAGCAATTGCGCATCCCGGTGGTTGCCAACAGCCCACCCTATTTCCAGAAGGACGCCTTGACTGGCGCCTGGAAAGGGGCCGCGATCGAAATGGCAACGAGCATCGCCGGCATCTGGAGCGCCGAGCTCGTCTATGTCGAAACGACCTTCGGCAACTCCGTGCTGGACGTGCAGTCCAACAAGGTCGACATCGCCTTCGCGCTCAACCCGACACCGCAGCGCGCGCTGGCCATCGGTTTCACCCGCCCCTACATCGTCGCCCCATACGGCTGCATCGCCAAAGCGGGGTTCGATCCAAAGACCTGGGGCGATCTCAACAAGCCCGATATCCGCGTTGCCTTCGATCTGGGATCGCTGCACGAGACCTGCGCCCGCCGCTTCGCCCCGAAAGCCCAGCTCACCGGGTTCAAGACCACCGACGACTGCATCCTGGCGCTGCAGGCCGGCCGTATTGACGCGCAGGTGCTGGCCACCACGGTCGGCCTGGGCATCGTCGGCAAGAACCCCAATCTCGGTCCGTATCATTTGCTGACCTCGCCGACGGTCTCGCTGCCAGCCTGCTACGGCGTGCAGCGCGAGCCGGACACGCGCTTCGTCGAGGTCGTCAATGCCTGGATCGACTTCAACCGAGGCATCGGAACGATCCGCGACCAGATGATCGCCGGTCTGGCGCTCAACGGCGTGACGCCCGAGCAGGTGCCGGCCGAACTTACCTTCTGATGGCTCACGCATGGAGATCGAGATGATGGACAACCAAGCCGAAGCCCAGCAGGCGCGCACCGATCTGGCCGCCGCCTTGCGCTGGATCGCCCGCCTCGACCTGCATGAGGGCGTCTGCAATCACTTCACCGTCATGTTGCCCGGCCGTCGTTTCCTGATCAATCCGAAGGGCGTTGGGTTCCATCGCATCACCGCCAGCGGCCTGCTGGTGATCGACGAGCACGGCAAGACGCTGGAAGGCACCGGTCGGCCCCCCACCTCGGGTTTCGCGATCCACACGCGGATCCATTTGCTGCATCCGGCGGCCAAGGTGGTGCTGCACCTGCACGCGCCCTATTCCACCGCGCTGACCGCTATCGAGGGCGGCCGGCTGCAGATGATCCATCAGAACGCCGCCAGGTTCTTCGGCGACATCGCCTACGACGACCACTACAACGGTATCGCCGAGGCGACCGTGGAAGGCGAGCGCATGGCCGCCGCCATGGGGAGCAAGAAGATCCTGTTCCTGGCCAATCACGGCGTGGTTGTCGTCGGGCCAACCGTCGCTCAGGCGCTCGATGATTTCTACTACCTGGAGCGTGCCTGTCAGGTACAGGTCCTGGCGATGCAAACCGGCCGGCCCCTGAGCGTGATGCCCGATGCGACGGCGCGTGACACGCATGATCAATTCACCCGCTTCACGGTGAACGCGGACCTGCTGCTGGAGGATATCAAGGCAACGCTGGACGCGCAGGAGCCGGCCTACGCGTCGTGATGCAGCGCGCCCGGCACATGACCCCCCCTGGCACATGAACCATTGCAGCATTTGACCGCTGCTTGCACCGCGACCCCTGCGCCAGATTGTTGCAGGCGGTCATTATACTATGGAAATGACCATCGATGGTCTTCCTGTCGTCCCTCCGCCGCCGGCCAGACGCCATGATCGACCCGGCGGCCTTCCCCTGGTCGCTGCCGCTCATCTGCGACCTGACCGAGCTCGCCTTCACCACCCCGGTCACCTTCCTGGTTGGCGAGAACGGCAGCGGCAAATCTACCTTGCTGGAGGGCATCGCCGCCGGCATGGACGCGGTCGCCGCCGGCAGCCGGGACCTGCGTCGCGACCCCACTCTGCAGGCCGCGCGCGACTTCGCCGCCGCCTTTGTCTTCGCCCGCAGCCGGCACGCCCGCACCAGGCTATTCCTGCGTGCCGAGGGCGTGTTCGGCTACACCGGCCGCCTGATCGCGGACATGGACGGCCTCAATGCGATCGAGCAGGAGCTTGCCCAACTGCCGGAACGCTCCGGACGCGACCGGGCCACCGCGATGGCCCGCGGCCAGCGTGCCGCGCTGACGCAGCGCTACGGCGACAATCCCGACGCGCGCTCACACGGCGAGACCTTCCTGGCGTTGCTGCGCACGCGGCTGGTGCCGAACGGTCTGTTTTTCCTCGACGAACCCGAGACCCCGCTGTCGCCGTCGCGCGTGTTGGCCCTGATCGCCGTGCTGGCCGATTGCGTGGCCCAGGGCTGCCAGTTCGTCATCGCCACCCACTCGCCGATCCTGATGGCACTGCCTGGCGCAACGATCCTGCTGGCGCGGGGCGGTGTGTTGCGCCAAGCCGCCTGGGACGACCTGGAGCACGTCCGCGTCACCCGCGCTTTCCTCACCAATCCCGCTGGCGTGCTGCGCCGCGTGCTGGACCCGGATTGATGACGCCAGCCGATAGAATTCGATGGAATGACCAGCAGATTTGCATTCCAGGCGCTGCTTGGATGGTCCGACGCCAACGCTCGGGTCGTGTGCGTGAGCGTAAGCTCGTCACTAGTAAATGCTCGCCGGCGAAGTGTGCGCGCACCAGCGGGCCGACTTGAGAAACGGCACCAAGGCCCGCAGCGCACGGGGCGACGCGATCCTTTCCAGTGCCTCGACGGCATAGCCAGGCACGTAACGGTTCTCGTCAGCCAGCGCCACTTCGAGCGAAGCCACCGCCGCCTCGGCGGCAGGGCCCAGTTGCCCAAGCGCGAAGGCCGCTGAAAAGCGCACATCCGCCGCGGTGTCCCGCAGCGCCTGCGTAAGGGCGGCGAGGCTCGCCGGCGTACTCGGTTTCCACCCCAGCGCCTCTACCGCGTTGACCCGCACCGTCGCCTCGGCATCCGTCGTTGCGGCGCAAAGCGCGCGGGTCACCGCGTCGTCGGTATCGGCGATCTCGCCCAGCGCGTGGACCGCAAGCTTGCGCGCACGGGCTTGGCCGCACGCCAGCAAGTCAAACAACGCCGACACCGCCGCACCGCCGACCTCCAGCAGCCCGTAGCATGCCGCGCAAGCGATCCGTTCCTCGTTGGTAAGATAATCGGGCGGGACATCCTGGCTGCCGCGTTCCTCCACATGTGGGCCGTCGTTGGCCAGGATTGCATCGTGCAGCAGCGGGACAGCGGCCTCGCCCGCCCGCGCCATGGCATAGGCCGCGGCGATCGCCACCGGGTCGCAGGCATCGTCGAGCCTCGCGCGCAGCCCCGGCAGCATCTCGCGGGCTGCTTGCGGACTGGCCGCGATCGCGTTGATGGCGGCAAGCCGACGATGCGGATCGGCGTGCGAAAGATCAGCCACGGCCTCCGCCAAAGCGGCCGCGCGCAGCGGCGCGCACAACGGCTCGGCGGTAGCGCCGAGCAGCCAGCGCCATTGGCGCAGCCAGACCGAGGACATATCGACACCAGGCGTGTCGCCAAGACTCCAGCGCGCATCACGATGATCCCAACTCGGCGAAGCCGGGTTCTCGGTCCGCGCAAACTCGAACTTCATCATGAAGCGATTGCGATTGGTGAGGTTCTTCATCTTGCGATGCCAGATGTCATAGTGGATCAGCAGGAAGCCGCCCGCCTGCAGCTCCCCAGGCACCTCCGGCATCAGGGCCGGGTCCGGCCGGCGCGTCTGGTAGTGGCTTCCCGGCACCACCCCGGTCGGCCCTTGCTGCAGCGGCGTCGCCTGCGGCACGTACATCACCATCGCCCAACGCGAGCGATGGTTGCGCACCCGGCTGCGGTATCCCCAGTAACTGTCCTTGTGCAGGTTTTGCGCCTCGGAGCCTGGCATATTGTTGTGCAGCGCACGATGCGGATGCATGACGTAGTTGCGGCCGACGACGCTGATCAGCGCCCCGGTAACGACAGGATCGGCAAACACCTCGTTGAGTTCCGGCACCAGCGGCAGCAGGTTGTTCCCGGGGTTGTTGCTGCGTTCGTCAATGCCGATCAGGGCATCGAAGCGTTCATAGAGCCTGCGATGGAAGCTTGCCGGCAGTTCGCTCGGCAGGCACAGATAGCCGTGCGCGATAAAACGCTGCATCTGCTCGTCGGTCAGCAGCCGGGACTCTGGCATCGTCCTTCCTTCATCCACGAAACGCGTTTCCCCACCCATTTCCCTTGGCGGCATCGCGCTGTCCAGCCCACTTCAGCGACCGCCAAAGCCCGAGCCGATCGCGATCCCCTTGAAGATATAGCGATGCAGCAGCCCCGTCAGCAACAGGCCCGGCACCATCGAAATCGCGGCCCCGGCCATCATGTAATTCCACTGCGTGCCCTGCTGGCCCTGAAACAGCGTCAGGCCGAGCGGGATCGTCGCGTGCTCCGGCCCCTGTACCACGATCAGCGGCCACAGAAAAGAGTTCCACTGCGCAATGAAGGTGAACTGCGCAAGCAGGCCGAGCGCCGACGTCGAAAGCGGCAGGAAAATACTGAGCAGGATGCGCAGCCGCGACGCGCCCTCGAGCATGGCCGCTTCCTCCAGCTCCGGCGGAATGCCCAGGAAGAACTGCCGCAGCAGGAATGTGCCGAAAGAGCTGAACGCCATCGGAATGATCAATGCCTGGTAGGTGTTCACCCAGCCCAGCCAGCTCATCATCAGGAACAGTGGGATGACGATGACGGACTGCGGCACCATCAGCGTCGCGAGGTAGACCACGAACAGACTGCCGCGACCCCGGAAGCGGATCCGCGCAAACGCGTAGCCGGCGAGGCTGGACACCACGAGCACGATCGCGGTGATCGCGGTTGCCACGACAAAGCTGTTGAAAAAGAAACGGCCGAACGGCAGATAGCGCCAGGCCTGCACGAAGTTGCCCCACAGGAAGACGTGCGGCAGCAGGCGGGGCGGTGACGCGAACACTTCGGCATCACTGCGCAGCGCGTTGGACAGCATCCAGAAAAACGGAAACAGGAATAGCAGCGCCAGCGGGACGATCCCGACCTGCAAAAGCACCTGCCATACGCGGCGTGCCGCGCTGCGACCGATGACTTCAGAGGTCATAATGCACCCAGCGCCGCTGCAGCCGGAGCTGCAATGCGGTCAGTAGCATGATAATCAGGAACAGCACCCAGGCGATTGCCGAGGCATTGCCCAGCCGGTAACTGACAAAGCCCTGGGTATAGATGGCATAGCCCAACGTCGAACTGGCGGACCCAGGCCCGCCACGCGTCAGCGCGTAGACCTGGTCGAAGACTTGCAGGCCGCTGATCGCCGTCAGCACCGTGCCGAAGAACAGCGCCGGCGAAATCAACGGCAGCCTGATCCGCCAAAAACGTTGCCAGCCATTTGCGCCATCAACCGCCGCCGCATCAAGGTATGACCCCTCGATCGATTCCAGCGCGGCCGAGAACAGCAGCAAGTTGTAGCCGAAGTGCGACCACAGCGACGCAATGATCACCGCCTGAATCGCCAGGTGGCTGTTGGTCACCAGGTTCGGTATCGGCACTCGCAGCATGGCGGAGACATTTTCCAGCATGCCGCCCGGCATGAAAATCAGCAGCCAGACCAGCGCCGACCCCACCAGCGGCGTGAATACCGGCAGGAAAAAGATCACCCTGAACAGCCGACGTCCCCAGGAAAGGCTGCCGATCCACACTGCCATCGTTACCGAAATAACGATGTTCAGGACAAGGTATTCTGCCGTATACAACAGCGTGTTGCCAAAAACCTCCCAGAACACCGGATCGCGCGTGAACAACGTGACATAGTTGCTGAAACCGACAAAGCTGGGACTGCCGATAATCTGCCAGTTGCTGAAGCTCAGCAGCAATGAGGCGAGCAATGGCAGGATAAGAAACGCCAGCAGCCCGCAAAGGCTCGGCAGCAGGAAGCAAATTGCGGTTCCCAGGTCTCCGCGCGGACGGCGCCGCCGGCGCGTCGCATCGGGTCGGCCCGACCGCACCACACGACCCGCCGGCACCGCGCGATCCGCCCGCACCACGCGGCCCGCCGGCACCACGCGCCCGGGGACCCGTGTAGAAGGTCCGTTGCCCCACACCGCGGGGTCAGCGTCGTGGCATCATTGCGTGGCCAAGGACTGGATCGTCTCCAATAACTTATCCGGCGGCTGGGATCCCGCGAAAGCAACCGGCGCATACTGCTCGAACAGGCTCGCGACAGTATTCCAGTTCGGTGACGTCACGTATGGCCGCGCGTTTTTTAACGCCGCGGACAGCGCCTCGTGCGCACCCTCTACATCCTTCGCCGCGGTATCGTACCAATAGACCTGATACGCCGTGCGCGCCGCGAACGCGCGACCGGCAGAGGCAAGAAAACGCTCCGCATCCGGTCCGGTCAACACCTGGATCGCCTTCCACGCCTGCTCGGGATGCCGGCTGGTGATGGCAATGCCGAAGCCCGACCCCGCACTGAGTGTTATGCTGCCCGCCTGGCGCACCGGTAACGGGGCAACACCCACCTTGAAACTCGCCTTCTTCCTGATGTTCAACAACTGCCAGGGCCCATCAACGTACATTGCAATATCACCGGCGGTGAAGCGCCCGTTGGCGATCAGTGACGAAATCGTGCCGCTGGAGGGATAGACGGGTGCCACCTTCTCGGTGGTGGCCAGCGCAACGTAGTTCGCGAATGCGGCCTTCATTCCGGGATTCGTCAGATCAGGCTGCCCTTGGTCGTTCAGAAAATGCGCGCCGCTCGAGGTCGCAAAGGCCATGAAGGCGTCCGGCACCGGGACGGCCGTGCCGAACTTGCCATCATGCGTCAGCGCCTTTGCCGCGCGCACGAAGTCATCGGCGGTCCAGCCCGGCCTGGGCAGCGCAACGCCAGCCTTGGTGAACCAGTCGTAATTATAGAACATGACCCATGGGCCGAAATCGTACGGCAGCGCAAACTGGTGCCCATTCTTCTGCAGGCCCTGAATGATCGAAGGGTCGAATGCGCGGATGTCGAAGTTGTCGGCCTTGATACGTGCGTCCAACGGCAGCATCAGGTCGGCGAAGCCTGGGGCGCGCATGCTTTGCAGGCTGATGATGTCCGGCAACTGACCGGCAGCGGCCAGCGCCGGCAACTTGGTCCAGTAATCCATCCACGAGGCAGTCTGGAACTCAACCGCGATGTCCGGGTATTTCTCGGTGACCAGGGACGCGACGTGCTGCCACGCCTCGACGTCAGCCGTCGATCCCGACCACATGAACCAGGTCAGCTTCACCTGCTCGGCGCACGCCGCGCCGTGCGCCAGGAACGATCCGGCAACCAGCAGCATCGCTGACAGCAGACGTAACGTCTTCGTCATATTATTTCCCCCTTGGCGCGCGAGCGGCGGCGCTGCCATCGTCGTTCATTGCCCGGCCATCGCCTGGCGCGACAGGCCCGATTGGGGATCGCGTCGAGGGCTTCGTCAATCCCAGGAACCATGCGCGGCGGATGGAGCATGGTCGCGGCAACCAGTGGGTACCTGACCAATCAACCCTACTCCCCCTCAATCAACTTCCGAGCCGCCTCCCGGAACGCCGCGCGCGAGGCATCCTGCGTGTAGAACATGTGCCCGCCCGGATAGGTCACCAGCCGCACCCGCTCCCCCAGCCCCGCCTGCGGCAACTGGTTCAGCAGCAACTGCGTCGCGAAATACGGCGTGATCAGGTCGAACAGCCCGTGGGCGATCAGCACATGCAGGTGCGGATCGAGCGCCAGCGCGGCCCGCATCATGCCCATCGACTGCGGCTGGTTCATCATGCCGTGCCCCCAGTCCCATTGCCGGAACGCAGTCGGGCTTTCCAGCCGATACACCAACTCGGGGCGCCAATTGAGCTGCGTCTCGTAGATCGCCACCATGGCGCTGCCGACCGTCGGCTTCAGTCCTTCCAGCACCGGGTCGGCATGCTCGCTCACCGTCGACAGCGGCCATGGATCGGCACTGGTGATCGTCGCGTCATACGCGCTGCCGACGCGCCCCGTCGGGCGATCCAACTCGCGCAGGAACACCTCATTGTTGATCAGCCCGTGGTAGCGCCGCACCACCACTGGATCGAGGCCGGTCAACTCCGCCACCCGCGCGCTGCGCCGTTCGATCGCCGCCGGGTCGCTCTCGCCCTTCGTTGCATCCACCAGGAAATCCGTCGCGGCATAGTGCTCCACGTCGGCAAGCTGAGCGCGGGTCACCGAGCCCGCCGTTACGGATCCCCCGGCCGCTGGCCCCGCAGCCACTGACCCCACAACAGTCACTGGTCCCACGACGGTCACTGACCCCCCAGGCGCTGGCCCCCCGCTCACAGACCCCCCATGGGGCCCATGCGCGGCGCGCGCCGCCGCCGCCATCGAGGGCAGCCGGTCGGCGAAATAGAACGGGTCGAACGCCCAGCTTCGCCCGCCGATATCAAGCGCCGGCGATACCAGCACCAGTCCGGACACGCCGACGTCCTGCACCGACGCCAACTCGCGCACCAGCCGCGGCGCACGGAAGCCGCCGTAGCTCTCACCCAGCAGGTATTTCGGCGAGACAGCGCGATCGAACCGGTCCAGCCAGCGGCGGATCGTTTCGGCCAGATACGCGATATCCCCATCGACCGAGAACAGCCGCTTGCGCGCGTCGTCGTTGGTCGTCAGCACCCGCGAATAGCCGGTATCGACCGGATCGATGAACACCAGGTCGGTGAAATCCAGCCAGGTCTCAGCATTCGGGATCGGCTCCGGCGAGGCCGAGGGCGCGGTCGCATCACCCCCCAGCGGGATCCGCCACGGCCCCACCGCACCGACCTGCAGCCAGCCGGACGCAAAGCCCGGCCCGCCGTTCAGTACGAACGTTACCTTGCGACTGCGCGCCTCGGTACCTTCGAGCTGATAGGCGATGAAAGCGACATCGGCGCGTGGTGCCCCCTTGCCGTCGGTCAGCCGTATCGCCCCGGCAGTCGCGCTGAAATGCAACGTTCGGCCCGGCGGCCCGGGAAGATCCAGCGTGTGATGCGTGGTGACCTCCGCTGGCGGCGGCTTCGGGGCCGGCGGTGTCGCCGGGGCGGAGCGCCCCGCGGGCAGGCCTGTCTCGGCCGGCGCCTGGGCATGCGCAGCCGGTCCGGCGAGCAACGTGGCCAGCAGCAGACAGCATCGCAACACCGACGGCAGCACGCGGTCATACTCGGGGTGGATCATACGCGTCAGTCTATAGCCCACGCCGCCCTCAGTGCCGATGGCCCACGACAGGGGCCAAATGTCGTAGAAATCGTAAGGCGGAAAAGCGAAGCGCCTTCCGCCGCCTTACTGGCCGCGGCGCCGCCCACCACCAAGCGTCCTCACCTAATCTGGGGTCGAAGTCCTACACGGGGCCGATGTCGAGCCTCACCGATGTGCCGCCCGCCCTTGCACCCGCCCGGCGCCCTGCGACTCGACTTGACATTACGACGCATTTGCGTTGCGATCGACTCGCAATTCTGGATCACAAATGCGCCTTCTTCGCCCGCTCCACGACCCACCGATCGCCCTGCTCTGGGGCGGCTTGGTGACCTCGGCGGTGGGTGATCAACTTTACGCGGTGGCGCTGAGCTGGATCGCGGTGGCAGTGTTCGGCGCCGCGGCGGGGTATCTGGGTGCGTTGCAGGCGGCAACCGTTCTGGTCACGTTGCTGGGCAGCGGCCATTGGGCGGATCGGCGAGCGGACCGATCGGTGATGATCGCCGCCGACTTGTCACGCGCGGCGGTGCTGGTGGTGGTCGTTGCGGCCTGGCAGACGGTCGGGCGCCCACCGGCCTGGGGCCTCGTACTCGCCGTGCTGGTACTGGCTGCCGGCCAGGCGCTGTTTCGCCCGGCCCTGCAAGCGACGCTGCCCGGGCTGGTCCCCGATCGGACATTGCTGCCGGCGACCAACGGGTTGCTGGACTCGACCGACCGGATCGCGCGGCTGCTCGGGCCGGGTGTGGTGGCGGTGCTCGCCGGTTGGCTGCCCCTGGTGCATTTCCTGACGCTGGACGCCGCAACCTTCCTGGCCTCGGCGACCGCCATCGGATTGATCGGCCGGCTACGGCCTTTGCCGCGTGCCGCACCGCCTGCGCCCGGGACCATCGGCACGGCCATCGCCCGCGGATTTCGCGCCCTACGCCGGCATGCGCTGCTGGGGTACGTGCTGGGATCGACCTTCGTGAACAACGGCGCGTGGTACGCCGCGATGTTCCTCGGCCTGCCGCTGGCGATCGAACACCTGGGCGTTCACGGGCCGGGCGGTTCCGGACTGAGCGCCTACGGGCTGGTGATCTCCGCCTATGGCTGCACCAACCTGTTGGCGACCCTGGTGGTGGGCAACCTGACGCTGCCGATGCGCCCGGGGCTGAGGATATTCAGCGGCAACATGATCGTCGGCAGCGGGATCCTGTTGCTGGGCGCGGCGACGGCGCTGCCGCTCCCACCGGCGTCCCGGCTGCCGTGTTTCATGGTGGCCGCCGGACTGGCCGCCATCGGCGGGCCAATGAGCGACATCACCATCGCCACGCTGCGCCAGACGCTGCTGGCCGTCAGCGATATGGCCGCGGCGATGCGGGCCCACATGGCGATGACCAATTTCGGCCTACTGGTCGGGATGCTGCTGACGCCGGGTCTGTTTCAGACGGTCGGCGTGCCGGGAACGGTGGCGCTGTGCGGCACCGCAATCCTGCTGACAGGCGCGACCGGGATGCTGCGTCATGGCGCCGTTCGCCTGGCAGCGGCGTGACCGCCGCGCGGTGGCGACGGTGCGTGTCGTTGCGGCGTCGCAACCCTTCGCCGCGCCCCCCCCTTGCCGTCATGGCCGGGGGCGCGAGCGAACCGAGAGTCAATGGCACCGGCGTCTGGGGCCTCGGCGTCTGGCATTACAATGTCGGAATAAGTTTCGCCCAGCGATCCAGTTCCGGCAGGATCTTGTCGGCCTTTTCCGACTCCAGACTGACCACCACCCGCGCGACGCCCATGTCGCGGTAGCGGCGCAACTGGTCCGCGTCCTCGCCGGGACCCCAGATCGTCACCGGCAGATCGTCCGGCCCGCGCCCGGCCTCAGCCGCCATCTGGCGAAACTGCGGCAGGAAGTCGCTCACGTCGCCGTATTGCGGCCGGCTCTTGTGGGGGATCCAGCCGTTGCCATAGCGGATCGCCCGACGCGCCGCGTAAGGGAACGCGCCACCGACGATGATCGGCGGATGCGGCTTCTGCACCGGCTTTGGCCATACCATCATCGGGTCGAAATTTACGAACTCCCCGTGATACTCGGACTTGGTCTGGGTCCAGATCGCTTGCATCGCCTCGACCCGCTCGCGCGCCAGCTTGTGGCGCGTGGCGAACGTCGTGCCGTGGTTCTCGATCTCGTCCTGGTTCCAGCCGTTGCCGATACCGAACAGAAACCGCCCGCCGGAAACCTGATCGATCGAGGCCACCAGTTTCGCCGTCTGGATCGGATCGCGCTGCACCACAAGGCAGATGCCGGTGCCCAGCTTCAACGTCTTCGTCACCGCCGCCGCCGCGGTCAGCGTCACGAACGGGTCCATCGCGTCGTAGTATTTCTTCGGCAGTTCGCCACCCCCGGCGAACGGCGTCTTGCGCGTCAGGGGAATGTGCGAATGCTCCGGCGCCCACAGCGATTCGAACCCGCGCGCCTCCAGCGCCGGGGCCAGCTCGGCGGGTGACATCGAGTAGTCGGTGAAGAACATCGCGGCGGCGATCTGCATCGTCGTCCTCTCCTGGTTGGTTCGTGGGATTCACACATCTCTGCTGACGATCGTCAATCTATGAACCGCCACCGTTCCCTTCCGTGCCACATGCACCGTCAGGTCGACACCGCGCAGCGCGTGCACGCCATAATAACTGCGCGACAGACCGCGAACTTGCAGCGGGACAGCTCAACCAGGGACATGAGAGGCTGCGTTGCACCGTTCGCGGTTGCGGCATGAGAACGGTCAGACTACGACCGCGCCGGGACATGACGAGTGGGGAACGCCATGCGCCGGGCAACTGCAATCGAGACACCGACAATCGGCATCGGCCTGGGGGTGTTGGCGTACGGCATGTTCTCGATGCACGACGCCACCATCAAGTGGCTGGTCGCCGAGATGCCGATCTGGCAGGTGCTGTTTTGCCGCAGCCTGACCATCGTCATCTTCTGCCTGGCGCTCGGCCGGACGAAGCTGCTCGCCCGTGCCCGCGCCACACCGCTGAAAGCCAATCTGGCGCTGCGGGGCGTGATCACCCTGGTGGCCTGGCTGTGCTATTATTCCGCCTCGCGCTGGCTGCCGTTGGCGCAATTGCTGAGTCTATACTTTGCCTCGCCACTCGCGGTGACGCTGCTGGCCGGACCGCTGCTGAATGAGCGCGTAACGCCGGCCCGCTGGGGCTCGGTGCTGGTCGGCTTCGCCGGCATCGTCATGGCGACAGACCCGCTGGACGTGCGGCTGTCGTGGCCCGCCGTGCTGGTGCTGATCGCCGCGGCGCTGTGGGGCTATGGCGTCATCCTGATGCGGCGGATCGCCCGGCGCGAAAGCTCGATGCTGCAGATGCTGTACACCAACGGGACCTTCCTGGTCGCCACCGGGATCGCCTGCGCCTTCACCTGGCAGATGCCGACATGGTCGGAGGCCGGACTGCTGTTGGCGATCGGCGCCATCGGCGGGGTGGCGCAGTTCACCTTGTTCGAGGGCTGCCGCCATGCGCCGGCCTCGGTGATGGCAACAGTGGAATACACCGCGCTGCTGTGGGCGTTCATCCTTGGCTACTTGATCTGGGGAGACATTCCGGTGCCGGCGGTGTTCATGGGCGCGGGGCTGATCCTGCTGGCCGGCCTGCTGCTGGTGCTGGCGGAGCGCCGCGCCGCGAAGGTGATGGTGGCGGTGCCGGAGGGGTGATTGCGTCGGCTGACGGTCGCCTCCACCGTCGGGCATGATTGCCTTGCGCTGAGCTTGGGCACAAGCTTGGGCCTCGGATCAGCAAGGAGCAGAGCCATGCAACCAATTGTCGCGGTGATTGCGCCTGGCATGATGGGAAGCGGCGTCGGCGCGCGCCTGGCACAGAACGGCATCGAGGTGCGCACCGCGCTCGGCGGCCGCAGCGACGCATCGGTCAAGCGCGCCAGGGCCGCCGGCATGACAGGCGCCACCGACGAACAGATCGCCGCGTGCGACCTCATCCTGTCGATCGTTCCGCCTGGCGAGGCACAAGGGTTGGCCGACCGGCTCGCGCCCGCCCTGCGCGCGGCGGCGAAGAAACCAATCTACGTCGACTGCAACGCGGTCAGCCCGCCGACGGTTCTGCGCATCGCGCGCACGATCGAGGAAACCGGCGCGACCTTCGTCGACGGCGGCATCATCGGCGGACCGCCGACGCCGGGCAGCAAGGGCACCAAACTATATGTGTCCGGACCCGCCGCTTCGCGCGTCGCGGACCTGGAGAAATACGGGCTGGAGGTGAAGTTGCAGGCCGGGCCGATCGGCGCGGCCTCGGCGATGAAGATGTCCTATGCCGGCATCACCAAGGGCTTCACCGCGCTGGGCGCGGCGATGATGCTCGCCGCTGCGCGCGCCGGAACCACCGACGCGTTGCGCGCCGAACTGTCCGCCAGCCAGCCGGCGCTGTATGGTTGGCTGACCCGGGCGATGCCGAAGATGTATTCGAAAGCGTATCGCTGGGTCGCCGAGATGGAGGAAATCTCCGGCTTCGTCGGCGAGGACCCGGCCGCGGCGCAGTTCTACCAGGCCGCCGCGCGTTTCTACGAACGTATCGCCGCGGATTACGAGGGCCAACGCGCCGAATGCACGGCGCTCGACGCGTTCGGCGAGCCGAAGACATGATCCGCGGCACGCATCGCTACCCGCCGATGGACCGGGTGGTCTACGGCGTCCCCTTCGCCGAGACCCTCGCCGAGGAAATAGCCACGGGCGTTGACGGTGCCGGCGCGCACGCCGTCTATGTGCTGGCCTCCGGCACACTGGCGCGCCAGACCGACGTGATCGACCAGGTGCGCGCCGCGCTGGGCAATCGCCTGGCCGGCGTGTGCACGAAGATCGGCTCGCACACGCCGCGCACCGACGTGGTCGCGGCGGCGAATGAGGCGCGGGCGGCCGGCGCCGACGCGCTGCTGACGGTCGGCGGCGGGTCGGTGACCGACGCCGCGAAGATGGTCGGGCTGTGCCTGGGCAACGACGTCAGCGACCCGGCGCAGCTCGACAATTTCCGCGCACACACCGCCGCCGACGGACGCACCGAGCGCGCGCCGATCAAGTCGCCGCCAGTGCGCTCGATCGCCATTCCCACCACGCTCTCGGCCGGCGAGTTCACCCATTTCGCCGGCTGCACCGACACGATCCGGCACGTGAAGGAAAGCTACGGGCATCCACTGATGATGCCGCGCATGGTGATCATGGACCCCACGGCAACCGTTCACACTCCGGAATGGCTGTTCCTGTCCACCGGCATCCGCGCGGTAGATCACGCGGTGGAAGACCTCTGCGCGATCAATCCGCAACCGATGTCGGACGGCGCCTCGCAGCATGCGCTGCGGTTGCTCAGCCGCGGGTTGCGCGCGGTGAAGCGGAACCCCGCCGATCTCGATGCGCGGCTGGAATGCCAGCTTGGCGCCTGGATGTCGATCGCGGGATTGCAGAACGGTGTGGCCAAGGGCGCCAGCCACGGCATCGGCCATGTGCTGGGCGGAACCGCCGGCGTGCCGCACGGCTACACCTCGTGCGTCATGTTGCCATCTGTGCTGCGCTTCAACCTTGCGGAAACCGAGGAACGCCAGCGTTGGGTGGCCGAGGCCATGCGTCGGCCGGGCATGGCGGCGGCGGATGCGGTGGCGGAACTGGTCGCCGATCTGGGCCTGCCCGGCACACTGCGCGCCGTGGACGTGAAAGCCGACCAGCTCGACATCATCGCGGCGGGATCGATGCATGATCGCTGGGTGCACACCAACCCGCGCAAGATTACCGGACCGGCGGTGGTGCGGCAGATCCTCGACATGGCCTGGTAAGCGGTGCCCCCCGACACGACACAAGCCGACATAGCGCCACCGAAGAAGCCCAGCCTGCTGATTCCCATCGTGGTCGCCTGCTCGTTTTTCATGGAGCAGCTTGACTCGACGATCATCACCACTGCGATCCCGGCGATGGCGAAGAGCCTGGGCACCGAGCCGGTGCGGCTCAGCCTGGCAATCACCAGCTACATCCTCAGCCTGGCGGTATTCATTCCGATCAGCGGGTGGTTCGCCGACCGTTATGGTTCGCGCCGGGTGTTCTGCGCGGCGATCATCGTGTTCACCGCGGGTTCCGCGCTGTCCGGCTTCGCGCCCAGCCTGCCGATCCTGGTCGTGACGCGTGTGCTACAGGGAATGGGTGGGGCGATGCTCAGCCCTGTGGGCCGGCTGATCCTGCTGCGCTCCTTCCCGAAGGAAGACCTGGCACGCGCGATGGCCTATGTTGCGATCCCGGCGCTGATCGGCCCGACGGTGGGGCCGTTGCTCGGCGGCTTCATCACCACCTATTTCAGCTGGCGCTGGATCTTCTACGTCAATATTCCGGTGGGTCTGGTCGGGATCGCTCTGGCGCTGCGCTACACTGAGGATTTTCGCGCCACCAAACCCAGCCGTTTCGACCTGCGCGGGTTCGTCATCGTCGGCATCGGCCTGGCGACGCTGCAGTTCGGCTTCGAGAATATCGGCCGCCATGTGCTGTCGCCAACGGTGATCGCGGCGTCATTCGCCGCCGCCGCATTGGCGCTGAGCCTGTACGGCTGGCACGCACGCGGTCATCCCAATCCCGTGCTGGACCTGGGGCTGTTCCGCATCCGGACGTTTCGCATCGGCGTGCTGGTGGGCGGCATCTGCCGCACCGGGATGAACTCGGTGCCGTTCCTTCTGCCGCTGCTGTTCCAGCTTGGTTTCGGCCTCAGCCCGCTGCATTCGGGCATGCTGACCTTCGCGTCGGCGATCGGGTCGATCACCGTGCGGCCGATGTCGTCCACCCTGCTGCGCCTGATGGGATTCCGCCGGCTGCTGTTCGCCAATGCGATCGTGGTCACGTTCATCATGGCGGGCATCACCCTGCTCGACCCGGTCACGCCG
>DASRQX010000417.1:0-3018 GCA_035696165.1 Acetobacteraceae bacterium | reverse complement strand
CTGGCGCTGCACCTGTCGGAAGCCGATCTGCCCGAGGAAGCCGCCCCCCACTGGCTAGAAGCGGCAAGCCGAAGCCTGGCCCGCTCGGCCCTGACCGAGGCGATTCGCATGCTGCGCCGAGCGCTGTCGCCGCTGGAGGCTTTGGCACCGACAGAACAACGGATTCAGTTGCGGTTGCAGATTTCGGCCCTGCTTGGTCCTGCGTTGAGCGGCCTGATGGGTCCCAACGCGCCCGAGACCCGTCAACTCGTCACGACTGCTTACGAGCTCTGTCGTGACCGACCCGACGACGAGGCGTATTTTCCAATCTACTGGGGTTGGTGGCGGCTCCTGCCGACCAGCCTGGATCGGGCGACGGGCCTGCTGAACCGGGCGCGCAGCCGCGGCGATCCGGCCATGATGCTGGAGGCGCATCACTGTAATTGGGCGAGCCATCTGAACGTCGGGTTGTTCGCCCGGTGCTGCGAGCATGCGGAGGCAGGCCTCGCGCGTTACGATACCGGCGATTTCCGCTTCCACGCCCGGCTCTATGGCAATCATGACGCTAAGGTCTGCGCGCACGGCGCGCTCTCCCAGGCGTACTGGATGCTGGGTCGCCTGAGGAGCGCAATTGATCACGACGCACAAAGCATGACCTGGGCAGCCAAACTCGATCACCTCGGCAGCCGCGTGCACGCGTTAGGCATGACGTTGCTGCACCAAGCTTACCGCCGCGATTATGCTAGCGTGATCGACCGGGCCAACCACCTCATCGCGCTGACAACCGAGCATGGCATGGCTGACCATGGCGCCGCGGGTCTGATCTTTCGCGGCTGGGCGATTGCTCAGACCGGCGATCCGGTGCGCGGGCTTGCTGAACTTGAACACGGCCTCGGCCGCCAGCGCGAGACCGCGACGATTGAGGATATTCCGGTCTACCTGTGCTTGCGCGCCGAGATACTGAGCGGGCTGGGTCAGCCCGATCGCGCGTTGGCCCCGATGATCGAGGAGAGACCAGGGCTCGAGGGCGACAGTCTCGGCACATGGATGCCGGAACTGCTCCGTGTCACCGGAGAGATGATGCTGGCTGCCGACCCAGCCTCGACCGAGGCCGCGCGTAAGCTGTTCGCGGAAGCCGAGACCCTGGCGGATTCTCAGGGTTGTGTGATGCTCGCCGCCCGTATCGCGCTGAGCCAGGCGCGTCTCGACGAACGACTAGGCGATCGCGCGGCGGCTGCCCGCCGGATGCGCGCGGCGCTCTCCGCGCTGCCGGAATTCGATGGCTCGGCCGATCTGATGGAGGCCTATCAGTTCAGCAAGGAACTCGGGGAGAACCTGTTGCCCCCAGTCGGGTAACGGTGTCGCGACAACGGCAAACGTGTTGGACAGTCGCGGCCGGTGAAGGGACTGGTGCAGCCAGGCTAGGCCATGGCCTCCCGCCAAATCGCCGTCCGTGCCGTGCTGTCCGCCCCAATCGTGCCGCGATACATCGCCGGGCTGTTGAACGGCAGGGCCATATGCCCGTCGCGGTCCACCGCGACCAGGCCGCCGGATCCGCCGAATTGCACCAATCCAGCCACCACGTTTTCGGCTGCTCGCTCCAGCGTCTCGCCGAGATACTGCATTCGTGCGGCGACATCGTAGGCCACCACCCAGCGGATGAAGAACTCACCGTGACCGGTGGCCGAAACCGCACAGGTGGCGTTATCGGCAAAGGTTCCCGCCCCGATAAGCGGGCTGTCGCTCACCCGCCCCGGCAGCTTCGCGGTCATTCCGCCGGTTGATGTCGCCGCCGCCAGATTCCCCGCTCGATCGCAGGCCACGGCTCCGACCGTACCGTGCTTCGCCGCATTGTCGCGCGCAGGTTTGAGGCCGCCGACGCGACGGGCCAGCTCTGCTCTCAGCACGGCCTGGCGCCGCTCAGTCACAAAATAATCCGCCGTCTCCATCGGCAGGTCATGGTCGCGCAGAAACCGCATCGCGCCCTCACCAACCATCAGCACGTGCTCGGACCGTTCCATCACCATCCGTGCCCCCAGCACCGGATTTCGCGGGCCCGTAATGCCACCGACAGCTCCCGTCCGGCGCCCGGCCCCCTCCATGACGGCCGCCTCCATCTCTGCCGTCCCTTCGGTTGTCAGGACCGAGCCACGCCCCGCGTTGAACAGCGGATTGTCCTCCAGCGCCACCACGGCTGCCGTCACGCTATCCAACGCAGATCCACCATCTGCCAGTACCGCGTGCCCGGCGTGCAGGGCCACCCGCAGCCCAACGTGGATGGCGGGTAGAATTTCCTTCTCCGGCTGCATCGCACCGGCACCGGCGTGGATTGCCAATGTGAACGCCATTGAACACCCTTCTCCTTCCGCAGGCCTTGTCTGTGATCTTCCGGGGATCCTCCGCTGTGAAAGCCGGAGGCATACGGCGCCGGGTTCTCAACGCGTATAGTCTATCTCGGTGCCTCCCGTCGCCGTGTTTTTCTATCTCTAGCTGTGGGCCGGTTAGGGAAACATGACGCGATTTTAGTAGTTTAGACGGTGCTGCCGGACAGGAATACCCCTCACCGCGTCCCTTTAGCCCATCCTATTCACCGCATAGCAGCGATTCGCTGACGGGCATGGTACAAACGTCTGGAATCGCATAGAGATTGGTTGTCGACGCCACTCTCCATGTCTGGACAGAATCTGCCATGCCCGCCACCGACGACGATACACTTCTGCCTTTCTTTTTGCCAAGTATCTGCCAGAAGAAGATCACTGCCGCATTCGATGGCGGCCTGATCAGTTCCGACGGTGGTGTTTTGCTTTTGGCAGGTGCGGACAGGCGACTTGGCCTGATCGACACGTTGGCCGCGATCATTCCCGACCATCGGGACCCCGCCTTGATCACCCATACAATGGCCGACATTCTGCGCGCCCGAGTCTTTGCCATCGCTTGCGGCTATCCGGACGCCGATGATCTCGATGATCTGCGCAAGGACCCTGCCTTCAAACTCGCCTGCGGGCGGCTGCCGGAAAGCGGCGACGACCTGGCCTCGCA